>NZ_KV797470.1:0-1335 GCF_001809385.1 Staphylococcus sp. HMSC055C03
TGTTCTGACTTCTAATAAAAGCGACGATTTTCATTATTATTTCTGAAAATCGTCGCTTTTTTATGTTTATAGAGAAAATCGCAACTCGAAGAGCTACCAATTTCCTAACGTTGACAGCCATACACGCTATGCCAACTTCGGTTTCAACTTTCTCAATGCCTCTGACAGACATTCGAGTGAAACCCAAATTAGCCTTCAGATTACCAAAAAAAGTTTCAACATCAATTTTTCTTTGTTTATAAATTGATGAAGTTTTTGGATCTGAAAGCTTTTCTCTAGTGAAGTGCTTATAAAATTCCCAAACCATATTTCTTCTGATTGTTTTCAAAGTATCTGGTCTGGCTTTAGGGTTCATGCATTCTTTTCTGAGCGGACATCCTATACAGTCATAACATTTATATTCTTTAAATTGACGTTGATATCCATATTTATCATTTCGGAATCTATAGCCAGAAAAGAATAATAGTTTATTGTTTGGACAAATATATCTGTCATCTTTTTCATCATAATTCCAATTAAGAGAGTTATAAGGGTTTGATTTATACTTTCTTTTTTGTTCTTTTAAAAACATGCCGTACGGCATTAAAGGCGTTCTATTAAATACATCTATGACTATTCCATAGTTACTTTCACTACCATAACCTGCATCACACACAACATTTTCAGGTATGTCACCATTTAGTTCTTGCACTCTATATAAAAATCTTTCTAAAGTTCTTGTATCTGTTGGATTTTGGTAAACACCGAAGGCTAAGGCAAACTGGTTGTTGGTTCCTACTTGAATATTATAAGCAGGCTTTAATTGACCATTCATCATATGATCGTCTTTCATTCTCATAAAAGTCGCATCATGATCAGTTTTTGAATAACTATTTCTATCTCCTAAAACTTTCTTTTGTTCTTCATACTTCATCTTTTTCTCTTTACAATCATTCACTGCTTTTTTGTATTTTTTCAATAATGTACGTTCTGAACGTATTAATTTTCTTTGCTTCGTGTCATCGTTAGAATCAATTTTATCAGTTAGTTCCTCAATTTTATGACTTAAGCAATCTTCGATTGCCTCTAGTTCGTGTATCTGTATGTCTTCAGGTGATTCTTCTTTTAAATTTGGCAAAATTTCTTTTACTAATAGCTCTTCGTATATTTCTTTTGATTTCTTCATATTAGATTGACTATAACGTTCTGTATTCTTTCTCCAAACAAACGTATACTTATTTGCATCAGCTTCAATTTTAGTACCATCGATGTAAATTGCATTCTCTTCTATATAATGATTTTCTACTAAAAAGGTTCTAAATACTACATAACATTCTTTAATCAAAGCATTTGTTC
>NZ_KV797471.1:0-438 GCF_001809385.1 Staphylococcus sp. HMSC055C03
GGGGCTGGGACATAAATACAGTCCAAAATAAAATCCGAGGAGAATCTTAAGTGATTTTCCTCGGATTTTTATGTAAAATATTTATATAACTTAAAAAGATAAAGCCCCCCAAGTTATAATTAGAGATTCACCACAAACCCAATCATAGGAGGAACTTTATGTATAAAAATTATAACATGTCTCAACTTTCACTGCCACTAATAACTGATTTTACTTTCACAGAAAATGATACTGCAAATATCGTTAATGAGATTGTAGAAAGAATGCCTGAAAATGCTTTTGCTGAATATCAAAATCACAGAGGTGCATCGTCTTACAATCCTCGTATGATGTTGAAAATCATCTTATACGCCTATAGTAATTCAATATTTTCCGGACGGAAAATAGAATTTGCATTAACAGATAGTATTAGATTTATGTGGTTAGCACAAGAACAAA
>NZ_KV797472.1:0-17642 GCF_001809385.1 Staphylococcus sp. HMSC055C03
TTATTAGAAGTCAGAACATTTATGTCCCGACCCCAATCTGTATTTCTATGATTTCACTATTGTTTTTTCATACTTGGAGTCAATAAAACTTACACATCCTGCAGCCACCAATAACATTACTCCAGCAAATAACAGCATGTTTGGCATTGATTCACCAAACAACGGGAATAACGCAAAACTAGCTAAAGAAGCGATAATCTGAGGGAGACAAATTGAACAGTTAAATAATCCTAAATAAGCACCAGCATTTTTACCATCTGTATTTTCAGTTAATAATGTAAATGTTTGTGTATTCATAGTAAGGTTATTAATTCCAATTAAGCAGAACGATAAAATTAATAACCATTGTGAATGAATAAAGAAAATTGATATAAATCCAATAGCACCCATGAGCAAACCAAATCTTAACACTAATTTTCTTTGATGAGGTTTTGCATATGCAGCTACTATGCCAAATAAAATAGATGCTACAAATTGTACACCGATTAATACACCATACCAGTTACCTGCTTCTTGGTATCCTGCTGATGAAGGATCTGTAGTACCCCAAACATTGTTAGCAATAGCACCCGGTGTATATGTCCATAAATACATAATGGCAAACCAAGTAAAGAATTGAACTAAAGACACTTGCCAAAATTGTTTAGGTGCTTTTAAAAGCAATTGCCATAAATTCAATGAGTTTTTACGTTCTCTTTTTTCCTCTATTCCATGATAATGTGCATGTAATTTAGGATTATATTCATTTACAGAACGTACCGTCCAAATAGTTGAAATCAATAGAACAACTGCTGCGATATAATATGCAATTTTTACTGTCATAGGTACTTCACCTTTAGGCGCTACGTTCGATACACCCCAAAGTGTTAATAAGAATGGGAGTAAAGTTGCTATAATCCCTCCCATATTCGAAAAAATTTGTTGCCAAGACCAAGCCATATCTCTTTGTTTTTCAGGAACCATATCACCAATAACCATTTTGTATGGTTGCATACAAGCATTTGCAGTCAAGTCCATAAAAAGTGTCATGATTGCTCCAAATAAAAGAGCAGCCAATGATGCATAGCCAAAACCAAGTGATCCTGAATTCGGTAATAATACAAGGGTGATAGCTCCTATAGGACCGGCTATTAATAAATATGGCATTCGCCTACCAAATCTTGTCCATGTACGATCCGAATAATAACCAATCAATGGTTGAATAATCAAACCAGCTAACGGAGGTAAAATAAAGAACCAACCAAGGTTATTAGGGTTCGCTCCTAAGGTTTGGAAAATTCTAGCCATCATAGCTGACTGTAAAGAAAATGCCATGTTTACTCCAAAGAAACCAAAAGTCATTGCAAAAATAATGCTCTTTTTCAATATTGGCAAACTCAATTTTTCTGACAATGGCTTTTCTTCCTCACTATTGTATTGATAACCTAAACCATCTGTATCTTTCATTTTAAAGTCTCCCTAAAAAATAACAGTCTTTAAAGTATACGATTACTTTAAAGACTGTTATTTCACATAATATTTTCTACACACATCGGTCTTCGTTGATTATGTAATCGATTACTTACAGATATTATCATATGAAAGCGCTTTTGTAAACAATTACATTTTTGGGGATATAGTTGATTTTCTTTCTATTAACTTACCATTTAAAATTATATTTTTTTCTTTCCATTGCTTTTTTATCTATAATGTCTATTAACAACTCCATTGCTTTTTCACCGATTTCATAATTAGGTTGCGAGTATGTTGTAAGTCCAGGTTCAATAATTTCAGCTAATTTAATGTTATCAAACCCTACAATAGAAATATCTGTCGGTATATTTACCCTATGTTCTCTCAACACCTTAATTATTCCAATAGCCATTTCATCATTAGCTGCAAAAATAGCTGTTGGTCTATCTTTCATACTTAAAATATGTCTTGCAATTTTATATCCTGATTCTAACGAAAAATCACCTTCAATAATTGATTCCTTAGTGACTGGATAATTATACTGTCTCATCTTATTTTCAAATCCTAATAAACGCTTTTTCCCCAAAATACTATCTAATGATCCTGTAACATGTATTATTTTTTTATGTCCCAAATTAATAAGAAAATCTGTAACTGTTTCTGCCGCTTCAATGTTATTAATTGATATTGTAGGAATATCTAGAATTGTACTTGTTTCACATGCTAACACTATAGGGTATTTATCATAAATATCTTTCATTATTCTTAAACTTAACTTTGACGTTAATAGGATCATACCGTCTACTTGCCTTTCATAAAGGTATTTAAAATAATTATCTACTTTCTTCTTTTGAATATCAGCCAAAAGAATTTGATATTCCTTCTCTTCAGCTATACTTTCAATTCCTCTCAGCATATTTGTAAAAAAAGGATTAGTAATATCAGGTACTACAACTAAAATAGTCTTAGTTTCCATTTTTCTTAACTGTCTTCCAATACTATTAGGATAATACTTTAATTTTTCTACAGCATCTAAAACTTTTTTCCTGTTCTTTATAGATACATTCCCGGTATTTGTTAATACTCTTGAAACTGTTGCTGTTGACACTTCTGCAAGTTTAGCCACATCTTTTATACTTGTCACTCTTGAATCCCCCTTGTTCAATATATACAACTTTGATTTGAAAAAAGTTGTTATACTAACATTCACTCTTAGCTACTACTAAATAAATGAGATATTTTTCTAAATATAATTTAAGCTAAATTATCCAAACTTATTATATAACATAACTGACTTTAATGTAATCGTTTACAAAAATCAAAAAACTTGATACATTAAAATGTAATCGATTACATTTTAATGTGTTATTTCTATCTTTAAATGGCTAAAAATAAACATAAAGCATACTGATATTTTAGTCATTGTAAATAACATAAAACGATAAGGAGCGAAAATTATGACAGAAATTAAAGATAGACAATGGTGGAAAGAAGCTGTCGCATACCAAGTTTATCCTCGTAGCTTTAATGATTCTAACAATGATGGAATCGGTGATTTACGTGGATTAATTCAAAAATTAGATTATTTAAAGGATTTAGGAATTGACGTTATTTGGTTAAGTCCAATGTATGCTTCTCCTAACGATGACAACGGTTATGATATCAGCGATTATCACGCCATTATGAAAGATTTTGGAACTATGGAAGATTTTGATGAACTCTTAGATAAGGTCCATCAGAAAGGAATGAAACTAATTTTAGACCTTGTAGTCAATCATACTTCAGACGAACATCCTTGGTTTATTGAGTCTCGTTCAAGTAAAAACAGTCCTAAACGTGATTGGTACTACTGGGCTGATCCGAAGGATGATGGTTCTGAACCTAATAACTGGGAAAGTATTTTTAATGGTTCAACTTGGGAATATGACGAAAATACAGGACAATATTATTTTCACTTATTCAGTGTTAAGCAACCCGATTTAAATTGGGAAAATCCTGAAGTACGAAATGCAGTTATAGACATGATGAATTGGTGGTTCGATAAAGGTATTGATGGTTTTCGTGTAGATGCAATTACGCATCTTAAAAAATCTTGGGAAATGGGAGATTTACCCGTTCCTCCAGGTGAAAAATATGCACCGGCTTTTGATGCTGATATGAACCGTCCTGGTCTTCAAGGTTGGTTACAACAAATCAAAGATGAGTCATTAAGTAAGTATGATATTATGACTGTAGGTGAAGCAAATGGAGTAAATCCCGATAATGCTGACGAATGGGTTGGAAGAAAAAATGGTAAATTTAATATGATTTTTCAATTTGAACATTTAGGCTTATGGAATACAGGAAAATCTCATTTCGATGTTAAAGCTTATAAAAAAGTATTGAATCGTTGGCAAAAAAAACTTGAAAATACTGGATGGAATGCACTATTCATCGAAAACCATGATCAGCCACGTCGTGTATCTACATGGGGAAGTGATGATAAATATTGGTATGAATCAGCTACAAGTCATGCGGTTGTTTACTTCCTACAACAAGGCACACCATTTATTTATCAAGGACAAGAAATTGGAATGACGAACTTTCCGTTTACAAGTATAGAGCAATTTAACGATGTATCTGTTAAAAATGAATACCATATGGTTAAAGAGGAAGGCGGAAACACTGATGCATTATTAGAGAAACACCGCATGGAAAACAGAGATAATTCTCGAACTCCAATGCAATGGAATGATGAAGCTTACGCTGGCTTCTCTAATGTTGAACCTTGGTTCCCAGTCAACCCTAACTACGTGTCAATTAATGTCGAACAACAAGAAGCGGATGATCATTCTATATTGCAATTTTACAAAGATTTAATTCAACTTAAAAAGTCAGATTACACCTTTACGTATGGAAAATTCAACTTAATTGATTCAGAAAATTCCAGTATCTTTGCATATACTCGCACATTAAATAATAAAACTGCAGTCATTGTCGGTAATCTAACAAATCAAACTGTAAGTCTAAAAACTGACCTTGAATTAAACAAGGGAGATTTAAAATTGCATAACTATGATACTGAAATTAATACAGATAATATAAAACCCTATGAAGCATTTGTTACTATGATTTAGTATTTAGTTAACAACTTCATTCAGTTGACAATTACCTAAAAAACAAATCCTCTCATAACAAGATAAATCTTAATTTGAGTGGGTTTGGTTTTTAAATATATTAAATTATTCTTAACTACTCAAACTTACTGGAAGATAAATATGTATTATCTTTCATGGTTAAACTTTTTCTTGATTTAATAAATGTAGTTCTAATAGTCTTTTTATACTTTCCATCAAATTAGAGCATATCTTGAACCCAACGTTAGATAGTTAAATGACAAATTAGTATTTTCTTAATATAAGATAGCTACTTTTCATTGTATAAACACTAGATATATTGTATATTTTGATTAGGGATTGTTTTAATATATATTAAAAGCACAGTAATTAATGTCCCAAGTGCATTTTTGCAATCCTAGTTGTATATATTTTTCATTTAGAAAAGCATTTCTAAACATCTAGCTCCTAAACCGCCTTAATGGCGGTTTTTTTGTAGTGAATTTTACATTCAAACTATGGTTATAAATAAAAAGCCACTACACCATCGTTGTAGTGTAGTGACTCACTTAAATCGTCAAAAAAAGAAGTTGTATGACCAATGTACCTTGCAGGTACGTACTTATGATAACATGTAATTCCTAAATTATGTTAGTAAGAAGTGATAATAATTGGGCAAAGACCTCTGATTATAATTATATTTCAGAAATAATAAACTAAAAGTCATTGATTTACTCCAAATATATGCTAATATATTTTATATGTCGCTTTTCAGTAGTGGCATATAAACTCGTGTTGTGTGCGTTTTCAGTTCTACCACACTTCACAGGTGTGTGTAAGTTCACAGTTAACATTAGATTTACTTCAAGGTCATCATACTCTGTATGATGACCTTTTTTATTAAAGACTTTTAGTCTTTAATAAAAAAGGTGTGAAGCATAATTATCTGACTTTTAATTGACTATAACTATTGATTTAATAATATTTTGAATGTTCTAAATGATCAATCGTTATTAATCACTGATAGTATAATATTAGACATAAGTGCATCATTTCGTAGATTTTGATAATGTAATATTTCTAATTCCCAAAGATAATTATGCTCTTTTCACATTAAAAATAAGACTGGTAATTTACTCACCAGCCCTAAATAGTATAAAGTCTATAATACTTAAGATGTTTACTTCTTTAGTTCTTATCGCCTTTAACCTGATCAATCAAATCATTAGCTTTATCTTTAACATTATCCACAATTTCCTTAGCTTTACCTGAGGCTTTATCCCCTTTACCTTCTGCTTTTAAATCCTTGTTATCAGTTACATCCCCAATAGTTTCTTTAATATTTCCTTTTGCTTGTTCAAATTTTTCTTCACTCATTGTTATTCCTCCTAAACAAATAGTATCTTATGATATAAATCTATTATGCTAAACCTTTTTAAAAAAGTAAAGTCTTCTAAATTAAGTGTACTTCTTGATTTATTAGAGATTATCCTTTAAGATATATTACATAATCCCAAAGAGTTAAGATAACTCATTTCAACTTCATTTGATTATATTTAATTTCACCAGTCAAATCACCTACAAACTCTAACATAGTGTTTGTAGGTGATTTTTCAGTATATTTCTCAAATCTACCACTATTAGCTATAACAAGCAAACTCAAAATACAAACAAATATTACTATCTCACAATGAACACTCTTTTTACAACTTTTTCTCAAAGAAATGTTTTGAAAAGTAATAGGATATTTGCGTCTTTTTTAATTCAAAAACTTTATAAAACCTTAATATACAAATGAGATACATATAAATATAATGTAATTCCACACACAAAACTATAGTGTAATTTCACATTATTAATCCATATACAAACTAAATTTTTGTATAAACTAAAAAATAACTTCCATTTTAATTACTGCATCAATAAATCCCTTCAAAAAATACCATGATTTTTATTTTGTCCAAATTCAATGCATAGATGATAGTTTCATACATTAAATTGCAAAATCTGATGAAACCAGTTACTTAATAAAGTTATAGTTTCTACATAAATATTTTCTAAACACTAATTCCAAAAATTCTAAGGTGATTCTTATCATTTGTAATGATTAACTATAACAACAAGAAAAGAAGAAACTCGTTTCAGACATACATAAACACGTGTAAACACTAACTATCTATTTTTTATAAACAGTACTATATAAACGCATGTCATTAAAAGAAAAGGAATAGTCAATAAAAAGACTTTTACATGGGTTATATTAGAACCCCATAGAAACAACAATAAAATAAATATATAATTCAAAATCACAATAAAGAATATTGGCCAGTTGAAGATCCACCTGTTATACATAGTTATCACTCCTTGTTTATTAAACATGAACATTTATAATTGACCAAGTAAATGCCTCACTTTATTAAAATCTATCTATACTTGTTAACAAACTTTATTATAAATTTTGAGTACCTTTATTTTTAAAATTTTAAAGAGTTATTTTTAAGAAACACCAAACATTTACATTTTACAATCTAAAACTCTATATAAGCGCTTAAAACGCAAATGAGAGTGAAATAGATATATTTCGATGTAACTTCACAAAGATTTAGCAAAACTATTGATGATTTTTGGTACAATATATTTCCTCAAATATTTTATCAGAACCTAATAAGACTAATAAAAAAAGCAACCATATTAAATGGTTGCAAAATCGAATCAGCAAGTTAATTGCGGACATTCAATTTAAGAAAGGTAATAACATTATAACATATTATGATTACTTTAATAATTCCTAAGAACCTTTCCTGTAAACTTTTATAGAGTAACTTCCCTTTCAACTCGTTTACTTTGTATATTAGTGATATTATATATTTTTGAACCTCATACTACTGGAAACTCTGACATGATATGTAGTACTAAAAGTTTTGTGCGAAAAAACTACTATATGTTCTCTCAATAAAATCAGGTCTATTCACTATACTATAGTTATTACTAAACAATTTATATTTGATAAGTTTACTTTTCGCTATAAAAGATTTATGATGTAATCATATTCCCCATTATCTTCCGAAAAGATTCTATATAATTCACTACTTTCTCCAGTAAAAGTATTAAATAGTCGTTTATTACTGGAGTTTTTGTTGATTTTTGATATATATTTTCTTACAATTATAAATACGTGATACACCCCACAAATATTACGTGCTTTATTGATTGATAAACAAAAGGTTTCCTATTGTATTTAGTTGCCCCTTACAACTTTATTAATAGAATTTTTATATCAAAATTTCTTGTGCTCATAAAATTACATAACTACATAGCACTTTATATCAAATTTACTGTTTTTCATTTGATAGCATCTATATAATTATAATCAAACGTAAATCACATTTAGGTTATTAATGTTCTGATGAAATTGCCTAAAAAGAATATAGCTATTTATTAACTATAGATATGAAGGTCTTCTGAGTATTACAAAGTTATTCTAAAACTAAATCATATTCCTATCCTTTAATCAACATGTTAAAAGTCATTAATCAAAAAGCCGAGAAACCTTTAAGGTTTCTCGGCTTTTTCTTCCATTAAAAAATCATTTGAATGAATAAGCTAAATTCTAAGTTAAAATATTTTCACGCTATTCTTTGTATAATTATCTATTAATATTCTATATTGGGCGCCTTATTTACATGAGCTTGATAACGTTTTAATCCCAAAAAGGCAACAATAACAATTATTGAAATTGTTAATAATTTATTCATAAGAAACCTCCTTTATATCAATCTATGATATAAATTATTTGCTACTCATATAATAATTTAATTCTAAGTCTTTTGATGTTTGTTTGCGTGTTTTTCTCATCAGTTCGATATCCTCAATTAACGATTTACCGTATGACGGAATCATTTTTTTAATAATCGGCATCCATTGTTCTTCATATTCTGGGAAATTCTTTTCGATCACTTCTAATGCTACAGATACTGAAGTTGAAGCACCAGGAGATTCACCTAATAAAGCGATAACTGAATGGTCTGCAGAGTTAACTACTTCAGTGCCAAATTGAATAAATCCTTTTCCATACTCTGGAGTATCTTTAATAACCTGAACACGTTTACCAGCAGTATATAATTGCCAATCTTCATCACGAGCTTCCGGATAGAATGTACGTAAATGATTCATACAACCTTCTTTAGTCATTAAAATTTGATCAAATGAATATTTAATTAATGGTAAGTTTTTAACTGCTGAAGCTAACAATGTCATAATATTGTATGGCTTGACTGATTTAAATAAATCTAAGTTAGAACCATTTTTTAAAAACTTAGGTCCTACACTAGCAAACGGACCAAACAATAGTGTGCGTTCTCCATCAATATAACGTGTATCCAAGTGAGGTACAGTCATAGGAGGTGTGCCTGGCGGTTCTTTACCGTAAACTTTGGCATCATGCTTTTCAATAACAGAAGGATTGGTACAGATTAAAAACTGTCCTGTAATAGGGAAGCCACCTAAGTTCTTACTTTCAGGAATACCTGTCTTTTGTAATAGTGGAATTGCGCCACCACCTGCACCAATAAATATGTAGTCTGCAAGTTCTGTTTTAATATTTCCACTATTACGTTGACGTACTTTAACTTCCCATTTACCATCTTTACGATGATTAAAATCAATAACTTCATGATTGTATTGAACATTTGCATTTGGATGTTCTTCAATACTCTTAGCCATTTTACGAGTAAGTTCCCCGAAATTGACATCTGTTCCTTCATCAATTTTACTTGCAGCCATAATGTCACTAGCACTATGCCCTTGCATCATTAATGGAATCCATTTTCTCATTTCTTCGATATCTTCAGTATACTCAATATTATCAAACATTGGAGCATCTTTCATAGCATGATAACGATCTTTTAAGAATTGAACATTATTTTTTCCTCGTACGAAACTGATATGAGGCAGTGGTTTAATAAACTCTTTTGGATTTGAGATATTATTACTCTTTACTAAATAGCTCCAAAATTGTTTTGAGATTTCAAATTGCTCATTAATCTCTTTTGCTTTCTCAATATCAATCGAACCATCAGGTTGTCTAACAGTATAATTTAATTCACATAATGCTGCGTGACCTGTTCCTGCATTATGACGCTCGTTTGAGCTTTCAATACCAGGTCGGTCTAGGCGCTCATAAAGTTTTATTTTCCAATTTGGTTCTAATTCTTTAAGCATAGAACTAAAAGTAGTACTTAAAACACCAGCGCCAATAACAATAACTGTTTTTGACTCTTTATTATTCATAATTGACTCCCTTTCTTATTTTGAGTACAGAAAACATTGTAATACAAAAACCATATTAATGAAAATCCTAATTTCCAATGTAAATCATCCATTTATGAAATATAAGCCTAGAATTATCATAGTATAATTACTACCTTAAGTTATAAAAATACTAAGAATAAATGTCCAAATACACACAAATATAAGGAGTCCTATACTAAAACGCATGGTCATTTTCATCAATTGTGATTCATTCCCCACTTCATTAACTGCTGCGGTAGCAATGGCAATAGATTGTGGCGATACAATTTTAGCTGTCACACCACCAGCAACATTAGCGGCAACCAATAAAGAACCTTTAAGATCAATTTGAGTCGCAACTGATGCTTGGATAGGTGCAAAGAGAACATTATTATTTACAACAGATCCTGTCATAAATACGCCGATCCACCCTAATATCGGAGATAGCAACGGGAAAATAGAACCAGACTTAGAAATACCTTGTCCCATTGCACTACTTAAACCACCGTAAGTTGTCACCTTAGATACTGCTAAAATAAAACAGATTGTAACTACAGAAATCCATAACTCTTTAAACGTAACAACTAATAATTTACCAGCACTTTTAAAATTCATGTTTTTAGCAATAATAATTGTTAAGATTACTGTAATCAAAATGGCTGTACCAGTTTGTGCAATAAAGTTAAATGTCAAAACATTAGGTGTATGGGTAACATCATTCATCGTACCAGGAACATTAAATTTAACAACTAATGAACTGAATAAGCCATCTTTTTCAAATAACTTTTTGAAAAATGATGAACTCCAAATAAGAACAACAAAAGTTAGAATAATGAATGGGCTCCACGCATAAACAATATCCTTCAATGAATGTTTGGTTACAGATGAAGTATTTTCACCTTTATGTAATCTAAAGATATTTTTAGGTTGGATTTTTTTAGATACTAGCGCTAACACTATCATGCTTACTAAACCAGGAATAATATCTGCAAGTGCTGATACATCTAAACTTGTAATAACAAGTTGCAAGAATGTATAAGTAAAAGAAACTATTAAAGTAAGTAGCCAAGTTTCTTTTACACCTTTAAATCCATCAATCATAAACATTAATAGAAATGGTATAAAAAAACTAATAAAATCAAGCGTTAAATTACCAATTAATGCCACTTCCGTTGAAGTAACATTTCCAGATAAACTTAATGTATCAATAATTGATATTGGTATTCCAACTGCTCCGTAGGCACCTGCAGCAGCATTAGCCACCAAACAATACATAGCTGCCTCTAATGGCTTGAATCCCAATTGAGTAAGTAATACAGCACATATCGCAATGGGCACACCAAAACCAGCTGCTCCTTCTAAAAATGCATTAAATACAAAACCAATAAGCAGTAATTGAATACGCTGATCTTGTGAAATACTTGAAATACTATCTTTAACAATATCAAACTGTCCACTCTCAGTTGAAATTTTATATAACCATACAGCCATAATAATAATAAAACCAATAGGAATAATCCCCTGGTAAAAACCTTCCAATACAGCACCGCCAGCAATACTTACTGGAAGTTTAAAAACGACTAAAGCGACTATTATTGTCACTATTAAAGTTGATAGTGCTGCATAAACACCTTTCATTTTAAATACTGTTAAAAATAATAAAAATAAAATGATAGGTACAGCAGCAAAAATTGATGATAAAAACAAATTATTAAATGGATCAAATGAATGTACTAACATTGAACCCCCCATTTCTCAATAAATAATTATTCATACGTTTTGACTTATAAAAAAATTCAAATAAACCAAAATCATCTGAACTCAAGTTTAAAATATATTATATTTTACTGTAAAGTACAACTTATATTTATTATCTATCCCCTTTAATTTCAGTAGTTAACTTAATTAATATTAATTTTTTTATTATAGGCGGAAACCTCAAGATTTTGTATATTTTAAATATTTATATCCATCAATGAAGTCATGGCATTTATTATCCATATTTTTCACACTCGATGCTTTTACTATGTCATTTCAAATCACATTTACTCTTCGCTATTTATTTTTATAACTATTAATAATATTAAATACTGATTTTAGCATACACAACCATATACATTTCTCTTCTTACTACAACAATCTAAAACTGACAGAATTATCTATCAACTATGTTATTCTCACTAAATAATCCCCTCTCTTTTTCTTACCATCCTTATTTGAAAAGTAAAAAAAGGCCTGCAGTTGATATCAAACATCATTCTACAGGCCTCTATAAAATCTATATCATCATTACAAATCTCTTAATGACTTATATATTAATTGTCATTATTTTTTTACGTCTTCCAAACAATAATAAAGTTCCAAGAACTGCAAATAAAGAACCAAATAAAGTTGCATTACCTTGATCTGTTTGTTGTCCTGTTTCTGGTAATTCTTTTTTAGTAGGAACAGAATTACCATTTGTATTTTTAGGTGATTTAGTAATTGTACCTTTATCTGATGGATAATCCGGAATTGTTACCGCTCCTGTTACATCCTCTTCAGTTGTCGGCGTACCGTGTTCTTTTGTCACTTCATCTGTTGTCGGTTCGTAAGCTTCATTATCTGCATATGCGTACTCCATTTAATTTTTACACATAAAAAATAATAAAGGAACAGTACAACGAAAATGTCTAAATCGAGTAGGAGAGTAATCATTAATTGACCACTCGTCCTCTCACACCACCGTGCGTACGGTTCCGTACACGGCGGTTCAATATCTTGCGTAAGCAGACTCTGCGAGTCGGGTTAGTGGTACTAGTCCCCACTTGTAGAGTCTATTTGTTGTAAGCGCACGATGAACCTCATGCGTGTTTGAAAGTCTCCAATACTTCTTTCTTGAGTTCGCAATACGCATAGCACTATTGTGGTCTAATCCATATTTTCGAAACATCTTGTATTTTGTTTTGATTTTCTTCCATCGCTTTAAAATAAGTTGTCTGATACGACGGTTCAACCACTTTTGTATTCGTTGGACAAATACTTTAATAAAACCTCTACCGAAGTAATTTATCCAACCTCTAGTAATTGCGTTGATTTCTGTTATAATTTCTTTGAATGTGCCATGTCTATTTCTTCTTGTGACCCACTTTAATTTGGCTTTTAAATTTCTTTTTGCTTCCATAGTGGGTCTGAAACGACAAGTGCCATTTGTTTTCATTATCAGACAACTCAAGAACTTTAAACGTGTAGGAGAACCCACTTTATTTTTATCTTTATTCACTGTTAATTTCAGGTCTTTTTCGATAAAATTTGTGATACTTTCCATAACACGTTGTCCGGCACGTTTTGATTTTACAAAGATGACGAAGTCATCAGCGTATCTTACAAAACGGTGTCCGCGCTTCTCTAATTCTTTATCCAGTTCATGCAAATAGATATTACACAACAAGGGAGATATAACTCCACCTTGAGGGGCACCTGTCTTTCTTTCTGCGTATTCGCCAGACAGGTCTGCAGACCCGCTTTGTAAACTTTTGCGGATAAATTTAGAAATAGCTTTGTCTTGTATAAAGCGCTCAAACAAGTACATCAACTTATCATGGTTCAATGTATCAAAGCATTGTTTCAAATCACAGTCTACGACTGTGTGATAACCCTCTTCATAGTATTGGATACATTGTTTCAATGCTGTCCCTGTACTATGATTTGGTCTGAAACCATGACTATGTTTTGAAAACTGACGATTAATTGTCGGTTCGATAACTTGTTTGATTGCCTGTTGGATAACTCTATCCCTTGCGACGGGAATTCCAAGAATTCTCTTTTTGCCATTTGGTTTTGGAATGGCTACTTTCTTAACTGCTTGCGGTTCATAAGTACCGTTAAGCAGTTTTTCTTTTATTTGTGGATAGAATTCTCTGAAGTGAGCATTTAACTCTTTAACCTTCATCCCATCAATTCCAGGAGAACCATTGTTTTTGATAACTTTCTTGATTGCCTTCTCTATGTTGTTTGGTCTTACAACAAGTTCCATCAATGATGGAGACTCACGATACATTTCTTTCATATCAACTAAGATTTACTGTACACATCTGCTTATCTTTTTTCGTTCCACTACTTATCATCCACAGATTGCCAATTCCCATTGTTTTCGGTACGTCGTAAATCTATAACCTCGATTCTTTACTCTGTATTTAATATTGTTCAGTCCTTCGGTACAATTTCCCTACTATGACTTCTGCTGACTTCTCATAATTCGTTGTTACTACGATTCGAAGAATCGCTTATGAGACCTCCTCGGGTAAGATTAACCACTTTCCACTCATGCCGAGCGCACACAAAAAACCTCAAGCATATGTATTCAGATACTTGAGGTAAATCAAGAAACTTTAACACAATAGTTTGCTTTTGTGTTAAAAATGTTGAGTTAAAATCGAAAACAGTAATTATTATGTTTCTATCGATAATCATACCAAACTCAAATAGTATTTTTAAACATTAAATCTGTTTGTTCCTCGTATTTATTCTTGTTTGTAAAAATTCACTTCCATTTATAACCACATAACTTTCGTTTCACCCATCAATCAATTATCATTAACAGAATTTTTTGTTTGATTAAATATTAACAAAAAAGAGTTCAAAGCTTTCCTTCTGAAAATAAAAAATGCACTGAATTTCCCAAAAGTATTCTAACGATTCTATCGAAGTAATGAACACCAGTATAAAAATCTGAAAAAGAATAACATAATTATTTATGAGAATTTGACAATTTTAGAGCTATACTTTCGACTAACTTTAAAATTACAACTTACTAAACTTATCATAGTTAGAAGGTTTCTAAATTAAGTAGCGTACATAAGAATAAAACAATCATAAGTCTTTAGATATTTTGTAAGGATTTAAACAAAGTAATGAGTACAATTTAAGTCGAATTATGTATCAATTAAATTCAAAAAGCTTACTATTTGTGTTTCAATGTTACCTTTAACCTTTAATCCATGTTATGGTAGAATAATGATATAATTACCCACTATATATAAAGTAGCTATGATTTTTACAATTAGTAATATAAGTGATTATTCCTACCAAAACTGAAATCGGAAATCCATTTAGATATTCAGGTTGCTTTTTATTTGATTTTCTTCTCATCTCAATACATAGTAAT
This sequence comes from Staphylococcus sp. HMSC055C03, assembly GCF_001809385.1. NCBI lineage: Bacteria > Bacillati > Bacillota > Bacilli > Caryophanales > Staphylococcaceae > Staphylococcus > Staphylococcus sp. HMSC055C03. The sequence continues at coordinate 14,983 of NZ_KV797472.1, forward strand.
ACAAATGTTAACTATCATATAAATAAGAGTTCGAAAATTCGGAGTATTTATTATAAAAAAATGAAGATGAGCGATTTTTAAAATCGATCAATAAAAACCAAAAAATAAAATTATTCTATACTGTGGAGAGAGATAAAGATGGATAGAGACTACTTCATTTTCAAAGAAATAATAAATGGTGAAGACTATAAAAAAGTTAAGGCCAATCAAAAATATATATTGGCATTGATGTATTCATTTATGAATGTTCATGACAAATTATCAATAAACCAAAATCAGATTATTCATTTAGCTAATATAAGTCGAGAAACTTTTAGACAAAGTAAACGGATACTAAAAAAGCATAAACTTATTGAATATACTTATTATTCTAAAGTACATCTAAACATACCAGTAAATCAGGAGAAAGTATCCATTCATAACGCTTTAATAAATGGACAATACAGTCATTTAAGTAATGGAGCGAAGCTCTTCTATAGTTATTTTTTCAATGAACAAAACAACTTAAATGAAAACTATATAAAATACACACTAACTGGAATAATGAATGAGTTTGGCGGTACTTATAATACAATAGAAAACATTTGTCAGGAACTAATACAGGAAAAGTTATTAGTTAAAAAGAAAGATGGCGTTTCATATGTTTACCACTTCAAAGAAATCTAAAAAATTATAAAACGTATATACCCTACAATCATTCGAGTAAAAATAATTATAAGTATAGGTAAATTATTAAGTATTTACGTAATGTAATAACTTTTTTAGGAAGTAAATTTTTCTAAAAAATAGTTGTGATATTTGTAGTTGTAATAGTATATTTTATTTTTTGAATCGTTCAAAAAGTCACTTAATTGTATTTTATTGCTGTAAACAAGCGAAAGAATAAATAAGTGATCATGATATATTAATTTATAAAAGAAGTTCCCACTATGTTTAAACTTAATGGGCTACTGTTCCTCTTCACTATTGTAAGAGATGAAGAAGTACTTTTAGTTATCTTTTAGAGAATCTAAACATAAAGAATTAAAACAGCTTCAATAATTTAATTATTGAAGCTGTTTTAATTCTTTATGTTAACCAATGAAACCAGAAACAACATCAATACCTTGAGCTAATGCTTTAGCAATATTAGTACCCATAGTTACCCAATCTTGGTTTAGGCCTGATTGAATTGCTTGACCAATAGTATCTACAATACCTGCCATAAAAATTCTCCTCCTTACATATCAATTATTCAATTTTAAGTTAAGCTAAAACAACAATGAGTTTCATGATAAATCAGTGATATTATCAATCACCGGTATTAGTCTCATGTTCTTTTGCTATCACTATCTAAATTATACAAGATTCTTTTGATTTATAGTTTAAAACTTCTCAAGTGATTGTTTAAAATTCCTAAACGTTTATTTTATCTTTATATTAGACAAAATTGTATGCTTAAGTGTACAAAAATAACTTTCTGAATCATGTGTAAAACCTTTTTTGATAAACATCTTAAGATAAAACAAAAATAGTATGTAATAGAAAGCTGAGAGTAAAGACACTGAAATCTATTTAGAAATAATACGGTGTAAATTTAAAAAGACAAAACATAATGTATTAATAATAACTATGATAAACGAAAAATTACTAACTACATTAATATGCTAAAAGTCTTGCATATGTGTTGCGAGAACGAGACATAAACCTTCGACACCTTCTATTACCGCTGAGAATATCATGGATAGAGAATTTTATGAAACTGAAAAGAATAAAAATGGGTGACAGAACTTATTCTAGAAATCGATAAAAAGTTTTATTTAAGCACAATCAAGGATCTCGGAACAGGGAAAATTGTAAGTCATGGAATTGTTCTTGGAATTATGAAACCAGAAATCTATCAAGGCAATAAACATTACAAATTTAAAGACTTAAGAACTGCACGTAAACAGATAAAAGAATATATCAACTTTTACAACAATGAGAGAATTACTTTGAAAATGGAAAGACTAATTGTTTAACTTCAATTTTAAGAGTGTCCTAATTTATCTGAATTAAAAAATATTCAGCATAGCGTGCTAATTATTTTGATCAGTTTTTACACTTTCGCCTATTTTATTAATATAACGTAGCACTAACATTGTTACCTTGCCCAATACTTTTACATATTCTATTTTCTTCGCTTTGATAAAGAAGAGGAAGTATTAAGTTATTACAGAAATTATAATTTTTTGATACAAATGAACGACAACAGTCACGACAATAGAATTTTTTGCTTTTTTAATTCTAAGTAGCTAGGTGTACCTTGAATTTTTAATAATTTGATTATTGTTTTACGTTTACCCTTTTAACAATTAGATTATTTTGATTAACTGCTCCGTAGTTTTCACAACAGTCAGTCGTATATGTAAGTGTTCCTTTATAATCAATGATTTTTGCTATACAATTAGTCATAAAAACAATACCTCTTTCTTATTTGGTTATAGTAACTACAGCGATAAGGGATTATGCCCTTTTTATACAAAAAATCCGATTGAAAAATAACTGCTAGGTTATCTCATCAATCGAATTTAGTATAGAAGTTTTTTAAATAAATTTATTGTGTTTTTTATAAAAAAGTAGGGTATTAAAAAGTAAGGTCATAAATATTGATATGAGGAGGTGCAGCACCGTGAGAAGAT
>NZ_KV797473.1:0-10041 GCF_001809385.1 Staphylococcus sp. HMSC055C03
TTATTTTGGACTGTATTTATGTCCCAGCCCCTTTTTTATTAACTAATAGATATTACTCACTTAAATATAATGAGTACTAATACAAAACACTATTTATCACCTATTTTAGATGTGTTTTTAAAAGAAATTATCGCTTATTCTATTAGCAATAATCCAACTTTAGATTTGGTGCTACCATCTTTAGACAAAGCTATTAGAAATATCCCGAAATTAAATTATCGAACTACAGTTCACTCTGATCAAGGTTGGCACTATCAGCACAGGCCTTGGGTGGAAATACTTAAAAACCATATATTTTTCAAAGTATGTCAAGGAAAGGTGATTGTTATGATAATTATCCTATGTAGAAGAAATTAGTTCTTGTGAAGGATTGGAATTAAAAATATACAAATATATCGAATACTATAATCATTTAAGAAGAAAAATGAATTAAAAAGGCAAGACTCCTGTTGAATACAGAAATCTTACCTTAAAAGAAATAATTTAATCAAAAAGTTTAAATTTTGGTTCACTGCAAAATCTTAGGTCTTTTATTTATTTCTCAGATTGTTGTCTCATCATATCAATCACAAAGTGTTCCATATGTCTAATGACTGATTCGTCTGGGACACCTTGTGGAACAAAAATACCTTTAGCAGCATTTGGATTAATATCGTCAGGAAGTTTATGTGTGTTAAGGTCTAACATTTCAATTTTAAACAAACTTGGATGTTTGTAATTACCAAAGGTTTCCATTACAAGTTGCATGTTATCTATTTGTAAGAAGACATAATGTTCAGAATGAAGACTATATGAACCTTCTAAAGACATACCACTTTCTTAATCGATATTGCTGACCATTACTGGGTTAATACCTTCTACTTCGATGATGACATGACGTTCTTTAAAGGGAGTATCCTTTGACGTACGTTGAACAAATGTTCGCCACATAGCGTCACTTTCATTTAAACGTTCGTCGTAGATGTCTAGTATTTTATCTGTCCCTAAAGCCAATTTGCTTTCAGTTGCTGCTTGTATCAGTTCATCTTCACTTAATTGATAAAAATTTTGATGAGGTAAGACTCGTGCTGAACGAATTGATTTCCAATGTTTAATATCTTCCCATCGTACTTCTCGATCATTCACGATAGCTTTAATTTCTGAATTTTTGCGTTCAAATTTACTTTCTTTGGCCAATATTAAAAGTTCAAATACTAATGTCGCCATCAGACGAGGTAATATCTCAGTATAGTGAATTGATGAATAGTGTTTAAACTCATTTAAAAAGTCTGTGTAAGATCTTGTTTTATTGAAGTGTCAATTTCTAATTCTGTACTTTCAATTTGACGTAGTAGCAGTAACGTTTTACTATCAAGCTTTAATGTACTCAAAAAATGTGCAATATCAACATGAGGCTCAGTTAATCTCTGATGCAATGTCTTCTCATAATCATCTAAGCTGTCTGTGATTAAATTATCAACTAAATAATATTTATCTAAATAGTGATGATAGAATGTAGAACGACCTACCATAGCTTTATCTGATATATCTTTGATAGTAATATGTTTAAATGGCTTTTTAGTTAAAAGATCTAGCATAGCGCGTTTAATTGTTAATTTGGACCTTAAAATTCTTAAATCATCCATCATTGTAACCTCCATGTTGTTAAAAGGATTCTGTTGCAAAGTTGAAAAATAAAGGTTTAATCTCAATTTTTATGGCATGATGAAAATCTGTAAATCTGAAGAGGTCTACAGTTTTTTTATATATATTGTAAATATATTCAATACTTTTTAAAGTAATCTTTGTCATATTGATCCTTTGATACCTTGTTTTCATATTATTATTTTCAACTTTGTTTACTTCACTCTAATTAGGAGTATTTTTAATTCATTAAGTATTAAGTTAAATTATTGATTAAATAAAGAAGTAATTGGTAAGTTATCCCGTCGCTTATTCAGAGTATGCATTTCTGCGAATTCTGATTTGAAGGATTTCATTAAATAACCTTGCATATCATGAACAGTCTCATTTTTTTGAATTAATGTAGCTTTAAAACGCTTAAGGACATTAACAATCTCAAATTCCATATCTTCTAATAAGTAATATGTATCAATAGAATTGTTGAAAGATGTTTTGGCTTTTAACAATACAGACTTGATAATTTTAATTTCAGCTACAGAAAAGTTACTTAAATAGTTTTGAATACTCTTCGGTAATTCTTCTAATAATTGGAATTTTAAAGCTTCATTACTAAAGTTTGGATTGTCGTGATTTGAATGATTACTAGGATATGCTAATTTCTTATCATTCAAATCATGCGTATCATTACTCTCAGTCTTAATATAATCAGTATCATTATAATCAGTATCATTAGACTGTGAATTTGGAAGTTCTTGACCATCTAAATTCACAGTTCTAGAACTTCCAAATTCATTGTTCTGGAACTGTGAATTTGGAAGTTCCTTGCTATGACTGGCTTTAATGTCATAATTAGGTTTTAATAGGTATAATCTATTTGGTTTATTAAGACCAACACGTTCTTGAGTTAGTAAATTAAAACTTATTAACTCTTTTTTTAATTTTATAATTTTTTGTTCTGCATAACCTAAGTATTCGCACAAATGTTTATTACTGAAAATAAAGTAAATGTTATTATTTTTATCTACCCATTCATTTTGGATGGATAATTCAAAGCGATCTTTTAATAAAGCATACATAATTTTGGCTTCCGCCGACATTTTTTTAAAGTATGAATCTTCAAATAAATATTTAGGAAGTTGATAAAACCTTTCAGTTTTTACTTGTGATAAATTGTATTTTTCAAATTTCGGCATAATAAAAACCTCATTTCCATTTTTAGAATTGAGGTAATAAAACAATTTTTACGTAAGTTATATGTTTTGTGCTTGCACTTAGATGATTAGATAGATATAATACAAGTATCAAAAAATATATAAACAAACGAGTGCGAATCGTTTTATTACCGAGAGTCGATGCTACGCCAATAGCATTGACTCTTTTAGTATTTATAAAGTAATATTAACACTTTTAAGAAGGTATATAAAGAGTTTTAAATGTAGTTAAAACTCTTTGTTTTAGTACCTAATTATGCGACAAAAACATTTTATAAAGGGCTAATTAGGTATCTAAGGGGGGGTTATGAGAATTATCAATGGTTGATGATGAATTAGGTGTAACTAAACAAACTATTGTTAATAATACTAAAAGTTTAAATATAGCATTTGAAAAAGAAAATGAGATTAATTATATTGAGGATAATGATTGTTTTAAAATCATAGAAAAGAATCAGTAAAAAAAGAAATGTTTGGTAAAAATACTGAAAAAGTAGAGAAAAATATATAATAATTCAAATAGTCCTGAGACATTAAAAACAAAAGTAAACGCATTAGAAAAGCAAATAGAAATCTTTGAATCTAGAGCTGAAAATGATGAAAAATATATTGAGAATCTAACTGAGCAATTAGATCAACAAAATAGCAATGTTAATACATTAAAAAATTGCTAGGGAATCAACAAATATTAGGATTAGAAAGTAACAAAAAAATATAAAGGTTGGAGTCTGAGTTAGAAGAAGAAAAACAACTAATTATTCTTTTGATATGTCTGCTAATGAGAGACAAAATGTTAATGTACAAGAAGCAACATTTACTAGAGAGTCTAAAGATACTGATCAACAACAAGAATGGGAACAATCTACAGAGGCGCAGCGTAAAGATATACCTGAAGAGAAAGAGAATGAAATTATTAACGAAGAACCACCCACAATAGACGATAAACAATTCGAAGAAATAGATAGTGAATACGAAGAAAGGGAAGAAAAAGAACTTTAAAAAGGTTTCTGGAGCCGATTGTTTGGTAATTAACACAGTAAATATCCCTACAAGTTTATAAGATTGTAAGGCTATTATTTTTATTATTGGCACTTCTGATAAAATGACCTATTATGTAAACTAATAAAAGGAGGAGTATTATGAAAGCAGATCCACTGAAATGTCCAAAAAGTAACAAAGATTTATATATAAAAGAAGTTAGGTATCCAATCTCTGATATTGCACATGATATCGGCTGTCCAAACTGTGACGAAAAGTTAGGGAGTGTAAGAAAAGGTAGAATAGATTACATAGTAACAAAAATAATATAGTTTAAAAATATTCGTTAATGAAAAATAATATAAAAAACTCATAATAAGATTATAATCATCTGTTTTGAGACGCCGTGAGAAGCTCTCAGTTGCATTGAAACAAAGTTTATTAAATCAAATCATTATCGTTTTTAATTCTGTAAATCGTCTGCCTTGTTATATTTACTTCTTTCGCAATTTTACTAATTGATTGGCCTTCTTCTAACATTTCTACAACGCGATGATAAATAATACGTTTCTGTGGATCTTTAGCATTTGGTGAATAAAGTAAAGGTCGCCCTTTATATACATCTTTTACCTTCGCGACTTGAATACCTTGCGCTTGTCGACGTTTACTTTCATTTCGTTTTTGTTCTGAAACCATTGCTAATATTTGGATGATTAAGTCTTTCATAAATTTATCTAATAATGGATTACCAATCACTTCATTCATCATAGGTAAGCTAGTAATCATCAATTGAACTTCTTTGTCTTTTAAATAATTAACTGTCTTAATCACCTCATCATAATTACGACCTAAACGGTCAATAGACTCTACAACAAATTTATCTCCTATTCTCACAAAGTTAAGTGCTTCTTGAAATATAGGTCTGTTTTCTACTGACTTTCCCGATTGTTTTTCTATAAATATTTTTTCTGCACCAAATGTTTTCAAATTAGCTAGCTGTCTTTCTAAATTTTGGTTTATAGATGATACTCTCGCATAACCAACAATCATTAAACCTTACCTCATAATTAATATACACCCTAATCATACAAAAGGTTACTACACACTTTTCAATTTTTATAAGAAAATAAATAAAATGTATCTTTTATTTATTTTAATTAATATTATAATAATTTTAATAAAATTTATGAACGATTTAAAAATTAGAACTATTATAAATATATAAAAGATGTTATTTTATTTTATAATTAAATAATACTACGTAGGAGGTTCACTTAAATGAATATAGAATGGATTAAAATAAAAGGATTTAGAAATTTTAGTGAGGAGAAAATTAATTTCTCCAATAAGTCTTTAATTATAGGGGCAAATGATATAGGAAAAACAAACTTAATATTTGCATTAAGACTCTTATTTGATCGAAGTTTAAGTGACAGAGACTTAGATTTATTTGATAGCGATTATAATGTATATACTAAATCTGAAAACATTGAAATAACAGTTAAAATAACACATATTCAAGAAGATTGTTTATTAGCAACATTTAAGGGAGATATCAATGACGAAACAGTGTATATACAATATAAAAATTCAAAAAATGGTGAATATAGTATACTTACTGGACCTACTGAAGAACTATTAGAGCTAAAAAGTTCTCGTTTTTATATCAAAAGACTAAATATGGAGTACGTAAACACAAACCGTAATTTAGATTCTTTTATGAAACGAGAAAAAAATAAAATACTCGAAAATGCAAAATCACAATTAACAGAAAAGCAAGCCAAACAAGATGAAGACCGTATAACTGAAATAAAAAGTGATTTAACCATTATGAATAGCAAAATAGATCATTTAAACTACATTCACGAATCTTTAGACAAAGTAAACGCTGAATTAGAATCGCTTGCTATACATAATGTAGGTCAAAAACTGATTTTTAAAAATGCTAATTCTGATATTGATAAAATGTTAGGTAATATTGAGCTAACTTACAATACAGATGAAGGTGCTTTAACCTTAGGAGGAGATGGCAGAAATAATCAAATTTTTTTAGCAACCTGGATTTCTAAACAAAAAAACATAAACTCACTAGAGAAAGTTACTTTTTATGCTATAGAAGAACCAGAAGCCCATTTACATCCACAACAACAACGTAAGCTTTCTAATTACTTGTTAGATAAATTTGATGAACAAATATTTATTACGACACACTCACCTCATATAGCCTCCGAATTTAGACCAAACAAGATAGTCAAATTATACGCTAAAAACAAAACTACAAAAGTAGCAAAAGGTGGATGTAGTGAAGAATTACAAGTGCAATTTGATGATTTTGGTTATAGATTAGATGCAATAACTTCTGATGTATTCTTTGTAAATGCAGTTTTTTTAGTAGAAGGTCCGTCAGAAAAACTATTTTATACTGCGCTTGCTAAAAAATTGAATATTGATTTAGACAAATTGAATGTTTCAATAATTACAGTGAATGGTGTAGGATTTAAACCTTATATTAAAATTTGCTTAGCTTTAGATATTCCATTTGTATTACGAACTGATAATGATATTTTTAATAAAACCAAGAAAGAGAAAGATATTGAATTTTCTTATCATGCAGGTATATCACGCGTTATCGGTATATATAAAGAGCTTTTATTAAAAGGTAACAACCATGGTCTATTACATTTTTGGGAAGATAATAAAGACAAAAATGAATGGATAAAATTTAATGAGCGTCCACAGAGTTCTATCGATTTTGCTGATGAAATCAAAAAGAGAATAGAAGATTACAACATATACTTATCTCATATAGACCTTGAACATGATTTAGTTCATAGTAATTTGTTTAAATCTTTAAAGAATTTCTATAATACTCAGAATGAAAAACAGACAGTATATAAAATGCAAAAGGAAAAAGCTGAGAACATGTTAGAGTTTTTAAAAAATAATTTTGATGAATTAAAATGTTTAGAAAACGATGAAATTTCTAACCCACTTAAAAAAATTGAATGTTTAGCAAAAGAGGTAGTTAATGGTCATGAGTAAAAAAATTAGTGCTACAAATGAACAACTGAAGATTATCAAAGAACAAGGAAATTTAGTTGTTACTGCTAAACCAGGAAGTGGAAAAACACACACAATAATAGAAAAAATCATAGATGTATCTACAAATTTAATGAGCTTTCAAGGAGTTATAGCTATCTCCTTTACTAGAAAAGCCAGTCAAGAACTGGAATCTCGTTATAAGAAGAAAAAAACAGAAAATAAGAATCACTTTTTTGGAACTATTGACAAATTTTATATTTCTGAAATTATTATTCCTTTTGCAAAGATTTTATGCGGTAAAGGGAAACCATTGGAAATAAAAAACTCTTTTGATGATTATCCTAAATATAAACAGTTAAAAAAATTAAAGGAAAATAAAGTAGATGAAGAAATATTTGAACTACTAAAAAAATCATTACAAGATGGTTTGATATTCTTAGAAATTAGTGGTGAAACAGCATTATATATACTCAAAAAAGTCCCACAAAGTTTACTTTATCTCAAAGCGAGGTATACTCATATCTTTATTGATGAGTATCAAGACTGTGGTCACATTCAACACAAAGTTTTCATTGAGTTAGTAAATCAAGGAATTAAAGGTATAGCAGTAGGTGACTTAGATCAAGCTATCTATGCATTTAGTGAGAGATATTCAAAATATTTATTATCATTAATAGGAATGGAAAATTTTACACATTTGGAAATCACTAGAAACCATAGATGTCACGATTCTATTTCAGATTATTCTTTAGAACTTATGGGTGTTAGAAGAAAAAATATCATGAAAGAAAAAAGAGTATTTAAAGTTAATGTCTTAGGAACAGACGAAAATATTATTGAATCTATAGAAAAAAACTTTGAAAAACTAAAGAAAAAATATAATATAAATAAAAATAGTGGTTTTGCAATTTTGTGTAGAAGTAACAAAACAGCTAAACGGGCTTCTGATTTTTTAAAAATAAATAATAAATTATTTGTTGAAACAGCTTTAGATAACATAAATGGAAATTGGGCAACTTTGTATAATGACCTTTTATCTTCCTATTATTTATATAAAAAGAATTCTGAAACTGTTCTAGGTTTTGTTAGTAGATACATAAATGAAGAATTAAATTATAAAAACTTTCAAAAAGGACTAATCATTGTTGATAAAATATTTAATTTAGATGAAAAAGATCTCATATCTAACATTGAAGATTTTCATAACATCGCCCGACTAATTTATCCGGATAAACCAGATGAACAAATTTATAGAAAATTAAAAGAAGTTATAAGTAGCGAAATAGCTTTATGTAGCTTCAAACCTGCATCAGAAGATGAAGTTAATATCATGACATTACATAAATCAAAAGGATTAGAATTCAAGTGTGTATTTCTATTAGATTTATATGAATGGGTTTTACCACCACGAGGTAATTGGGTATCTAAAGAGGATTATATACAATCTTTAAATTTACATTACGTCGGAATTACAAGAGCAATTGAAGCTTGTTATATCATGATAGGAAGTCACAGATATAGATCGAAACAACAAGATTTTATTAAAGCTAAAGAATCGCAGTTTTTATATAGAAATAATACACCCAATCTAAGGGTGGATTTAAATTGGTAAATATATTAGACTCACTTCCAAATTTATAGTTAGAAAAGTATTCACTATTTTAATTCAAAAAATATTTATTAGAAATAGTGAGCGTAATTTTGCATTCCCTTACTAACCAGTGTTATAATCTAGATAACGAAAATGATTAACAATTAATGCACCAATCCCCACACTACTGCAATAGTGTGGGGATTTTTTCGATGCTGGCTTATAAAGTCGCCTATTAATTATTTGTTGCGTTTACTAAGCCAATAAGTATAATACGCAACAGCACAGCCACTGATGACTGGTGCTATGATGTGAGCGAAAATGATTAGCAAAGTAATGCACCTCCTCTCTGCGTCTAAATTTGACGCCTGAGAGATAGGCGACCTGTATATTATATCATCTGTACTAGATGAGTTACATATAACTTCCGATAAGTAGCTTTATGTCAACTACTATGATTATCGCTTCTCACTTTATCTAGAAAGCTATCTCCCCAATCACAAATTGAAAAGACCACTTTATCCAGTTTTAATTCTATTTCAGTCAACTTATAATCTACTTTAGGAGGCACTACTGGGTAGATCGTCTTTTCAATAATTTTATCCTGCTCTAATTCTCTAAGTTGTCTTATTAACATGCGCTGATTGATATCAGGTAGTTTATTTTGTAACTCACTTAACCTTAAATGTTCACTTTGCAAAAGATGGTAAACAATAGCGGTTTTCCATCTTCCACCAATTACAGACAAAGCTAAATCTTTAGATGTATAAAACTCTTTGTTATTATACTTAATTAACAAAATGCCGCCTCCATTTTATATAGTGACAAAAATGTCAGTATTGTTATTTGTTGTGAATAATACCATAATAGCACTATAAAAACTAGAGAGGAGAAAATTTAATGAAATTACAATTAGCGATCGATTTATTAGATCAAAAAGAGGCAGCAAAGCTTGCTCAAGAAGTAGAGGAATTTATTGATATCGTAGAAATCGGAACTCCAATTGTTATCAATGAAGGATTATCTGCGGTTGAACATATGAGTAAGTCAGTGAATAATACACAAGTATTAGCAGATTTGAAAATTATGGATGCTGCTGCATATGAAGTAAGTCAAGCTGTAAAGTTCGGAGCTGATATCGTAACAATTCTTGGTGTTTCGGAAGATGCTTCAATTAAAGGTGCTATCGAAGAAGCGCACAAAAGCGGTAAAGAATTATTAGTTGATATGATTGCGGTTCAAAATTTAGAACAACGTGCAGCTGAATTAGATAAAATGGGTGCTGACTATATTGCTGTGCATACGGGTTATGATTTACAAGCTGAAGGTGTATCACCTTTAGAAAGTTTACGTACTGTCAAATCAGTTATTTCAAATTCAAAAGTAGCTGTAGCAGGTGGAATCAAACCGGATACAATTGAGGAGGTAGCAGCTGAAAAACCAGATTTAATTATTGTTGGTGGCGGTATTGCAAATGCTGATAATCCAAGAGCTGCTGCTAAACAATGTCGTGATATAGTTGATGCGAATTCTTAGTTAACATCACTATTTAAAGAAAATAATTAACAATTAGTGCCCCCCGCACTATTGCAATAG
>NZ_KV797474.1:0-373112 GCF_001809385.1 Staphylococcus sp. HMSC055C03
GTTAGCTATATTTTTTTACTTTGCAACAGAACCTGAAAATCAATATAACAACGTAAAAAATGCGGCAAGCAAAATGGCCGACATTAAAGAAAGTGGACACAAAATTGTTGTGACACACGGTAACGGACCGCAAGTAGGTAACATCATCGTTCAAAACGAAGCGGCTAAAGACCAAGTTTCTCCAATGCCGATTGATGTATGTAACGCTGAATCTCAAGGTTTCATCGGTTATATGATGGAAAGTGCACTGAAAAACGATTTATACCAACGCGGTATCGATTCAAATGTTGTGTCATTTTTAACAATGGTTGAAGTCAGCAAAGATGATCCAGCTTTCGATAATCCAACGAAACCAATCGGTGTGTTCTTCTCAGAAGAAGAAGCAAAACGTATGGAACAAGAACAAGGTTTCACTATGGTTGAAGATGCTGGCGGTGGCTATCGTCGTGTTGTACCTTCACCAGAACCAATGGTGATCAACGGTGTAGACGCGATTAAACGCTTAATGACAGACACAGTTGTCATTTCATCTGGCGGTGGCGGTATCCCTGTATATCGTGACGATGACGGCAAAATTCATGGCTTAGAAGCGGTTATTGATAAAGACCGTTCAGGCTTGAAATTAGCTGAACAAGTGAACGCTGATACGTTCATTATGTTAACTGACGTACCGAATGTTTATATCAACTACGGTAAAGAAAATGAAGCGAAATTAGAAAACATCTCAGTTGAGGAAGCGGAACAATATGTTGCGGAAGGTCAATTCCCAGCAGGCAGTATGTTACCGAAAATCCAAGCTGCGATTGAATTCGCGAAAACAGGTAAAGAAGCGATTATCTGTTCATTAGCAGACGCTGTCGATGCTTTAGAAGGTAAAGCAGGTACACGTATCACTTTAAATAAATAAGTGACGTGATGCATAGTAAGGTATGTTAATCTTCTATACCTGTACTTGCATTGATGAAACGAAAGACATAGAATAAAGTTAATTCAATGAGGTGGGGAGATTAGGTTCTGTCCTACCTCTCTCTTTATTTTCAAATAAACTTAAATAAATGAAGAAAGGGTGAGCATATGGTACAGGATGAGCGCTTCCAAAAACATAGATTGCGCGATTCGTGGTTGATTGTTCTTGCGATGGTCTTTGTCGCATCAACATTACGTGCACCGTTAACAGCAGTTGGTCCGGTTATTGATCAAATTAAAGATGCCTTATCAATCAATAACAGTGTGGCAGGTATCTTAACGACGATCCCGCTGTTGATTTTTGGTATTGTATCACCGCTTGTATCTAAAGTATCCTCTCGTCTGACGATGTCTAAGACGGTGTTCTTATCTACGATTTTAGTCATTATTGCTTTAATCGTACGTGTCTCTGGCGGATTCCCGATTTTCATCCTTGGTACAGTGTTGCTAGGTATTGGTATTGCCTTTGGTAACGTCGTGCTGCCAAGTTATGTAAAATGGAAATTCCCGCTTCAAATCGGTCTAATGACAGGCTTATACAGTGGTACAATGAACTTCACTGCAGGTTTAGGCGGCGGCTTAAGTTATCCGTTATCTGAAGCGGGTACATATCGTCTATCGTTAGGTTTCTGGTTAGTATTTGCGATTATTGCGATTATATTATGGGTTCCGCAAATGCTTTCAGGTACGAAACAAGAGAAAGCCATGCTTGAACAAGCAGCTAAAGAAGAGAAAAAGTTATTTAAAATCAGTCGTTCTAAACTCGCATGGACAGTCGCATTCATGATGGGCTTCCAATCTATGATTTTCTATACAGTTGTCGCATGGGTACCGTCTATCTTAGTAGATAGAGGTGTAGATGCTTCAACAGCAGGCTACTTATTGATGCTGAACCAATTCGCACAAGTACCGATGACGTTTATTTTCCCTATTTTAGCGTCACGTATGAAGAACCAAAAACTATTAGTGACTATCGTTTCCGCATTCTTTATTATCGGATTCGCACTGTTCTTCTCACAATCATTCACGCTATTAATTATCGGTATGATTTTAGCCGGCTTTGGTATGGGTTCTGGATTTAGTTTATGTATGACATTCTTCTCAATCCGTGCACGTACAAGTGATGGCAGTATCGCATTATCTGGCTTCGGTCAATCAATCGGTTACTTCATCGCCGCAATCGGACCATTCTTAATCGGTTTACTACACGATGTGACTGGTGGATGGATTTCTGGAATTATTTCACTCGTTGCGATGGGTGTCTTATTCTATGTATTTGGATTGCTTTCTTCACACGGTGAAGTAGAAGATGAATTAGCATAGTTACTTTAAGCATGACAGTAAATAGACTTACGCTGTCATGCTTTTTTAATGGAAATTTAGAGATACATTCATAGCCCTTTTGAGAATGGTCTCATATAATGGAAGTAAGTCGAAATAAAGGGAGAAATCAATGGAAAATTTTAATGAGTATTTAAATAAAATCGAGGATCCAAAACAAAAGGAAATTTTAACAACTGTTTTTAACTGGGTAGATGAAACGTTTCCTGAGTTAGAAAAAGCCATTAAGTGGAATCAACCTATGTATACACATCATGGTACCTATATTATCGGATTCAGTCGTGCAAAGGCACATTTCTCTATAAATCCTGAAGCTGCAGGAATGAAGCCGTTTATAGACCGTTTTGACGCAAATGGCTATACGTATACTGAAAACTTATTCCGTATTAAATGGACGCAAGATATAGACTATGACTTATTAAAGGATATGATTCAATTCAACTTAGAGGATAAAGCAGACATTACGTCTTTTTGGCGTCATTATAAATAAAGTCAGTAGGTGTTTATATGGATGATAAGACAATTGAAATGTTGAAAACACATGCAATGTACTTATTAGGGCTAGAATTAAAAGTGTTTGATAATCGTCATATTAATCAAATTGTAAATGAAATTAAAACGCCGTTTATGAATTACGAAAGTAAACAATTACGTAAGTCTTTAAAGACTTACATTAATGAGATGAGCAGTCAGCACATTTACTTTTATACCAATGCGTTTAATGTCCATTATTATTTCTTCAAGTATCGTAAACAAAAACAATTTATTATGATCGGTCCTTTCTTAAATGAACGACCGACTGAAAAACAGAGTCATGAAATGCTGCAAGAAGCGGGCATTAAAATATCAAAGATGGCTACTTTGAAACAATATTTATTGAGCATTCCGGTTTGTAATCGTAGAGACGCATTGAAAATGACACGATTAGCCGTACGTTTTATTAAAAATCGAGATGTGAATTATGAAGTCATTCCATTTACATTAAAGATGCATACAACAGAACTAGGTTATACAGCGACACAAGAACAATATGAATTCACATTGAATGAATTAGAAGAAAGATATAAAGTTGAGAATCAATTAATCACTGCGATGGAAAATGGTGATAAAGAAACAGTATTTAATTGTCTGATAAAATTAATGAGTAGTGTGGCTGGTATGAAACGTTCAAATGATTACGCTTTAAACGCAAAATATAAAGCTTATATTTTAAATACATTCGGACGTAAAGCAATCGAAAAAGCAGGCGCAAACTTGTTGCTAGTCGATCAGATTTCTAAAAAATATGCTGCTGAAATAGATGAAGTAGTTAATTTGCAGGGACTCAGTGATGTGATGCATGCGTTAACTATGGAATACACCGATATTGCTCAAAAAGTGAAACAGTACGAACACACACCAAAAGTTAATAAAATTCTGCAGTATATCGATTTACATTTAGATCATCCACTCACGCTTCAATATTTAGCAGAGATGGTTGATTTATCTCCTTCTTATTTATCTAGAATCTTTAGCGAGGAATTAGGCGTTACCTTATCACAATACATCATTAAAGCTCGCATTAAAGTTGGGCGGGACTTGTTAGTGCGAACCAATATGTCTGTCTCTGACATTGCAGTTTATGTCGGGTTTAAAAATCAAAGTTATTTTACTCAAAGATTTAAAGAAGTATATCACATGTCTCCATTAAAGTATCGAAAAATGAAAAAACATACAAAATGATGAAACCGTTTACAATCGCTACACCATTATTGTATCTAAATTCATAAACATAAACAATTTTTCATAGTATAAATTTGTCAGAAATCTCGGAAAAAACGCAAATAAGGTAAAAATTTGTATAAAAACGTAAAAAAAATGATAAAAACAGCGGATATTCCAAGAGTAAAAAGTAAAATAGTAACGTAAAATTTCATATCATTTTTCGCCGAAAATTCATTGTTCGTGTAGATAAATATTACAAAGAAACGCTTTTATATCAAGGGTTTAACTTGATTGATAAAGGCGTTTTTTTATTTGCATTTTTTGCATAAAAAGAGGTCTGAAATCTGATGGAAAATTGACCATTCTTAAAAAAACTTTTACTTTAGTGGTGAGCTAGCTAGTTAAAAAAGTATTTTTAAGGGAGGATTAAACAATGCATAAATATACAATATTGGAACAGTTGCATAACAATTATCTGGTCGCAGTTGTCAGAGGCAAATCACAAGAAGATGCACAAAATATGATTGATCAAATTATAGAGGGCGGAATCAAAAATATTGAAGTAACATTTACAACACCAGGTGCAGAACATGTGATTCAACATTTACAACAACATGCTGATGACACAGTTGTGATTGGTGCTGGCACTGTACTTGATGCGCATACTGCGCGTATCGCAATCTTAAACGGCGCTAAATATATCGTCAGTCCAAATTTTGATGGAGACATTGCACAGTTATGTAACTTGTATTCAATTCCGTATCTGCCTGGTTGCGGGTCGGTCACAGAAATTACAGATGCATTGAAATCAGGTGTAGATTTAGTCAAAGTCTTTCCAGGTGATGTGCTTGGTTCAGATTTTATCAATGCAGTTCACGGACCTATTCCAAATGTCGAAATGATGCCTTCAGGTGGTGTATCCATTGATAATATGGACGAATGGTATAAAAAAGGTGCATTTGCAATCGGTATTGGCGGCGGATTAACAAAAGGTGCGAAAGACGGCAGTGATAACATCATTTATCAGAACACGAAGAAATTTGTAGAACGCTTCGAACGTATTCGAGGTGATAAGTCATGAATTTTATCACACTAGGTGAAATCATGATGCGTTTAACACCTCCAAACCATCAAACGATTACAGAAACCACATCGTTTGATGCGGTCTATGGCGGTGCAGAAACGAATGTAGCTGTCGGGTTAGCTGGATTCGGCGTATCAACACAAGTGATAACGGGATTACCTCAAAATGAGCTTGGGCAAGCTGTATTAAGAACTTTAAGAAAGTACGGTGTCGGGACAGATCATATCGTACAAGCTGATGGCAGATTAGGTGTGTATTACTTAGAAAAAGGATTTGCTTATCGACCTTCTAAAGTAGTGTATGATCGTGCGAATTCAGTATTTTCACAGTTGGATACAACGTCAATTGATTTTGAAGCAGCTTTTAAAAATCAACAGTGGTTCCACTTTACAGGTATTACACCTGCATTGAATGAACAGTTGTTTAAGGTTACGTTACAAGCCGCAAAAGCCGCAAAATCACAAGGCTTATTTGTAAGTTGTGATTTAAACTTCCGCGCAGCATTATGGTCTTTTGAAACAGCACGTGAGGCGATGTCTGAGTTGTTACCTTATGTTGATTTAATCTTTGGTTATGAACCTTTATCACTTACAAATGAAGATGGAACGGATAAAAAGGATGGCTTAGATAGATTAGCTTCGATTGAAACATTAAAACCATATTTAGCTGAAATACACGAACGCTATGACATTGAATACATTGCTTTTACACAAAGAAAAAATTTTACGAACTCAAGAAACCGCTTACAAGGTTTTATATCACATAGAAACCATATAGAACAGACAGCACAATTTGATTCAGATATTTTAGACCGCGTCGGTACTGGTGACGCATTCAGCACAGGGATTATTTATGGATTAATGGAAAATTGGGATTTGAGAACGACAGTTCAATTTGCGATTAACAATATGTTGTATAAGCACGCCATCCATGGTGATTATCATACAGCGGATGTTGAAACAATTTTCCAAATTACAGATTCAGCGGATATTAAACGCTAGAAAAGAGGTCATGCTATGGAAACGATGACAAAACGACAAGAGGAAAAAGTTGAAACATTTAAAGCGATAGAAAAGCCGAAATTACCGCTCAAAGAGAAAATTGCTTATGGATTTGGTGACTTAGGTAACGGAATGATGTTTGACTTAGGTCAAATCTACTTACTTAAGTTCTATACAGATGTTTTAGGAATATCAGCAACGTATGCAGGTTTAGTATTCCTAATTTCAAAAATATTTGACGCTTTTGTCGATACAGGTGTCGGATCTTATGTAGATTCACGTAAAAATATTGGTCCAAGAGGTAAGTTCAGACCATATATCTTATTTGGGACAGTACCTTTAGCAATTATGACAGTAATGACCTTTATCACCCCGAATTTAGATTATACCGGTAAAGTGATATGGGCATTCGCAACTTATATGATATTCAGTATGGCTTATTCAATTGTTAATATTCCTTATGGTTCACTTTCTGCATCTATGACAGTAAACGCAGATGACCGTACACAACTTTCAGTGTTCAGAAATATGGGGTCACAAGGTGCGTTGTTCATTACAGGTATCATTGTTTTACCTATGGTAAGCCAATTCCCTAATCAAGCAATTGGGTTCCCAGTTGTTGTAGGTGTACTTGCGGCAATTGGTGTGATTTTCCACATCATTTGTTATAAAGGTGTTAAAGAACGCTTTACAGTAGAACCCCCTGATACAAAAGGACAAAGTAGAATTGCGTTTAAAAACTTATTGAAAAACGGAGCATTCGCAGTGCTTGCCTTCTATACATTACTAACAATTACAGCCATGTTCTTAAAGCAATCTACACAATTGTATTACTTCCAATATGTACTTGGCGAAGTTAATTTAGTAGGCATTGTTAGCTTGTTCAACTTTATCGCACTGATTCCAGCATTATATCTTACAACTGTTTTAAGTAAGAAGTTTGGTAAAAAAATGACTGCGATTATTGGTGTTGTAGGCTTTATCATTTGTGAAATGTTAAACTATGCATTCTTTGGAGAGAACGTTGTAACCTTCTTAATCTTTAGTACATTAGGCATGTTCTTCCTAGTGATTCCTAATACAGTTACATGGGCATTTATCGCAGACGTTGTAGAATACGGCCAATGGAAATCAGGAGTTCGTACTGAGGGGATTATTTATTCAAGCTACAGCTTCACACGTAAAGTATCACAAGCTTTAGCTGGATTTATTCCAGGTATAGCACTAACGTTTATTGGTTATCAACCGAATGTCGAGCAAACTGCCGATACATTACAGGGGTTAGGACTTTTATACTTTGTCGTACCTGCTGTTATCAGTTTAATTGCGGTAATTGTCTTCGGAATATTCTATAAATTAACAGATAAACGACATGAACAAATTGTAAAAGAATTAGCGTTAAGAGAAGAAATTTAAAAGGAGCGTATATACTATGGCATTTATCAATGAAACTTTTATGTTACACAATGATAAAGCAGTACAACTTTATGAAGATTATGCAAAAGACATGCCAATTTATGACTACCATTGTCATTTAGACCCTAAACAAATCAGTGAGGATCATCACTTTGATAACATTACAGATTTATGGTTGAGCGGCGATCATTATAAATGGAGAGTTATGCGTGCTCAAGGTATCGAAGAACATTACATCACTGGAGATGCGGACAAAAAAGAAAAGTTTGTCAAATGGGCACAAGCACTTCAAAACGCAGTCGGCAACCCAGTGTATCACTGGTCACAATTAGAACTTGCGATGTACTTCGGTGTCTATGATTTATTAACTGAAGATAACGCAGAAGAAATTTATGAACGTGTGAATCAATATCTGAAAGACAATCATGTGACAACGCAATCTTTAATTAAAGAATCAAAAGTTAATTTGATTTGTACGACAGATAATCCAACAGATGATTTACATTATCATGATGAAATTAAAGCCCAATCTGATTTCAAAACAGCGGTTTTACCAGCATTCAGACCTGATGCAGCATTTAAAATCGGTTCACAAGATTTCATAGATTTTGTTGAAAAACTAGCTGAGATTACTCAACCGATTCAAAGTGTTGAAAGCTTCATTGACAGTTTGAAACAACGTATCGATTACTTCCACGGCAAAGGCGGCAGATTAGCTGACCATGGTTTGGAACGAATTGATTATGAAGATTTCACATCAGAAGAAATCACGGACATCTTCAGAAAAGCATTAAGCAAAGAAACGGTTTCTGATTTTGAAAAAGCACAATTTATCACATTCGTCTTAAATGAGTTAAGCAAAGCATACGCTGACAAAGGATGGACAATGCAAATTCACTTCGGTGCGATCAGAAATAACAATACGAGAGCATTTGAAAAGCTAGGTCCAGACACAGGTTTTGATTCAATTAACGATCAAACGAACTTAGCCTATAACTTGAACCATTTACTAGACATGATGGAACGTGAAGATCACTTACCAAAAACGATTCTTTACAACTTGAACCCAAATTATAACGACGTTGTAGGTTCAACAATTGCGAACTTCCAAACAGAGCCAGGTATTGCGAGTAAAATCCAACACGGTGCTGGCTGGTGGTTCAACGATACAAAACGCGGCATGTTGAGACAAATGTCATCACTAGCTGATCAAGGTATGCTGATGCACTTTGTAGGTATGTTGACTGACTCAAGAAGCTTTATCTCATACGCACGACATGAATACTTCCGTCGCATTCTATGCACATATATCGGAGAGATGGTTGAAAATGGAGAAATTCCAGATGAACCATCATTATTAGAAAAATTAATTAAAGGCATTTGTTACAACAATGCTTATCATTACTTTGGATTAATTAAGGAGGAGAATAATCAATGAAGATGACATTTCGTTGGTATGGTAAAGAAGATCCAATTAGTTTAGAGTACATTCGTCAAATTCCTGGTATGGAAGGGATTGTCAGCGCAATTTATGATGTACCTGTTGGTGAAGTTTGGCCATTAGATAAAATCGAAGCACTAAAGAAAGAGATAGAAGATGCTGGTTTAGAGTTATCTGTGATTGAAAGTGTACCAGTACATGAAGATATTAAGTTAGGACGTCCTACACGTGACAAGTATATTGAAAACTACCAACAAACATTACGTAATTTAAGTAAAGCGGGAATTAAAGTTGTGTGCTATAATTTTATGCCAGTGTTTGATTGGACGCGTTCAGACTTAGAATATCGTTTAGACGATGGTTCAACTGCTTTAATCTATAACGAAGACCATATCAAAAAGATGGATCCATTAAGCGGGGAACTTTCATTACCTGGTTGGGATTCAAGTTATACGAAAGATGATTTAGCAGATTTATTTAAAGCTTATGAATCTGTTGATGAAGAAAAGCTATGGGAAAACTTGTCTTACTTTATTAATAAAATTATCCCTGTAGCTGAAGAGGAAGATATTTTAATGGCGATTCATCCGGATGATCCACCATGGAATATTTTCGGCTTACCACGTATTATCACAAACAAAGAAAACTTAGAACGCTTCATTAACCTTTATGATTCAAAATCAAATGGTTTAACAATGTGTTCAGGTTCATTAGGCTGTGATAAAAATAATGATTTCCCTGAAATGTTACGTTACTTCGGTAAAAAAGACCGCGTACACTTCGTGCATGCGCGTAATATCAAACATACAGGTACACATTCATTTGAAGAGTCTGCACACCCTTCAGATAAAGGTTCTTTAGATATGTATGAAATTGTTAAAGCTATGCATGACTTCGGTTATGAAGGTCCTGTACGTCCAGACCATGGCCGTATGATTTGGGGCGAAACAGGTAAACCAGGTTACGGTTTATATGACAGAGCACTAGGTGCGACATATTTAATCGGACTTTATGAAGCAGTAAGCAAAGGTAAGGAGTGAGTATATGATTCCGTACGAAATTGATTTGAACAATAAAACAGTAGTAGTGACTGGTGGTAATGGTGTCATCGGTTCAGCGATGTCGAAATCATTAGCTCAAGTCGGTGCTAATATTGCGATTATTGGGTTGAATGATGAGACAGGTGCACAAGTTGTACGTGAGATTGAAGAAGCGGGCGGTAAAGCACTCTTCGTTTCAGCAAGCGTTACAGATAAAGCACAGATGGAACAAGCAAAAACAAAAATCCATGAAGCATTTGGCAAAGTGGATGTGTTAATTAATGGTGCAGGCGGTAACCATCCTAAAGGTACGACGGATGATGAACATTTCGATAAAGATAATAAAGATCAAATGCAGACATTCTTTGAATTGGATGAAGCAAGTGTTGGTTTTGTGTTCGACTTGAACTTCTTAGGTACGTTCATTCCATCACAAGTCTTTGCGCAAGACATGATTGATAACAAAGAAGCAACAATCATCAACATTTCATCAATGAACGCATTTACACCATTAACTAAGATTCCAGCATACAGTGGAGCAAAAGCAGCTGTCAGCAACTTCACGCAATGGTTAAGTGTTTACCTTGCTGATACAGGCGTACGTGTTAATGCGATTGCGCCAGGGTTCTTAGTGACATCTCAAAATGAAAAGTTATTAATTAAAGAAGATGGCAGTTATTCAGCACGTGCAGAAAAAATCTTGAATGCGACACCTTTACATCGTTTTGGTAAACCAGAAGAATTAATCGGTGCATTATTCTTCTTAGTCGATTACCGTTCCTCAAGCTTTGTGGACGGCGTAGTATTACCAGTTGATGGTGGGTTCAATGCATATTCAGGCGTATAATAAATGAAGGAGAGAATGATATGTTATATCCAATTACAACAGAAACAAGAAATATTATTGATTTAAATGGCACTTGGAAATTCCGATTAGAACATGCGAATGAAAAGTTAGATGCGACACAACCATTAGATACTGATTTAGTGATGAGTGTCCCAGGTTCATATAACGAGCAAGGTGCGATTAGTGAGATTCGTAACCATGTGGGTACTGTCTTTTACGAAAGAGACTTTATCGTACCAAAAGCATTACGTGACGAGCGTTTAGTTTTACGTTTCGGATCAGCTACACATGAAGCGATTGTATATATTGATGGTGAAGAAGTTGTATCTCATAAAGGTGGTTTCTTACCATTTGAAGTGGATATTACAGATAAAGTTGGCGCAGGCAGCCACCGTTTAACTGTGTCAGTAAACAACATTTTAGATCACTCAACACTACCTGTAGGTAACTATGAAGAGTTTACAGATGAAGATGGCAACTTAATCAGAAAGAACACACCAAACTTCGACTTCTTTAACTATTCTGGCTTACACCGTCCGGTTAAAATCTACACAACACCACATAAATATGTAGAAGATATTACAGTGGTACCTAAAGTTGAAGGTGACAATGCGACAGTTCGTTATGAAACTGAGGTTGTCGGTGATGTGGAAGAGGTACGTGTTGAATTATTAGATGAAGAAGGTACAATCGTAGGTTCAGCAACAGGTGCACAAGGTGACATCAAAGTAGAAAACCCACGTCTATGGGAACCGTTAAACGCATATTTATATAACTTAAAAGTAACGTTATTCGACAATGGTGAAGTGGTTGATACGTATACAGAACGTGTAGGTATCCGCTCTGTTGAAGTGAAAGATGGTCAATTCTTAATCAACAACAAACCATTCTACTTTAAAGGATTCGGTAAACACGAAGATACACCTATCAATGGTAGAGGCTATAATGAAAACGCAAATGTTATGGACTTGAACTTAATGAAGTGGATCAATGCGAACTCATTCAGAACAGCGCACTATCCTTATTCAGAAGAAATGATGCGTCTTGCGGATGAACAAGGTATTGTAGTAATTGATGAAACTACTGCAGTAGGGGTTCACTTGAACTTCTTAGTACACTTAGGTAAGTCAAATAATCCTATTGATACATGGAAAGACATTAAAACAAAAGAAGCGCATGAACAAGTGATTCGTGAATTAATCGCACGTGATAAAAACCATGCATGTGTTGTAATGTGGTCTATCGCTAACGAACCAGAATCAGATGCTAAAGGTGCAAAAGAATACTTCGAACCGCTAGTACAACTGGCAAGAGACTTAGACCCACAAGATCGTCCAATGACAATCGTAACAATCATGTTCTCACAACCTGATAACTGTCAAGTTCAAGATTTAGTCGATGTACTTTGCTTGAACAGATATTATGGTTGGTATGTAGACCAAGGTGATTTAAGAGCAGCGAAAGCATCATTGAAGAAAGAAATGGATGGCTGGTCTAAAGTACAACCGAATAAGCCAATTATGTTTACAGAATACGGTGCAGATACTGTAGCCGGATTACACGCAATCGATGACATTATGTTCACAGAAGAATACCAAGTGAAATATTACGAAGCTAATCATGAAATCGTAGACCAATATCCACAGTTTATCGGGGAACAAACTTGGAACTTCGCTGACTTCGAAACAAGTACAGGCCATATTCGTGTCCAAGGTAACCGTAAAGGTATCTTCACAAGAGATCGTAAACCAAAATCTGTAGCGTTCTACTTCAAAGAGCGTTGGGCAAATATTCCAGATTTCTACTATAAAACAAAGTAAGCCAATGATTGAAACTCACTGAACATTAAAATATTAAATAATAATTACTCCCAAAATCCAATATATAAGTATATAAACAAAGCCTACTATATAAAAACAGCGCAGCCTCCCAGGGTTGCGCTGTTTGTTTCTGTTGATTAATTCAATTGTTTATTTCGCTTATCTTTCAAGTATAAGAGTGTTTCTATAATAAAGACGATAATGAGTGAGAAGCCGAATAAAGGCATTAAAACTCCTAAGATAATCAAAGTGATTATAAGTGAAATAGACATCGGCTTTTTCACACGTCTTGGTAGCATTTCAGCTTGTTTCATGTGTTTTAAGCGTCTAAACCAAGACATGAAACCAAAGATGATTCCGCCTAAAAAGGCGATACATACGAGTAAGTTAATAATTTTGTTAGCCATACCGAAGAGGTGGCCTTCGTGAAGCGGAATACCCCAAGCTAACCATTTCGCTAGGATACCGTAATCTTGATAATCCACTTTACCTAATTGTTTACCAGTATATTGGTCCATATAACGTGTGGTTTCTTTTTCAGGTGCGACATCAAAGCCGGTTACACCACTATTGCTGGCTTTAGATAGCGTAAAGGAACCATCAGGACTGGTTGGATAAACAATCGCAAAAGGACGTGTTAAACCTTGCTTTTCAGCGTTGTGAATCACTTTATCCAAAGATAATTGACCGGGAATATTTGTCATCGGCATCGCCATACTACCATGATGCCCGCCACCTTCTGATTGTGGTGCTGCTTTTTGTCTTAAAGCCCATGGAATTTCATTGGCTTCTGATTTAGGTGGATTTGCGACGAGTTGAGTTTGTCCTAATTGTGGGTACGCAGTTGAAATCTGATTGATTTTAGCACCCATGAAGCCAGACCAAGGTAAGCCTGTAAAGACTAAGATTAACATCGGAATGGCGATTATTAATCCGACAATCGCATGCCATTTTTGGAATTTGAGTACTTTGTTGTTAGATTTTAATAACTTTTTACGTACTAACATATAATTACCAGATAATATCATAAAAACAGTCCAACATGCGGTTAATTCAACTAAGTAGTTAATCGCAGTATTTTCAGTCGAAAGGGAACTATGTATACTTCTGACCATATTGGAATAGGTGTATTTCGCATTTTGTTGATCGACAATTTGGTTATGATTGTCTAGAAAAATATAGTAAGAATTACCTTCCATATCACCAATTGTGATGCGGTTATTGTAAGGTGACTCCATCACACTGACTTTATTGATAGTGTAACCAGGATGTTCTTTTTCGATTTGTTTAATCGCATCGGTCATAGATTGTTGTTTTGTATGTTCGCTTTGACCATAGAATTCGTGCTTATACAATTGATTTTCAACTTCAGGGAAGAAAAGATAAGCAATACCTGACAAAGTCAAAGTAATTAATAAAGGCGTAATAAAGACCGCAGCGTAAAAGTGTAATCGCTGCATAGGATTAAATGTGTTGGGTTTCATAATTTACCTCTTTATCTATATAAAATGTAATGATTTCGCTTTATATAAAAGCTACATTATATTATTACAGATTTTTAAATAGATGAAGGACAAATGTTTGTCATATTTTGAAAATTGTATGACGGAAGTGTGAAAATTGTAGATAAAAGGAGTTTAATGCTATGTTAGTTAAGTTAAAATATATTGCCGTTTCATCCGAAAAACTATATCGATAAAAGTTACCTTTATGTCATTTACGAACATTCTGCAAAGTTTGTTTAGTTACTGTAAATAGGGTTTTTAAAGAAGGCAAGTTTGGGTTACGTTAAAGATGAGTAAACTAGATAAACTTAGGAGGCCTATAATGAGAAAAATCGGTATCTTTTTAACAACGTTAGTTGCGGTAGCATTAATTTTTACTGGAATTGAAGACATTGTGAAAGGTGCAGAAGCTCAAGCAGCTAAAGCAATTACGGGTGAAGTAGTTTCTGATGAATTGGATCCAGACGGTGACGGATGGGCAAATATCGGATTTGAAAATATCAAATTAGATGAACCTTACCAAACTAAGTTAGTTCAATTAACACATCTGAAAGACACTGGTAAAATGTCTACGACTGAATACAATGAAAAAGTTGCTGCATTAATTTCAGAAGCAAGATCAATTGATGCATCTCAATCACAAGAATTACCAGCAGCCGGTGAAGCTGAAAGAAATCTTGTATTAGTAATCTTTGGCTTGTGTATTTCATTAATAGGTATGGTAACTGTTATGACTAGTAGAAAACGTAAAAGTGAATAACGAAAGAAATGTTCTAACAAATCTTTCAACAAAGTCAAAATTAAAATTATTAGAAAATACAAAATATTGATTGACTAATAATAACTACTATAATATCATTAAGTTACAATACTAATAATTGTATTGTACTTATACCTAAAATTACAGAATCTACTAAAACAAGGCAAAATGCCGTGTTTATCTCGTCAACTTGTTTGGCGAGATTTTTTTTACATTTATTAAATTTTAAATATTCAAATTATAAGGGAGTGATAGTATGAATAATAGTTATATCTTAGGACTAGATATCGGAATTACATCAGTGGGTTATGGAATTATTGAATATGAAACAAGAGATGTTATAGATGCAGGTGTTCGTTTATTTAAAGAAGCTAATGTAGAAAATAATGAAGGACGACGATCAAAAAGAGGGGCAAGACGACTTAAGAGACGTCGTAGACATAGATTACAAAGAGTAAAAAAATGTTGTTTGATTATAAATTATTAAATGAAGACAGTGAAATAAGTGGAATAAATCCATACGAAGCTCGCGTTAAAGGACTAAGTGAAAAATTAAGCGATGAAGAATTTTCTGCGGCATTGCTTCATTTAGCAAAGCGCAGAGGTGTACATAATGTAAGTGATGTGGAAGAAGATACAGGCAATGAATTATCCACTAAAGAACAAATCGCAAGAAATAATAAAGCCTTGGAAGATAAATATGTTGCGGAATTACAGTTAGAACGATTAAAAGAACAAGGCGAAGTAAGAGGTGCAGCTAACCGCTTCAAAACATCTGATTACATCAAAGAAGCAAAGCAGTTATTAAAGACACAAAGTAATCATCATAAAATTGATGAAACTTTCATAGAGACATATATCAGCTTATTAGAAACTAGAAGAACATACTATGAAGGTCCAGGAGAAGGTAGTCCATTTGGCTGGAAGGATATTAAGGAATGGTATGAAATGTTAATGGGACATTGTACATATTTCCCTGAGGAATTACGAAGTGTTAAATATGCTTATAATGCTGATTTATACAATGCCCTAAATGATTTAAATAACTTGGTTATTGCACGAGATGAGAATGAGAAACTAGAGTATTATGAGAAATTCCAGATCATTGAGAATGTCTTTAAACAAAAGAAAAAGCCGACACTCAAACAAATTGCGAAAGAGATACTTGTGAATGAAGAAGATATTAAAGGCTATCGTGTAACGAGTACAGGTAAACCAGAATTCACTAATTTTAAAATTTATCATGATATAAAAGGCATTACATCCCGAAAAGAAATTCTGGAGAATGCTGATCTACTCAATCAAATCGCTGAAATTTTAACGATTTACCAGTCAGCAGAAGACATACAAGAAGAATTAGCTGAACTGGAACCAAAATTGACACAAGAAGAAATCGAACAAATTTCAAATTTAACTGGTTATACCGGCACACATCGTCTCTCCCTAAAAGCTATCAATTTAATATTGGATGAATTATGGAACACAAGTGATAACCAAATGACTATTTTCAATCGTTTGAAACTTGTGCCGAAAAAAGTGGATTTAAGCCAACAAAAAGAAATACCAACATCTTTAGTGGACGATTTTATCTTATCACCAGTGGTGAAACGTTCATTCATTCAATCCATCAAAGTGATTAATGCTATTATTAAAAAATTCGGTTTGCCAAAAGATATTATTATTGAGCTAGCAAGAGAAAAGAATTCTAAAGAGGCACAAAAGTTCATCAATGAAATGCAGAAAAGAAACCGCCAGACTAATGAAAGAATCGAAAAAATCATTAAGGAAACCGGTAAAGAAAAAGCTAAGTTTTTAATTGAAAAGATTAAACTGCATGATATGCAAGAAGGAAAATGTTTGTATTCATTGGAACCTATTCCATTAGAAGATTTACTTAATAATCCATATCATTATGAAGTTGATCATATTATTCCTCGTTCTGTTTCTTTTGATAACTCTTTCAATAATAAAGTGCTAGTAAAACAAGAGGAGAATAGTAAGAAAGGGAATAGAACGCCATTTCAATATTTGAGTTCTTCTGATGCGAAAATTAGTTATGAGATATTTAAAAAGCATATTTTGAACCTTTCTAAAGGTAAAGGAAGAGTTTCTAAGAAGAAAAAAGAATATTTATTAGAAGAAAGAGATATTAATCGATTTAGTGTCCAAAAAGATTTTATTAACCGTAATTTGGTAGATACACGATATGCGACTAGAGAGTTAATGAATTTATTAAGATCCTATTTTAGAGTAAATGACTTAGATGTCAAAGTAAAATCGATTAATGGAGGTTTCACGAGTTTCTTAAGAAAAAAATGGAAGTTCAAAAAAGAAAGAAATCAAGGTTACAAACATCATGCTGAAGACGCATTGGTCATTGCTAACGCTGACTTTATTTTCAAAGAATGGAAAAAACTAGATACAACTAATAAAGTCATGGAAAACCAAACAGTTGAAGAGCAACAAGCTGAAAATATGCCGGGAATTGAAACTGACGATGAATATAAAGAAATATTTGTAATCCCGCGCCAAATACAAAGTATTAAAGACTTTAAAGATTATAAGTACTCACACAGAGTCGATAAAAAACCGAATAGAGAATTAGTAAATGATACCTTATATTCAACAAGGAAAGATGATAAAGGCAATACACTTATCATAAATAACATCAAAGGACTATATGACAAAGATAATGATAAATTGAAAAATTTAATTAAGAAATCACCAGAAAAATTATTAATGTATCATCATGATCCACAAACTTATCAAAAACTGAAAACTATTATGGAACAATACAGTAATGAGAAGAACCCGCTTTATAAGTACCATGAAGAAACAGGCAATTATTTAACTAAATATAGTAAAAAAAGATAATGGACCTATCATCAAAAAGATTAAATATTACGGTAAAAAGTTAAATGCGCATCTTGATATTACAAGCGACTATTCAAATAGTCAGAATAAAATAGTAAAACTATCATTAAAACCATATCGCTTTGATGTTTACTTAGATAATGGTGGATATAAATTTGTGACAGTTAAAAATTTAGATGTCATCAAAAAAGAAGGTTTCTTTAAAATTGATTCAAATGCTTATGAGAAAGCAAAAAGTGAGAAAAAAATTGATCAAAATGCAGTGTTTATCGCAAGTTTTTATAATAATGATTTGATTAAAATTGATGGAGAGTTATATAGAATTGTAGGGGTGAATAATGACTCGGTAAATAGAGTGGAACTAAATATGATTGATATAACTTATAAAGAGTTTTTAGAAAATATTAATGATAAACGAACGCCGCGAATATTGAAAACGATATCTCAAAAAACATATTCTATTGAAAAATATTCCACAGATATTTTAGGGAATCTTTATAAAGTGAAAAGTAAGAAAAAGCCTCAAATGATCATGAAAGGGTGA
This sequence comes from Staphylococcus sp. HMSC055C03, assembly GCF_001809385.1. Classification (NCBI taxonomy): domain Bacteria; kingdom Bacillati; phylum Bacillota; class Bacilli; order Caryophanales; family Staphylococcaceae; genus Staphylococcus; species Staphylococcus sp. HMSC055C03. The sequence continues at coordinate 18,344 of NZ_KV797474.1, forward strand.
GTAGTTTTTGGCGTGGAGAATTGTATATCTTTCAGAAGTAGATAAACTTGCATTAAACTTAAATAATTTGAAAATCGCAAAAGGGGATTTGGAGGTTAAAATCCCCTTAAGCGATATTTTCGCTATTCTAATTGAAGACTTAACAACAACAATAACTTCAAGGCTTATGATAGAGCTTTCTAAATATAATATTTTAGTTGTTTTTTGCAATCAACAACATTTACCAGAATGTATGGTGCATCCAATTAATGGTCATTTTAACCAATACGGACAAATGAAAGAGCAACTTCAATGGTCAGAACAAAATAAAGGAGAATTGTGGAAACATATATTGGTTCAAAAAATTCAAAATCAGATTCAATGTATGAAACATGTTGGAGTCCTTGATGAAAGAATTATTAAAATGAAACAGTTGCAAACTTTAGTTACATCTAGAGATGAAATGAATATAGAAGGACAAGCTGCTAAATATTATTTCAATACATTTTTTGAGGATTTCAGACGTGATGATGAATTTTTAATAGAAAATATGGTGTTGAATTTTGGTTATACAATTTTAAATTCAGCAATCGCTAGAACCATTGTGGCAAAAGGGTTAATTCCAGCACTTGGTATTCATCATATTGGTGCACGAAATCATTTTAACCTTGCATCAGACATCATTGAAGTATTTAGACCATTAGTAGATTTATATCTATTAAAACATCCTCCAGAAGAAGAATATATGACAAAGGCATATAGATTAGAGTTAGTGAATTTAATGCATGCAAGAGTACAAATTGACGGAAAGCAGCACACAGTTATTAGAGCGATTGAAATTATGGTTCAATCAATCATTGAGTATTTCAGAACGGGGAGATATGAAACACTCAAGCTACCAAACATTAAACAATATTCTTTTTATGAATCATGAGTTATAAATTTATGAGAGTAATGATAATGTTTGATCTCCCAACTGACACGAAAGAGGAAAGACGCTTATATAGTAAGTTTAGAAAAGGGCTGATTTCTGAAGGGTTTTTGATGATGCAGTACTCTATTTACATTAAAAGTTGTATAAATAAAGATTCAGCAGAAAGCAGTGTGAATTATGTGAAACGTATCTTGCCGCCTGATGGTCATGTGAGAGCATTGACAATTACGGAGAAGCAATATGAGAAAATGAAAATATTACTGGGTGAAGAAGATAAAAATATTGAGATATTAGGAGATAATCGTACCATTTTATTTTAGGAGAAAAAATATGTATGAAGCGGTTTTAGAGATTAGTATTGAGGAATTACCAAGAGTTATTTTAAATACTAGTGAGTATACCTCTATTTACAATGAAGATTCAACACATGAAGAATACATTCTAGAAACACTTAAGAATTACTTTCAACCAAGAAATTCCAATAAAGACTGTGTAACCATTACAAATCTTTTAGAATGTGAGAGGGTTTCAAATAATCGGTTTAGAGGTTTTATCTTGAATCATTCTGCTATAGAAAATGAGCATCAATTAGCAGCAACAAGTATGATGACTAAGAAAATCATTAGAGAATTGCATAATGATATGGAAATAGAAGGATATATCAATTCGATTAATGTATTATTGGATGACTTAAGAGAAAATCTAAGAGGGACTTTACCTTTGGCTGTTAAATCATTTGATTTAAAGCAGTTTATAAGACTGCTTTCATTTAAATATGATTACACTGAAGATTATGCTAGGCTGATTAATCGTTTAGAACAAGTAGTCCCGTTAGTAGTAGATGAAATGAATTATCAAGCAAAAGAAAAGGCGTTTTTGATTTATCTGTATCCAGAAGCGGGTTTAAGTATAAAAGAGCAAATTAGATTTAGAAAAACATTAAATGATCTGCCAATTCCAATAATAGTATTAACAGAGTCCTCATATTTTTTATCAGAGAATATCAAAGGTTTGAACTACTTTATCAACAATATCCAAATGATTACTGAAGAGTTTATTGATGATAGTTACTGGAATGCGCCAATTAATATAGAAATAGAAAAGTTTAAAGAGAGATTTGAGTATTTGTTTAAAAAATATTGTTCTTTTCTAGAAGTTAATCCTACAATTTCTAATTATAATTTGACGGAAATTGTTGTTTTCGATGATTTGGATCTTTATATAGTCATAGCTTTTTTAAAACATTGCAAATTTAACTATCAACTAGACATTGATAGGGAGAAAATTTCTTCAGCATTATCAGCGTATCTATTTTCTTAACCAAAATTCAAGTTTATAATTGTGCTAGAGGTTTTAGTACTCTGTAATTTTAGGTATAAGTGATTCATTGTCCGCAACAGCAACATCAGTCACATGGTTTTAGTACTCTGTAATTTTAGGTATAAGTGATTCACTAACCCAAAAGGAACTTGAACTGCACCTGTTTTAGTACTCTGTAATTTTTAAGCAGCTTCGGCTGCTTTTTTCTATTTTCTGTCATTGACATACTTTAATGATAGGCATACAATAATTCTGAAAATTACGAAAACATCAGGTCTTTTGCATCACGAGAGGAGTCTTTTTATGGAACACACAGCGATGAATCATACTTCACCCACACATCCAGGGACCAAGATAGGTCCCAAATATTTTCTTTTTAACTTATTAAATGGGGTTGCGATTGGTATCGTAGCAGGTTTAATCCCGAATGCGATTTTAGGAGAAATCTTAAAAGCACTTGTCCCATTTAATCCAGTCTTTACGCAATTACTACACGTTACGACTGCTATTCAATTTGCGGTGCCTTGTTTAATCGGTGCGTTAGTTGCGTATCGTTTTAAATTTACACCTTTAGGTATCGCGGTAGTTTCAGCGGCTTCCTTTATTGGTAGTGGCGCTGTCGTCTTTAAACATAATGCATGGGTTATCACAGGTATTGGTGACTTAATCAACACTATGTTCGCAGCTGCAATCGCTTCACTTATGATTTTGTTTATTGGTGAACGTTTTGGCAGCTTGAACTTGATTATATTACCAACATTTGTGGCAGTAAGTACAGGTTTCATCGCATTGCATACACTACCTTATGTCAAACTCGTCACAACAGTCATCGGTAATATGGTCAACAGCTTTACTGAATTACAACCGATACCGATGTGTATTTTGATTTCATTAGTTTATGCATCAATTGTTATTTCGCCAATTTCAACCGCCGCATTATCCATGGCAATCGGTATTGAAGGATTAGCTGCAGGTTCAGCTTCCATCGGTATAGCGGCAGTAGAAGCAGTATTAACGATCGGAACATTGCGTGTTAATCGTTTAGGTGTACCGATGACAATCTTTTTAGGTGGCGTTAAAATGATGTTGCCGAACTTAGTACGTCATCCGATTATTTTCCTACCGATTACTACGACTGCGGCAGTAACAGGTTTTGTGGCAAGTTTAATCGGTATTGGAGGAACGAAAGAATCAGCTGGTTTCGGTATCATCGGTTTAGTTGGACCGATCAATGCGTTCAGATTTTTAGATTACGGCGACTTCTGGCTTAAAGCGATACTTTGTGCAGTCGCATTCTTTATCGTTCCATTTATTACTGCGTTTATCGCGCACTTTGTTTATAGTAAAATATTTAAAATTTATGATGAAGAAATCTTTAAATTTATCGATTAATACATTAATGTGACAGAAATCATATGTGTGGTTTCTGTCTCTTTTTTATTGTGATACAAAAGATAGCTTATTTAGAAAGGGTTATAAGATAATTCATTCTACCATTTTAGTGGTTTCTTACTATTATATGTTCTTAAAACCATTATTAAATTCGAGCAGATATTGACTTTAAGTATTTTAAATATTAGAATTATCAGAATATTACAAACATAATTAACAACACAGAAAACGGAGGAGAATATATGGGAGGAACTATGACAAGACCAGGTACCAAGGTGTCGGTGGGTACATTTTTTTATAACGTATTAAACGGGGTCGCATTCGCAATTATCGCAGGACTCGTACCGCATGCGGTATTAGGGGGAATTTTAAAAGCATTATCACCGTACTCTAAATCAGCAGGTGTTCTATTACAAGTAGCAACAGCCATTCAATTTACGGTGCCGATGTTGGTTGGTGCATTAGTCGCACATCGCTTTAAATTCACACCGCTTGGCATTGCGGTTGTTGCGGCAGCTACATTTATCGGAAGTGGGGCAGCGCAATTTAAAAATGGTGCATGGGTAATCACAGGTATTGGTGACTTGATCAATACGATGTTAGCAGCTTCAATCGCCTCACTTTTAATTTTATTCATAGGTGAACACTTCGGAAGCTTGAATTTAATCATTTTACCTACCTTTGTAGCAGTCATTACTGGGTTTATTACATTACATACTTTGCCATACGTAAAATTAGTCACTACAGGTATTGGACATATCATTAATACCTTTACAGAGATGCAGCCAGTGTTAATGTGTATGCTGATTGCGATTGCTTATAGTATGATCATCATTTCACCGATCTCCACAGTAGCAACATCTATGGCCATCGGTATCAGCGGTCTAGCAGCTGGTGCAGCATCAATCGGTATTACAGCAGCTGAAGCAACATTAGTCTTTGGGACAATCACTGTAAACCGTCTCGGTGTTCCTGGCACAATTTTACTAGGCGGTGTTAAGATGATGCTTCCAAATATGGTTAAATATCCTGTGATGTTAGTACCGATTACAGTTACCGCAGCCATTTCAGGTTTTGTGGCAAGTTTCATCGGTATTGGCGGAACAAAAGAGTCTGCAGGTTTCGGTATTATCGGTATGGTCGGACCGATTAATGCCTTTAGATTTATGCATGTTGATGAAATTTGGTTGAAATTAGTCTTGATTATCACCGCATTCTTTGTCGTTCCATTTACGGTTGCTTATATAGCGCACTTTATTTTCATCAAAATCTTTAAACTTTATGATAAAGAAATCTTCAGATTCCTAGGATAATCGTATTTCTGACAAATAAAATCAAAAATTTAATAGGATTGTAATATCGTCTAAACCCTGTTGTACCATTGGATATTAAATTAAACACAATTCGAAGTGTAAAATTATAGCAAAAAAAGTCTTTTACTTAGGCAACAAATGTATTATATTAAAACAATACGCATGAAAAGGTTTTCATCTAAATTGTCAGAAAACTTATGAAAATGGCGATAAAAGGCATGATTTCATATTATTAAAATTTCTTATAGAATTTGAGTTGTGATTTTAATACCCAAGTTAATCGATACGGATGGGGCATAAATGTTATAATTAAATTTGTTGGCCGTTTTTAAAACGGTTACAATTTTCAAAAGTATCTTAACAACTGAAGAGATAACAGTGTTAAACATATAAAGACTGCCCGAGCTGAAGCTGAGTTTCAGTTTGTGCAGTCACATTCTTAAACAAAGGAAAGAACGTCTGGATAGATGTTCAGTATTACCTAACACAAAGGGGAGGCAAAACAATGGATTACCAAATTATCAGTGAACAAGCTATCTTAGTTCGCTTTGAACCACAGATTGCACCTGAGACATTCAAGAAAGTCCAACAACTTGTGGTTTATTTGGAACGCCAAGATCATGAAGCGATTAAAGAGATTGTACCGTCTTATCGTGCAGTGATGATTCACTTCGATGATCATAAGATTCATGCGAAAGCATTAATCGAAGACTTGAAGCTTGATACGCTCGATGTAAGTGATATTGAGACGTCAGAAAGCTCCAAAGTGGTACGTATTCCAGTCATTTATGGAGGAAAATACGGACCTGATATTGAAGAAGTCGCTAAGCTTAATGATTTAACAGTTGAAGATGTGATTCAATTACATACAGAACCAACTTATTTAATTTATATGCTAGGATTTATGCCTGGTTTCCCATATCTTGGTGGATTAGATGAGCGTCTGTATACACCAAGAAGGGATGAACCAAGAGTACGTATTGATGCTGGCTCTGTCGGCATTGCGAAAAACCAAACTGGTTTGTATCCGCAAGATTCGCCAGGCGGTTGGCAAATTATCGGACGTACACCTTTAGATGTGTTCGACTTGGACCGTGAACCAATGACACTTTATGAAGCGGGAGATCGTATTGAATTCTATCAAATCTCACAAGATACGTATGATGAGATTATCGCACAGAAAAACGATCCTGATTTTGATATAGAAAGATGGGTGACTGTTCAAGATGAGCATTAGAATTATTAAACCAGGACTATTCTCAACAATTCAAGATATCGGACGTTATGGTTACCAAAAAGAAGGTTTCTCTAGTGCAGGTGCATTAGATAGATATAGTTACCGTTTAGGTACACAATTAATCGGTAATGAAGGTCCAGCAATCGAAGCAACTATTATCGGACCGACATTACAATTCTTAGAAGATAATACTGTAGTTATTACAGGCGCAGAATTTAAAGCAACATTGAATGGTGAGCCGATTTCCCACCAAACGGTTGTACAAGTATATAAAGGTGATGTACTCGCATTAAACGCCGCAATTACAGGCGCAAGAGGTTATTTACACTTCGGTCATCCGATTGACGTACCTGAAGTTGCAGGAAGTTATGCGACGCATACACGTACTAAAATGGGTGGTTTCCATGGCCGTGCATTAAGAAAAGATGATATGATTCCGGTTCATTATAATAATGATTACCGTCGTCATGTCGGTTATACGAGCGATTTAGATTTAATCCATGAAGGGACAGATGCGATCAGAGTTGTGGAAGGCCCGCAATATGATAGCTTCCCTGATGCTAGCCATGAAGGGTTAGTGTCAGAACCTTTTGAGATTTCTGAACAATCGGATCGTATGGGCTTTCGTTTGAAGGGTGCTTCTATTCCGCCGACTGACAGTGCAGATATTATTTCTGAACCTGTTGCACTCGGCAGTGTACAAGTACCGAATGACGGTAACCCGATTGTATTGATGAATGATAAACAAACAGTCGGCGGTTACACTAAGATTGCGACAGTCTGCCAGTCAGACTTAAGTGTCTTGGCACAAAAACAACCCGGTCAAAAAGTGAACTTTGAGTGGGTAACTGTGGAAGAAGCCATTCAACATTTAGATGATTATAATAAAGGTTTCGAAGCTTCATTAGAAGCAATAGAAAAAGAACCGTTGTTTGACATGAGGGAAATGAGAACAACATCAAAACGTATTAGCGAATTACTAGAGGGGGATGAATAGAAATGAAATTAGAAGAAATCAAAGATTTAATTAACTTAGTTAAAGAGAACAAGGTGAACAAGTTCAAATATAAAGATGAGGCACATGAAATTGAATTAGATTTTTCATCACCGCAACAAACACAACCAGCAACACAAATTCAAAATCAAGCAACATCTAATCCAGCACCAGAAGCGGCTCAAGAACCACAAGCTGATAACCAAGCATCTGGTGAAACAGTGAATGCGCCAATGGTCGGTACATTCTTCTTGCAAGATACAAAAGAATTAACTGAACCGATTGTGAAAGTCGGAGACAAAGTTAAAAAAGGCGATGTTATCGGTTATATCGAAGCAATGAAAGTCATGAATGAAGTAACTAGTGAAGTAGAAGGCGAAGTTACAGATATCTTAGTTGATCATGGCACAAATGTAGAATATGACCAAGCACTGATTGAAGTTAAGTAAAGGGGTGAGAAATTATCATGTATCGTTGTTTAATTGCGAATAGAGGAGAAATCGCTGTACGTATTATTCGTGCCTGCCGTGAAGTGGGCGTTGAAACAGTAGCCGTATATGCGAAAGGAGACGAAAAGAGTCTGCATGTCAGTTTAGCAGACCAAGCCATTTGTATTGGCGAAGCGAATCCGCTTGATAGCTATTTAAATATTAATCGTATTATTGCAGCAGCAGAAATTACAGGTGCCAATGCAATCCATCCAGGTTATGGTTTCTTATCAGAAAGCCCTAACTTTGCGCAAAAAGTAGAAGAAAATGATATCTACTTTATTGGACCGACAAAACGTACGATGGAAATGATGGGTGATAAAATCACTGCACGTCAAACAGTTGAATCTGCCGATGTGCCGATTATCCCAGGTTCTATCGGTGCGGTACATTCTGTTGATGAAATTAAAGAAATTGCTAAAGATATCGGTTATCCAGTCGTATTAAAAGCCGCAAGCGGCGGTGGCGGTAAAGGTATCCGTATCGTTAAAGAACCAGAACATTTAGAGAAAGCTTTTAAAGAAGCACAAAGTGAAGGTAAAAAATACTTCGATGATGATCGTATTTACGTTGAAGCATTTATTCCAGTTGCGAAACACGTAGAAGTACAAGTTATCGGTGACGGTAAAGAAAATTATGTACACTTAGGTGAACGTGACTGTTCAGTACAACGTAAAAACCAAAAATTAATCGAAGAATCACCATGTGCAGCACTATCAGAAGAAAAGCGTCAAAAGATTTGTGAAGACGCGGTTAAAGTTGCGCAAGCATCTAATTACCGTAGTGCGGGTACAATCGAGTTCTTAGTAACTGATGATGCATATTACTTCATCGAAATGAACGCACGTATCCAAGTAGAACATACTGTCACAGAAATGCGTGCTGACAGAGATTTATTACAAGCACAACTTTACTTAATGAAACATGGAGAACTGCCATTCAGCCAAGATGATATTCACTTCACTGGCCACGTGATTGAAGCACGTATCAACGCAGAAAATCCAGAACGTAAATTCCAACCTTCACCTGGTAAAGTCAAAGCATTACATTTACCACAAGGTTTCAATGTACGTGTCGATTCATTATTGTATCCAGGTTATGTCGTGTCACCTTACTATGATTCACTTGTCGCAAAAGTGATTGTCAAAGGTGCAAACCGTACGCATGCGATTGAGAAATTAAAAGCAACACTTGATGAAATGGTCATTGACGGTTTCTCAACAACGGCTGATTTCTTGTATGCGGTATTATCATATCCAGCATACGCTGATGGTGATGCTAAAGATGTCGATATTAAATTCTTAGACCGTCATCAAATTACTAAGGGGGCTGCTTTAACATGAAAATAGATTTGAATTGTGATTTAGGCGAAGCATTCGGTAATTATTCATTCGGTGGAGATCATCAAATTATTCCTTTGATTACCTCCGCAAACATTGCCTGCGGATTCCACGCAGGTGATGAAAATGTAATGTATGAAACTGTGAAACTTGCGAAAGAAAACGGTGTGGGCATCGGTGCACACCCAGGCTTCCATGATATTCAAGGTTTCGGACGCCGTAATATGGATTTATCACCTGATGAGATTTATACCTTGGTTGCATACCAAATTGGTGCTTTATCAGCGTTTTGCCGTATTCACGATGTCAAAATCAATCATGTTAAACCTCATGGTGCCTTATATAACATGGGTGCACGTGACAAAGATATTGCACACGCAATTGCACAAGCAGTATATGACGTGGACCCATCACTAATTTTAGTGGGCTTATCTAATACATTATTAGTATCAGAAGCCGAAGCAGTCGGTTTGAAAGCCGCAAATGAAGTATTCGCAGACAGACGTTATGAAGAAAACGGTCAACTAGTAAGCCGTAAAGAAGCTGACGCTGTGTTAACGGATACGGATGAAGCGATTGAACAGGTTGTGAAGATGGTTAAAGAAAACAAAGTCATTGCGAAAACAGGAAAAGAAATTGAGCTTAAAGCAGATACAATTTGTGTGCATGGCGATGGCGCGCATGCATTGGAATTCGTATCGAAAATACGAGAAAGACTAACGAAAGAAGGTATTTCGATTACGAAATTAGGGGGTTAATCTATGGGAGAAAACAAACCGGAGTTCCAGTTCACTAAGGAACATAAGAGACTGTTATTAGGGTCAGTCTTCTTAATGGCGACATCAGCCATCGGTCCAGCGTTCTTAACACAAACAGCGGTTTTCACACAACAATTCGCCGCAAGTTTCGCGTTTGCGATCTTATTATCTATCATTATTGATATCGGAGCGCAAATCAATATTTGGCGTATCTTGGTTGTGACAGGCTTACGTGGACAAGAAATCGCGAACAAAATGGTTAAAGGGTTAGGGACCTTCATTTCCATTTTAGTTGCGATCGGTGGTCTGGCCTTCAATATCGGTAACGTCGCAGGAGCCGGTTTAGGTTTAAATGCGATTTTCGGTATTGATGTAAAATGGGGTGCCGCAATTACAGCCATTTTAGCAATTGGCGTATTCATTAGTAAGAGCGGTCAAAAAGTGATGGACTTCGTAACGATGATCTTAGGGGTAATGATGATTGGTATTACAGCGTATGTAATGGTGAAATCAAATCCACCATACTTAGAAGCTGCAGAGAAAATGGTTATGCCTGAACATCCAGGTGCTTTAGTATTACCGATTATCACATTAATTGGTGGTACTGTAGGTGGTTATATCACATTCGCAGGTGCACACAGAATCTTGGATTCAGGAATTAAAGGGAAAGACTATCTTCCGTTTGTTAACCATTCAGCGATTGCTGGTATCTTAACAACAGGTGTCATGCGTGGTTTATTATTCTTAGCTGTATTAGGTGTGGTTGTTACAGGTGTGACATTAAACCCTGAAAACCCGCCAGCATCAGTATTCGAACACGCACTTGGACCAATTGGTAAGAATATCTTCGGTATCGTATTATTCGCAGCTGCCTTATCATCAGTAATCGGCTCAGCGTACACAAGTGCAACATTCTTGAAAACGTTAAGCAAATCATTGATGAAACGCAGTAATATCATTGTGATTGTGTTCATCGTTGTTTCAACGATTACATTCTTATTAATCGGTAAACCAGTTAAATTATTAATCATCGCAGGTGCGTTGAACGGTTTAATCTTACCGATTACATTAGGTGTTATTTTAATCGCAAGTAAGAAAAAGTCAATTGTCGGCGATTACAAACATCCAACATGGATGTTAATGTTCGGTGTACTTGCTGTACTCGTAACAATCGTAACAGGATTCTTATCATTCCAAGGTTTAGCGGATTTATGGAATTCTTAATAACATCAATCAAAGACACACGAGCAAACGTTGCTCGTGTGCTTTTTTGAGTAATAAGGTATGTGAGGTTTCTAGCATACCGATGTATACATAATAAAGATAAATTTAGTATAAAGGATATATATTTATATAAATGAAAACGCTATACTATAACTAATGAGATAAAAAGTAATACTTGATTCATCAAAATACTCGTATTCAATCGTTTGGAAAGGATGATTTACATGACAACAGAAGCGGTGATTGGCATCGATTTAGGAACGAGCGCAATTAAACTGATTGCGGTCGATCGCTTAGGCAATGTACTCGGCACACAAAGTGAACCGCTCAAACTTTATCACGACTATCCAGGTTATTCAGAACAAGCACCAGAAGAATGGGTGGCAGCTGCAGTAAATGGGCTCCATCATTTATTAGCACAACCAGTATTATCAGATGTTTCGATTGAAGGTCTTTCATTTTCAGGTCAAATGCATGGACTTGTTATTGTAGAACAGGCAGGTCAACCATTAAGACGTGCAATTTTATGGAACGATACACGTACGACTCCTCAATGTGAACAAATCAAAGCGAAGTATGGTGATCAAGTTCTTGGTAATCCTGTGGTCGAAGGATTTACACTGACTAAACTCTTATGGGTACAACAACATGAACCGGATTTATTTAAACAAATTGATACGTTTATGTTGCCGAAAGACTATTTACGCTTTGCGTTAACAGGTGTATTGCACACAGAGTATTCAGATGCGGCTGCAACGATGTTATTAAATCCACAAACTAAGGCATGGGATAAAGCGTTAGGTGCTTCGTTTGATATTCCAGACCATATTTATCCAGACTTAGTTGAATCACACGCACAAGTCGGTGTATTAAAAGCTGAGTTACAACAACAATTGTCTCTTAATAAACCTGTACCTGTTTTTGCGGGTGGGGCAGACAATGCATGTGCAGCGCTAGGCTCAGGCGTGATTCATCCTGATGATGCGATTTGTAGTATCGGTACATCAGGTGTGTTATTAATTTGCGAACCTGTCGGAGAATCAGAAGGCTATGGTCATAAAATTCATTTGATGAATCATGCGGTACCGGATGTTAACTATTTAATGGGTGTGACGTTAAGTGCAGGCTATAGTTTGAGTTGGTTTAAACGTGAATTTTATCCTGAAGATGATTTCACCACTTTAATGAAAGATGCTGAAGCGTCTCAAATTGGTGCACACGGTTTAATCTTTACACCTTATCTAGTTGGAGAGCGTACACCGCATGGTGATGCGTCAATTCGAGGCAGCTTTATTGGTATTACAGGTAATCATACACGTGGTGATTTTGGACGTGCAGTGGTAGAGGGTATTACGTATTCTTTATATGATTCATTAGTATACTTGCGTAGTATTGGACGCAATGTGACTAAGATTGTCTCAACAGGTGGCGGTGCTAAGAGTGATTTCTGGCTCCAACTTCAAGCAGATGTCTTCAACACTGAAATCTATAAGTTGAAACATGAAGAAGGACCAAGTATGGGTGCAGCAATGTTAGCAGCATACAGCTTAGGCTGGTATGATTCATTGAAAGATTGTGCAGAGGCCTTTATTCATTATTCAAAAGTGTTCCAACCTGATTTAAAACGTCATCAGACGTATGAAGCATACTTTGAAATTTACCAACAAGCCTATCAAGCTACACGTCATCTCACAAGTGACTTGTTAGTACTTCAAAAATAAATAAAAATCCCTTGAGTACTTTAATAAAGTGTCTCAAGGGATTTCTTTACATAGCGTCTATCAAAATTATTTACCGTTTTTCTCTAAATAGTAACCAATCCAAGCGCCTAATGGAAGACCGATAATTGGTGTTGTGATCGCACTTAACACAATGGCAGAAACAATCATGATAATACCGTTTTTAGAACCAAAGCGCATATGTTTGATTGTTTCTACAACATCTTCTACATATTCCTTGAATGACATAGGATGACCTCCTTTTAGAATTATTATTTAGTTAATTTCAATTTAAATATAACATTTTTGAATGAAAAAGCGTAAGAATGTGAATAATCCAGATTAGAAGAGAGGAGGGAAGAGATGCAGTTTGAATACTTAACAGAAACAACAGAACGGTTAGAAGTCAAACCAATGAATACAGAAGATTATGAGCAATGGGTAAAAGGCTATGCAGGTCGAGCCATGCCTCAAAGTCCTTTTGATGAAGGTTTTTTAGAGATATCTCATTACTCTAAAGCGTGGTTTCAGCGTTTGATTGCACAACAACAAGCGCTTATTCAATCAGATGATACTTATGTCTTTGGTGTATTTCGCAAAGCTGATGGTGTACATCTCGGCAACTTCAATTTAGTAACGTTAGCACGTCAACATTTTCAATGGGCAGAATGCGGTTATGCGATTCATAATCAATTTTGGCGTCAAGGTTATGCGTATGAAGCTTTTACTGCCATATTTAAAATTGCTAAGCGTTTAAAATATCATCGACTAGAAGCCCATGTACATCCAGGTAATCATGCCTCCATCGCCTTATTGAAGAAGTGCGGTTTTGAGTATGAATGTACCAGAACACAATTTATTTTTGAGAACGGGGAATGGACAGATCGTCTGGTTTATTATATCAACTTGAATGATACACCACCGCTTCACCCAACCTCTTTCTAACTTTACAAAAATTTAAAAAACAATTCGGCAGTTTTTCGCTATACTAAAAACAAGCAAACAAAATAGAGAGAACACGATAAAGGAGGCATGCATCATCATGAAAGGCAGACTACTCGTCTCATCAGATATTCATGGACATAAAGAAGCACTCGCAACCTTACTTGCTTATGTAGATTATAATCCTAAACGTGATCAGCTGGTTTTGTTAGGGGATTATGTCAATCATGGACCTGATTCTGATGGGACCCTTAAAATGGTACAACAGTTACATCGTGAAGGTGCGATTGTTTTATTAGGCAATCATGATGTACGCTGGATGAAGTCAAAAGAAAAAGAGAAACGCAAATGGAAAGCTGTCTTAAAACAATTCGACAGTATGGCACATATTGGGGATTACTTATTTGTTCATGCAGGAGTTAACCCTAAGAAGTGTTTATCCAAACAAAAATTAAAAGAAGTATCTGGGTTTGAACCGCCCGCAAAATTATCGCGAAAAATTAAAGGAAAATGTGTCGTACATGGTCATGTACCGACGAAACGATTAGGGGTTAAACAACATCGCATTCACGTCGCAGACCATACGATTGATATCGATACAGGCGCAGGACACGGTAAACGTTTATCACTCGTAGATTTAACACATCAACACGTCTGTGCGGTAGAAGTCGGTCGACTCAAGAAAATTTATGAATATAGCTATGCATAAAAAATAAACCTAAAGGTTGTCGGCCTTTAGGTTTATTTTGATTACTATCTTTCATCAGCTTCTTTATCCGTTTTTCTGAACATCATAAAATTCACCACATTAAAGACAACCAGCAAAATTAATAAGATAACCACTTCAGTCGTGACAGCTTGTTGGCTTTCGTTATTACCAAATATCATAAATGTGATGAGGTTAGGCAACGTAATAACTAAAGCGACCATCATCAACATCCACTCTTTCTTCAGTGCTGTAATACATAAAATGATGCCAATCAGCACACAACCTACAATTAAACTTGTACGACTTGAAAGTGTAATGAACGTATAAATAGGATAGTGTGATGTGAAATATATACTTGCGACAAAAAGGCCCATGACAATGATTCCTAAAAAGAAACAAGCGACATAAAGCTTAATAGGAGTCTTGTCTCTGGATAAGATTTCATAACCCCATTTAATCACTATTGTTTTAATAACCTTCCAAATTAAAAAGCCGACTAAGAGCACTATAGCTAAATGAATGATAAGGCCTAAAGTCAAATTAAATTGACCATAAAAGAAACTGGGCAGAATAGTAAGTAACAACACCATAGTGATTGTTTTAGTTAAAAAACGTACCCATTTACGATCATGAGGGACTTCTTGTGAGATATGATTGATATAAGACTCCACAGAATGATCAGTAATACTTTTGGTCGAATGTCCATGTGCGTGTGCTTCATGGAAATGATCGCGCAATTCTTCTTCAATTGCTTCTACCACGTTTTCATCTTTACCTCTCTCTAGCAACGTCATACGTAATTTCAGTAAAAATGTTTCTTCTGATTGATTTAACATTCTTTGTCACTCCCTAATAGGTTGTTCATGCCTTGATTTAACGCATGCCACTTTTGTTTGAATTGTTTCAGCTCTGATTGTCCATCATGCGTAATGGTATAGTATTTACGTTTAGGACCACCGGAATCTGATTTACGTGTTTCGCTTTGGATGTAACCTTTTTTACTGAGACGCAGTAATACAGGATAAATACTGCCGTCACTGATTTCCGGAAATTGTTGTGCATTAAGTTTTTCTAGGATTTCGTAACCATAAGTTTCTCCTTGAGCGATTAAAGCTAAAATAGCACCATCTAGTAAACCTTTCATAATTTGATTAGAAATTGTCATATATGTCACCTCGTTACATCAGCAAAAACTAACTAACTTATAATGTAAGATAGTATAGATTATAGTCTTTGTCAACTATCTTATAATAAAAGGTAGTTGACTAAAAAAGACATACACCCCTATGAAAGGATGTATGTCTACTGTTAGTAAATTTATGATGAGTGATGTTGTTGATGTTTTTTCATTTCTTTAGGCATTGAATGACCACAACCTTTGTTGATGTCACAAGCTGCGCATTTGCCTTGTTTTGATTTTTTGAAGAAGCGGACGATTGTAAAGGTCGCATATCCAAATATCAATAAAAAGATGACAAGATTAATGAGTAGTGTCATAAATAATTCCTCCTAGAAAAAGAGTTGGCTAGATTGGTAGAACACAAATGCTAGGAGATAGGCAATCGCAATCGGATAAAGTGTTGCGATAATCGTCCATTTCCAAGACACTGTTTCTTTTCTGATGGCTGCGACAGTGGACAAACATGGAATGTACAATAAGATAAATAACATAAACGCATACGCTGATGCGGTTGTGAAATGACTCGCAATCATATTTGTTAAACCTTGGCTGTCTACGGCGTAAATAATCGCCATTGCGCTGACAACGACTTCTTTAGCTAAGAAGCCAGGGATTAATGTAGCACCCGCTTGCCATGAACTGAATCCTAAAGGAATCAATAATGGCGCAATCGCTGCACCGATTAAGTGTAAGAAACTATAGTCAACATCAACGCCAAAGCCAGTTGGACCTGCATAGTTTAATAACCAAATAACGACTGATCCACCGAAGATAAATGTACCTGCTTTTTTCACAAAGCCTTTTGCTTTTTCCCATGTACTACGCCAAAGTGTTTTTGCTGATGGTAAACGATAAGGTGGTAATTCAATCACAAAAACTGAGTTTTCCTTTTTCAAAATTGTTTTTGTCATCACAAAGCTGACAATTAATGCGACGACAATACCAATCACGTATAAACTTAACACGATGAGTGCTTGGTGTGTTTGGAAGAAAACACCTACAAATAATGCGTATACAGGTAAACGCGCTGAACATGACATGAATGGTGTAATTAAAATCGTCGTTAAACGCTCTTTCTCTTGTTCAATAGAACGCGTTGCCATGACACCTGGTACATTACAACCAAAACCGATAATCATTGGGATAAATGATTTACCATTAAGACCTAAGCCTTCCATGACTTTATCCATAATCAAGGCAATACGTGCCATATAACCTGAATCCTCTAATACTGAAATAAAGAAGAATAGAATTAAGATTTGCGGTACGAAAACTAAGACAGCACCGACACCTGCGATAATCCCATCTGTAATCAAATCTTTCATGAATGGGAAGAGTCCAATCGCATCCATTCCTTGGTTGACCCAATCTGTAAAGGTACCGCCGATAAATTCATCTAATTTATCTGACAGCGGGGTACCGATCCATGAGAAGGTCGCTTGGAAAATCAGCCACATGATACCTAAAAAGATAGGGATACCTAAAATCTTATTTGTTAAAATTTTGTCGATACGGTCAGTCAAATATTGTTTTTTCTTATCTTGATGCGTAATGACATCTTCAATAAGTGTGTCGATAAACTCAGTACGTGAACGACGCATACTATCCACGATTGAAATATCTAATTGTTCAGCAAGATGATTACGGATTTGACGTAAATCTTCATGATGATGTGCACTGATATAGTGTTCAATGGCTGGATTGCCCAGTAAATATTGAACAGCGATAAAACGATGGCGTTTCTCAGGCAATTCTAAATGATGTTTTAAATAATGTTGTATTTCAGATAAGGCGTGTTCAACTTTATGCTCGTATGGAATTTTCAATGGTTGTGATGTAGATAAAGTTTCTTCTTTCAAGAGTTCTAAGATGCTATCGATACCTTGGCCGCTTCTCGCCACAATCGGCAAGATCGGCAACTTCAAACGACGCATCAATAAATTACGATTGATTTGGATGCCGCGTTTCTCTGCGACATCGCCCATATTTAAACAAAGCAATAAAGGCGCCCCGAATTCCATCAATTGTGTCGTTAATAATAAATTACGTTTTAATTGTACTGCGTCGACAATGTTGATGATTTTTGAAAACTCATCGTGCAGTAAATAATCTGTCACGACTGTTTCATCTTTCGAAATCGGTAATAAGTCATAAATACCAGGTAAATCGACCAGATCTCCTTGCTTATCTGATAAAATACCGACTTTCTTTTCAACGGTCACACCGCTCCAGTTGCCGACATATTCATATGAACCTGTCAGAGCATTGAACAGTGTGGTTTTGCCGACATTCGGATTGCCGACAATACAATAGGTATTAGACATGCGCTTGCTCCAATGTGATTTTACATGCATCACAATGTCTGATGCCGATACATTGTCCGTCCATTTCTAATGTGCATGGACCTTTCATGAAGAATTTCTGACGTACTTTAATTTTGCTTCCGACTGTAAAACCAAGTGCGCTTAAGCGATGTGCTAGCATTGTATTATCGAAGTTCATGTTGATGATTTTATAAGTTAAACCTTTTTTGGCGTTTGCTGCGTCTACCATACGGGACACCTCTCTCGTTTATTACTAATTGATAACTATTATCATTGATATTTTACACTAAAAAGAAGATGACTACAATATAAAGTTTAAAAGTTATTTCGAACATTATTTGAACAGTGTTACATTTTTTGTTTGTTTCAAACAAACTGAGTATGTGTATGAACCTTTACAAAATTTTGAAAATGGATTGTCAAGCCTATTGCCTTTTAAGTTTGTTGTATATTATAATCAATCTTGTTAACAAACATTTTGTCATCATAATAATGATAGAAATGATTTTTTTGTTTTAGGCACAAATTTTGGTGCGATTATTTATTCCTCATCTTAGAACATCTCCAACTCGCAACGAAAAAGCTAGGCTGTTTATGTAAGAATAGACAGTTGCTTAAACTTCATGACCACGCATGCAAACGTGCGTTATTTTCAAATGATGCATTTTTTTCATTCCATTAACCTAAAATCAATTTAACACTTGATCATGCACGCTTATGCGTATCTTAGTTGTTTTTGTGACTTCAATGCTTAATGCATTTAATGTTAAGCAAGTATGAAGCTATTTTTGCGTTTCTTTAGGTTTATTGTATACTTTGTTGTTTCTGTCGTTAATTGCGATTTAAGAATGTTAATTACATGTAAAACTTATGCAACAATTCAATTAATGTGAATTAATTTATTTTGTTTTCCTTTATAATGGTTATCAAACGGTCGGAATTTGTTGTGTAAGTTAAAATAACTTTAACGTTTCTGACATGTATCATTCAATTTCCGCATTACGGAGGTAACGAAGCAATATGGAAGAAAATAATAGTTTTGATTTTTCAAATGTATGGAGGATAATCAAGCGTTACTTAAAGTGGTTGATTATTTTTCCTATTGCAGGTCTGATTTTAAGCGTGCTGTTAACAGCACTTATAGCGCAACCGAAATATGAAGCAACTTCACAAGTATTGATTGAAAAAAGTGATAAAGGCGATTTGACGATGGCTGAGAAATACCAAGCTGATTCTCAAATTGTGGCTACATATACAGATATTGCGAAAAGCCCACGTGTCTTAGGCAAAGTGGCAGAAGAGATTGGAAAAGATGAAGATGCGAAATCCATCACTGAGAAGGTAGAAGTGAACAACCAACCGAATTCTCAAGTATTGAACTTTACCGCAACGGCTAATAGTGAGAAAGATGCGGTGAAAATCGCAGATACTGCTGCTGAAGTACTTAAAGAAGAGGTCAATGCAATATCACCAGATGGCGGTATTGAAATTCTTTCTAAATCCAAAGATGATGTGAAAGAAATTTCATCAAGCATTGCTAAAAATGCATTTATAGGGTTGGTCGCAGGCTTTATTATCGCAGTTATTTTAATCTTAATCCGAGAGTTCTTAAATCAATTAAAAAGTTCTTCAAAACCAAATACACATCAGACACAACATACACAACAACGTAGACGTACAAAACGAGAAGATTTAACACAAGATGACTTTGAACGCTAAGATAAGCGCAAGTCTTGCAGCAAGAATCTGAGAGGAACAGCGGGTTGGGACAGGTAAGCTTCCCAACCTTTTCCATTTCATTTAGAAATAACATAAACATTACACCGAGAGTAAACAGAGATCAATTAATTGAGGTGAAATAAAGTGTCAAAAATTTCCGCAAGACAGCAGCGACTGATATTACTATTGTTTATTGATTCAATCATTGTTGCTTTTTCTGTCTTTTTGAGTTATTTAATTCTTGAACCATATTTCCGCGGTTATTCTTTATCATTGTTAATTTTATCATCACTGGTATTGCTGTTTTCTCATCACATCTTTGCCAGTGTATTCAACTTATACCACCGGGCTTGGGAATATGCGAGTGTCAATGAAATGATTGTCATAGTTAAAGCGGTCACATGTTCGATGGCCATGACCGTTTTAATCGTACCGTTCTTTACACATGAAGGTCCGTTTTTGAGATTATACTTCATCACATGGATGATGCATGTGTTATTAATCGGAGGCTCTCGTTTATCATGGCGTTTATTTAGAAGAACACTGGTACGTAAAGGCGTTAAACGTAAGAATACATTAGTTATCGGCGCTGGTGAAGGCGGTTCAATGTTGATTAACCAAATGTTGAAACGTCCGACTATGGGCATGGAACCTGTTGTAGTCGTGGATGATGATCCAAAGAAACAAAAGTTGACGATTACAGAAGGGGTTAAAGTTCAAGGTACTATTGAAGATATCCCAGATCTAGTTAATAAATATCGTATTAAAAATATCATTATTGCGATACCAACGTTAACACAACAGCGCTTAAGAGAAATCAATAGTATTTGTGAAAACACACAAGCGACTGTATTGAAAATGCCGAACATTGAAGAAGTTATGTCAGGTAAATTAGAAGTCAGCCAATTAAAGAAAGTAGAAGTTGAAGATTTACTTGGACGTGATCCTGTAGAGTTGGACATGGAAATGATTTCCAAAGAATTAACACATCAAACGATTATGGTTACAGGTGCCGGCGGTTCAATCGGTTCTGAAATTTGTCGACAAGTGTGTCGTTTTGCACCCGCACGTATTATTTTGTTAGGACATGGTGAAAACAGTATTTACTTAATTCACCAAGAACTTCAAAAACAATACGGCGATCAAATTGATATCGTACCTGTTATCGCTGATATTCAAGACCGTTCACGCTTATTTAAAATCGTCAGTCATTACCAACCATATGTGGTTTACCATGCAGCTGCACATAAACATGTGCCGATGATGGAATATAACCCAAGTGAAGCGATTAAAAATAACGTAATCGGAACAAAAAACGTGGCTGAAGTAGCGCGAGAAGCGAGAGTATCTAAGTTCGTTATGATTTCTACAGATAAAGCAGTGAATCCGCCGAATGTGATGGGTGCGTCTAAACGTGCCGCTGAAATGATTGTACAAAGTATGAATGAAGAAAACAGTCATACGAACTTTGTGGCAGTAAGATTCGGTAATGTATTAGGTTCACGTGGTTCTGTTATCCCGTTATTCAAGAAACAAATTGAAGCGGGCGGTCCAATTACAGTGACACACCCTGAAATCACACGTTACTTTATGACAATCCCTGAAGCAGCACGTCTGGTATTACAAGCAGGTGCGATTGCGGATGGCGGTGAAGTCTTCGTATTAGATATGGGAGAACCTGTTAAAATCGTAGATCTTGCGAAAAACTTAATTCGCTTAAGCGGTTATAGAGATGGAGACATTGAAATCAAATTCACAGGTCTCAGACCTGGTGAAAAGTTATATGAAGAGTTGCTTGATGAAGACGAAATCCATCCAGAACAAGTTATGAAAAAATCTACCGCGGTAAAGTAGAAGAAATGAAAAATGAAGATGTCCTACGTATTTTAGATGAGATTATTCATAGTAAGGACTATAAACAAAAATTAATTGATCTTGCGAATCATCGCTACGACATTAACAATAAACCACAAAAAGATGATGAAGGGAACACTGACATCCCTCCCTTTCGTCTAATCAAATAACACCTCAACTAAGCATCTGATGAAAATCAGGTGCTTTTGTTAAAAGTTGACTATTACACGATAAAACCCTAATATTATCAGTGATGTAAACGTTACAATTTGTGATGAAATCACAGTTTAAAGATAAAGAGATGAACGTTTTAAATGTGGCTGTTTAAAAGACAAGTCAAGGTATAATCTTGATAATTTCAGACCACCTGATGAAAAAGGAGATATTGTATGACTAAGATTAAAAAAGCAGTAATTCCCGCAGCAGGCCTAGGAACACGTTTCCTACCAGCAACAAAAGCGATGCCGAAAGAAATGTTGCCGATTTTAGATAAGCCGACGATTCAATATATCGTTGAAGAAGCCTATCGCGCAGGAATTGAAGACATTATTATTGTGACAGGTAAACACAAACGTGCCATTGAAGATCACTTTGATAATCAAGTTGAACTTGAAAACAACTTAAGAGAAAAAGGCAAAACAGATTTATTAGAGAAAGTGCAACGCTCTACACACTTAGCCAACGTATTTTATGTCCGTCAGCGTGAACAAAAAGGTTTAGGCCATGCGATTTGGACAGCAAGACAATTCATCGGTAATGAACCATTCGCTGTTTTACTTGGTGATGATATTGTGGAATCTGATACACCAGCGATTAAACAATTAATGGATGTTTATGATGAAACAGGCAAATCTGTCATCGGTGTACAAACAGTGCCAGAAAAGGAAACACACCGTTATGGTATTGTGAAACCTGAGAAGCAAAATGGGCGTTTGTATGAAGTGGAAAAATTCGTCGAAAAACCAGCGCCAGGGACAGCACCATCAAACCTTGCGATTATGGGACGTTATGTCTTAACACCTGAAATATTCGATTATTTATCTACGCAAGATAAAGGCAGCGGCGGCGAAATTCAATTAACAGATGCGATTGAACGCTTGAATCATGACGATGAAGTGTTTGCGTATGATTTTGAGGGACATCGTTTTGATGTTGGAGAGAAAATCGGATTCGTTAAAACGACGATTGCTTATGCATTAAAAGATGATGAAATGAAAGAAGAAATCAAATCATATATCCAATCTTTAGATTTATAAGCCATAATTTATAACAGAGGATGTTTATTCGCATCTTCTGTTTTTTCATGCACAAAATAGGAAGTTTCCGTTATAGATTAATAACTTAGGGTATATTAATAATGAATAGGTTAATACTAAACTTTATCAAGAAAGAAGTGAAGTTGTATGTATAATAATATTTTAGTACCGTATGATTTCGGTAATGCGTTCAACAATGTACCAGACCAATTAGAAGCTTTAACAAGAGGAAATGATCAAGCCAAAATCACTGTGTATCATGTGATTTCTGAAACTGAATTAGCAAACTATGTACGTTATCAAAACAAACACTTTGAAGAAGTGACAAAAGAAAAAGAAGTCGACATGAAACCATTTATACAAATCCTTGAAGATAAAGGCATGAACTATGAAATTGTCTTTACAACAGGTAGTCCGACAATTGAAATTTTAGATGAGTTAGAGAAAAATCATTATGATATCGTTGTGATGAGTAACAAACGTTCTCGTATTGAAATTAAACACGTACTTGGCCATGTGACTCATAAAGTCGCAAAACGTTCTAATACGCCAGTATTAATCGTTAAGTAAATCTATAACATGGTCTTTGAATAGATATAACAGATAGAAACCGCTTCGGCGGTTTCTTTTACATTTCTCTGATAAAAAGGGGTAGAGGTAAGAAAAAGAGGAGGTATTTCCATGGAAATCTTAAAGTATCAAGATTGGAAAGAAGAGCATCAAACATTACATTTAATTGCGCAAATACTAGGTAAATATAAATTAGCGTGTGCTTATCAAGCACCTCAATGGGAACATGTAGTCTTAAATATTACACCTGAAGGCTTTACGACAGGGATGTTGTATTTTGGTGAAAAATATTTCTCAATCAGCGTGAACGTATTAGACGATCAAATCGAAGTGCGTGTGAATGAAGATATGACAACCTTCCCACTACAAGATGGCAAAACAGTTCAAGACTACTACAAACAAATCACAGGAACAGTTAAAGAGTTTGATATTGAAGTCGACATTAATCCAGAACCTCAAGAATTGGCAGATAAAACACCATTTGATGAAGATACAAAACATCACCATTATGACCATGATAAAGCAGTGAAAGCTATCCAACTCTTTCAGTATGCGAATCGTGCATTAGAACGCTTTGTGCACCCTTTACGTGCACGTGTAGAAGGTCCTGGTTTATTCTGGGGAACATTCGATGTATCAACATTAGTGGTGTATAACGAAATGCATGAAACATTCAAACCACGCCAAGTGATTGAATATGGTTGTTTCGATGAACGTTTTGTAGAATTTGGTTTCTGGTTCGGTGATGATAACTTTGAAGGACCTACTTTCTTCGTCTTACCTTATCCATTCATAGATGCTGACTTTACGTATGAAGGTACATTACCAGAAGGCGCTTATTTCAGTAAACAATTAACAGAATTTGTTTATGAGTTACAACGCGGTGATTTAGATGAATTAGATACGATAGATGAAACATTTAAACGCGGCTTTGAAATCTTTACTGAGCACCAAGGTTGGGAAGACACGTCACATTATACGATTCCATTGAATATGCCGAAGAATAACGTATCAGACCATGAGTAATAGCACATCCATGATAATTCCGTTATAATAAACGCACATATAAATTCTCAACTAAGAAGGAGCGAAGACATCCATGATTGAAATGGACGGCATTGTAGCCAAGATGAAAAATCAAAAGATCAATTACGATAGAGTCTTAAAGAAAATGATACAGCAATGGGAGCGCTCAGAGGAACGTCCTAAAATCTTATTGCACAGTTGTTGTGCGCCTTGTAGTACGTATGTGTTAGAGTTTTTGACACAGTATGCGGATGTGGCGATTTATTTTGCGAACCCGAATATTCATCCAAAGAAAGAATATGAACGCCGTGCGTATGTACAAGAAGCATTTATTAAAGATTTCAATGAACGTAATGGGACAAATGTCCGCTATATCGAAGCCCCTTACAAGCCGCATGAATTTATGAAGATGGCGAAAGAACGTGGTGTGACAGATGAACCAGAAGGCGGCTTACGTTGTACGGCATGTTTTGAAATGCGTTTGGACATGGTGGCAGAAGCGGCTGTCAAATATGGTTATGATTATTTCGGCAGCGCATTAACATTATCGCCAAAGAAAAATGCGCAGTTGATTAATGAAATAGGATCAGAAGTTCAAAAATTATATGATGTTAATTATTTACCGAGTGATTTCAAAAAGAATAAAGGCTATGAACGTTCTTTAGAAATGTGTCGAGACTATAATATTTATCGTCAATGTTATTGTGGCTGTGTTTTTGCGGCACAAGCACAAGGGATTGACTTTAAAGAAGTGAATAAAGCAGCCCAAGCTTTCTTTGATGAGCTTGAGCACAATGAAACTACACAATCATAAATCAATTAAGCTCCCGATGAGGCAGGCACTGATACAGTGAATCCTTTATCGGGAGCTTTTTTTTATTTGAGTTTGTGATTAATCTCATTGACTAAGCGTTTATTCTTAATATAGTTGATGATCCAAATCATACTGTAGATGAAGAGGAAGATGAGTGTAAATACCAAGATATTTAATAAATCGAGCGGGAACCATCCAGCTAACATCGCAAGCGGTAAGAATCCAACATAACAGAGTACTAAATGGACGAGTGTTGTTTTAAGCAAGCTCCAATCTGTTTTATAATAAATCATTTCAGCGAGTGTGAAGAGTACACCAATTAATCCCCATATGATGACACATACGAACATGGTCATCACTTCAGAAAGATGTGTATGATAGTACATTCCCATTGTTGAAACGGGTGATAAGGGTTCGTATTGACCTTGCGCAAAAATAAACGAGAAGATAAGAGACATTGTGATACCTATCGTTATGCCAACCATAAAACCGATACATAATTGTTTAATCATATGTTTCATTGGAATAACCTCGCTTTCAATTGTTTTAAATAACGTCGTGAGGAATAAGTTGCTTCACCATGTTTCATTTCGATATGAATCATACCGTTTTTACTTAAGCTTAAGTGCTTAATATTATGCATGTTAATGATTTCTGATTGTGAGATTCTGATGAAATCCTTTGGCAAGGATTGTTCTAGCTGATAAAAGCGCTGTTGAATGTGCAGACGATGCGATGTTGTATAGGCGAAGAGTTTGCGCTGTTCTGAACGGATGTAGAGGAAATCTTCTATGGGGAAGCGGTATGTGTTTTCATTTTCTTTGCCTGTTAAAGTTTGAATGGTTGATGTTTGTTGTGCAGCTTGGATAATCGCATCGACTGTTTTGGAATGTTCGTGTGCGTAGATATCAACATATTCTTCAGGATAAGTCGGATTAAAATAGGAATTGATTTTCATGAGCACTCGCTCCTCTCTTTAATTCTATTAAAGCAGAGCTTGATGATTATGAGAATAGTTTTGATACATGTGGTATCAAGGGGACGACAAGTGGTTAAAAAACAAAAAAGAGAGAAGGTCTGGGGAAACCTTCTCTCCATTACAGTGATTTTAGAAATGAAGGGGAATCATTTCTAGTACTTGTAATAACAATATCAATTTTTAAGGAGTTTACTCATTGTTCAATACACTCAGGGGAAAGTGTATTGAGACTAACCATTTAGTATATTTCTATCAGAGTTCATCAATATGATTGGTTATCATTCTTATTACTTACTTTGCCTACAATTTTTAAGGAGTGGATTGAGCATGTATGACATGCAGACGTTGAATCCTCTGTCATCCAATCTATCTGTTTCATGAATGCTCAACTTTTGAATATACCTACGACTCATTTTTAGAGATAAGCTCGTGCATTCGATTCATATTATCGGGGCACATCATTCCTTACAGCCGCTTACGAAAGTTGGGAGTATACTAAGTAAATGGTTGGGGAGCCACTTACTTTAAAATGCAGCTGTTTTGAAATTTTGTTGTTAATTTGATGTATCAGGGGAAACACATCAAAGTTTAATATGATTCGAATATGTCAGCATCGAAATTAGGATGGGGTAATCCTGTCTTCGTTTTCGCTTATATGAGCAACTCACCTCCTGAAATATACTAAAATTGATACATGTTTCTTTAGGATGCGGGGAACATCTTTAAAGAAATATGCAGCAACATGACAGAAATCCTACCACGGTGTTCCTGCCAATGACATTTCTAGGTTGTTGTTCTGAGATGTACTCGTTCACTGTAAAGCGTCGCATTATCGTAAAATAATGCCGCCAAATTAAAATATTAAATAGATAGCGTTGTTTAAAGCGCTCATCTATCTGTTGTTCGTGTCTCAGGGGTCTCATGAACAACATTATCGCTTGAAACAACTTTGTTATCTATTTCACATACTACAATAACATGAGTTGTGATTAAAATCACTATAAATGGTGCATAACTTTTTAGAGTTGTGACGTTATTGTGAAACTGTACAGTTTACTGTTGTACTATGTAAGCGCTGTACCACCACAGAATGATTGTATACAATACGGAATGTTGTGTTTCTTCCTATTAAAATAAGAAATGCGCCTCGTTTGTGTATATAGGACAAGGGTATAATAAATATAAAGTGTTGATTATTGTTTGAAAGGAAGGATACTTGTATGGCAATCAAAGTAAAACGCATTTATGATGATAAAGCAGAAGATGATGGTGTACGTGTATTAGTGGATCGAGTTTGGCCACGTGGTATTTCAAAAGAAAATGCGAATTTGGATGAATGGTTAAAAAATATCGGACCGACAAAAGAATTAAGAGAGTGGTTCAACCATGATGCAGATAAGTTCGAAGACTTTAAAAAGAAATATATCAAAGAACTTGAAAACAATGATGAACAAAATGAAGAACTCAAAACATTAGAAGGCATGGTTAAAGATGCACGTAAAGATGTGATTATTCTATTTGGCGCTAAAGATGAAAAACATAATCAAGCTGTTGTCTTACAATCTTATTTGAAAGATCAAGGATACAAGTAACGTTAAATTAACCAGTAATCATTGAATAAATATTGAAGCAATCCAGTAATGCATATAACGCTTTACTGGATTGTTTTTTATTTGCAATTAAAAATTTACTGTTCTAATACAGTGATTTTTGAATGTAACACTTAATCTAACAGAGTCACAACCTTGACACATGTTTATTAAAACGTTTTCATATTTTAGTGATTTATTTCACAAGTCAAGGTATAATAGTATGTGAAAAGGTGAACAAACAATAAACCTAAAATACACATTATCCATGGAGGGATATCAATGATTGAACCAAAATCAAGAAAACAATCAGCATGGGCAGGATTTGAGACTGGCAAATGGACTTCAGAAGTGGATGTTAGAAACTTTATTCAATTGAACTACACAATGTACAATGGCGATTCATCATTCTTAGAATCACCAACACGTGCAACAAGTGATTTATGGAAACAAGTTATGGAATTATCTAAAGAAGAGCGCGATCGTGGCGGCATGTGGGATATGGACACTAAAGTTGCATCAACAATCGTTTCACATGATGCAGGCTACTTAAACAAAGACACTGAACAAATCGTAGGTGTTCAAACTGAAAAACCATTCAAACGTTCAATGCAACCATTCGGTGGTATTCGTATGGCGAAAGCAGCTTGTGAAGCATACGGTTATGAATTAGATAAAGAAACTGAAAAAATCTTTACTGATATTCGTAAAACACATAACCAAGGTGTATTCGATGCTTACTCTAAAGAAATGTTAGCTTGCCGTAAAGCAGGTATCATCACAGGTTTACCAGATGCATACGGACGTGGACGTATTATCGGTGACTATCGTCGTGTAGCATTATATGGTGTGGACTACTTAATTGAAGAAAAAGTAAAAGACTTCAATAACATGTCTACTGAAATGGACGAAGCAACAATCCGTTTACGTGAAGAATTATCTGAACAACACCGTGCATTACATGAATTAAAAGCAATGGCTGAAATGTATGGTTATGACATCAGCAAACCAGCTACAAACTTCAAAGAAGCAGTTCAATGGTTATACTTTGCATACTTAGCAGCGATCAAAGAACAAAACGGTGCTGCAATGAGTTTAGGACGTACTTCTACATTCTTAGACATCTATGCAGAACGTGACTTACAAAATGGTGACATCACTGAACGTGAAGTACAAGAAATTGTGGATCACTTCATTATGAAATTACGTCTTGTAAAATTTGCAAGAACACCTGACTACAACGAATTATTCTCAGGAGACCCAACTTGGGTAACTGAATCAATCGGTGGTGTAGGTATTGACGGACGTCACATGGTTACTAAAAACTCATTCCGTTTCTTACACACATTAGATAACTTAGGACCAGCTCCAGAACCAAACTTAACAGTTTTATGGTCACAACGTTTACCAGAAAACTTCAAAACTTTCTGTGCTGAAATGAGTATCAAATCAAGTGCGATCCAATACGAAAACGATGACTTAATGCGTGAAAGCTATGGCGATGACTATGGTATCGCATGTTGTGTATCTGCAATGCGTATCGGTAAACAAATGCAATTCTTCGGTGCACGTGCTAACTTAGCGAAAACTTTACTTTACGCTATCAACGGCGGTAAAGATGAAAAATCAGGCAAACAAGTAGGTCCAGAATTCGTACCAGTAACTTCAGAAATCTTAGACTACGATGAAGTGTATGCGAAATTCGATCAAATGATGGAATGGTTAGCAGGCGTTTATATCAACTCTCTAAACATCATCCATTACATGCATGATAAATACAGCTACGAACGTATTGAAATGGCGTTACATGATACAGATGTTATGCGCACAATGGCAACAGGTATCGCAGGTTTATCAGTAGCTGCAGACTCATTATCAGCAATCAAATACGGTGAAGTTCGCGCTATCCGTAACGAAGATGGCTTAGCAGTAGATTTCGAAACAACTGGCGACTTCCCTAAATATGGTAACAACGATAAACGTGTAGACGATATCGCTGTAGAATTAGTAAAATCATTCATGAAAAAATTACGTAAACACAAAACTTACCGTGATTCAGAACATACTATGAGTGTCTTAACAATCACTTCAAACGTTGTTTATGGTAAGAAAACTGGTAATACACCAGATGGACGTAAAGAAGGCGAACCATTCGCACCAGGTGCTAACCCAATGCACGGACGTGACGAACACGGTGCATTAGCATCATTATCATCAGTTGCGAAAATCCCTTACGAATATTGTAAAGATGGTATCTCTAATACATTCAGTATCGTACCTAAATCATTAGGTAAAACAGATATGGAACAAAACCATAACTTAGTTTCTGTATTAGATGGTTACGCAATGCAACATGGTCACCACTTAAATATCAACGTATTTAACAGAGACACATTATTAGACGCAATGGAACATCCTGAAGAGTATCCACAATTAACAATCCGTGTATCTGGATACGCAGTTAACTTCATTAAATTAACAAGAGAACAACAACTAGATGTTATCTCAAGAACGTTCCACGAAAGAATGTAATTAAGGTAAAAGCCGCATTTATTGCGGCTTGATGCCTATTATGAATAAAAAGTATGCCGTATAAAAAATAAGAGTAATATGGATCATGAAACAAAAAGAAAGGACGATTATTATGGAAGGAAGAATTCACTCAGTAGAAAGTTTAGGGACAGTTGACGGCCCAGGCCTTCGCTATATTATATTTACGCAAGGATGTTTGTTAAGATGCCTGTACTGTCATAACCCTGACACTTGGGGTTTGACTGACGCATCCCGTAAAGCGACAGTTGACGAATTAGTGGATGAGATTCTTCCATATCGTCCTTACTTTACTGTCTCTGGCGGAGGTGTCACAATCAGCGGTGGCGAACCTTTGCTTCAAATGCCATTTGTAGAAGCATTATTTAAAGAGCTTAAAAAAGCAGATATTCACACATGCATTGATACTTCGGCAGGCTGTGTGAATGAAACAAAAGCATTTCTTTCCCATTTAGATAATTTGCTTGAGTATACTGACTTGATTTTGCTCGATTTAAAACATATTGATAATGAAAAACATATCGCATTAACAGGTAAACCTAATGAACATATTATTAAATTTGCGAAGATGTTGTCAGAACGAAAACAACCTGTTTGGATTCGCCATGTCCTTGTACCAGGTTATACTGATGATGAAGAAGATTTAATTAAACTCGGTGAATTTATTAACTCACTTGAGAATGTAGAACGCTTTGAAATCTTACCTTATCATCAACTTGGTGTGCATAAGTACGAAGCATTAGAACTTGAATATCCACTTGAAGGTGTAATCGAACCGACAACAGAAGAAGTTGTACGTGCATACGATTTAGTAAACTTTAAAGGTATCACTCCAGTTAGTGTATAAATATTAGAACTAAAAAAACAGACGCTTAGAATGAATTTTTCTATGTGTCTGTTTTTCAATATGCTTAGATTGACATGAGATGAAATTCTTTTTTAAGATAAAGTTGTTGTTCAAATCTAATGAATCAGTTTTTGAATTAAACGACTTAAAGTTAGGGAAGAGATAAATAAGTCGAGAGGATAAAACTTCACAACATTTCAAGGAGGGCATACTATGTTTGAAAAAATCTTAACATCATTAGGTGTAGGTGCATTAACAGTAGAAACACGTTTAGAAAAAGATGTGTTTGATGCTAATGAATTGATTAAAGGTAAAGTCGTATTAAAAGGCGGAGATGCGGATCAACAAATCTCTAAAATTAAATTATCTTTAATCGAACACAAAGAAAATGAAACAGAACACAGTGACTTTGATGAAATGGAAAATGTTTTACAAGTCTATGAAATTCATAGTGAACAAGTCGTTGAAGCGGCACAAACAGTGGAGAAACCATTTGAATTTCCACTAGAGAATTATGAATTCCAAAAAGATACAGATGCGTTGACGCTCAGAACTTATGTTTATATTGATAATGGTGCTGACGCAGAAGAAGACGCTGAAATTTCAATTCAATAAACTATAATTATTTGAAGTATATAAAGAAACACCACATCATTTCTATCGCAAAGGTTGAGGTTTGTGATAAAAGTGATGTGGTGTTTTTATGTTTGCTTTTGTATTTCAAATCATCTTGAAATACGAATGACCACTTTGCCAGTTGCGTGGCCTTGTTGAATGTATTCTAAAGCTTTATCTGTTTCTTCAAAATCAAAAGTTAAGTCTAACACAGGTTTGATTTTACCTGATTCAATCAATTGTCTGATTTTGTTGAGTTGTGAACGACTGTCACGTGTAAAGATAAAGTGATATGAAGCGTGATGTTGGCGTGCTGCACGATGAACTTTACGGGCCGCAAATTTTAATAAGAAACGTTTCCATAAAGAGAGTTTCAAATCTTTCGCGGTTTGCGCATCAGGAATGCCGCTGATAGAAACCACTTTACCTAAAGGTTTTAAAATCTTAAATGCTGAAAATAAGTTTTCGCCGCCTAACGTATCAAAAACACCATCATAGTTGGTTAAACTATCAGTAAAGTTTTGACGACGGTAATCGATGATGTTATCAGCACCGAGATCTTTGACAAGCTCACGATTTTTACTGCTGGTTGTTGTCGCAACGTAAGCGCCTAATACTTTCGCAAATTGAATCGCAAAAGAACCAACGCCCCCAGAGCCTGCTTGGATTAAAACTTTTTGATCTTTGGTTAAATGCATGACGTCATTTAAAGCTTGGTAAGAAGTTAAACCTGCCATAGGAATAGAAGCAGCTTCTTCATAACTTAAGTGATTTGGCATTGCCGCAATTTGGTTTTGCGTAGCCGTAATATATTCTGCGAAAGCACCTGCTTTTAAGCCATAGACATTGTCACCGACTTGGAATGCAGAAATATGCTTGCCGACTTCCACGATTTCCCCCGCAAAATCATGTCCCATAATATAAGGTGTTTTATAATTAAAGAAGAGGCGCATTTTACCGCCTTGCGCAATTTTAAAATCGACCGGATTGACACTTGCCGCATGTATTTTAATAAGCACTTGATTGTCTTTAATTTTAGGTCGTTTGATTTCTTTTAATTCTGCTTTGGCATGTTTGCCATATTTTTTATTGATGATTGCTCGCATTTTCACTTTTGCCATACCCTAAACACTTCCAATTTCTAATTTACTTTATTATACACCTACTTTCCCTAGAAATACGCAGTTTAATCTATGTTTCACAAGCTTGTGAAATTGTGTTATTTATATTCTTGGCGCAAATAATTGTTTTTGATTTTGACTCATTCTCTATTCATTTCATTCTCGTTTTGATGTATTCTCATGGTAAAATATAAGTAAGCAAGTGTCACAAAGCACAGATGAAAGAGAATACTTGAAGGAGTGACAGTATTATGAGAATGGTGGATTTAATCGATAAGAAAAGGGACGGCAAGGCATTAACGACTGAAGAAATTAATTGGATGGTCGAACACTATACGAATGGTGACATCCCAGATTATCAAATGTCGAGTCTTGCGATGGCAATTTATTTCCAAGATATGAATGATGAAGAGCGTGCTGCTTTAACCATGGCAATGGTACATTCAGGAGATATGATTGATTTATCCAAAATCGAAGGGATTAAAGTTGATAAACACTCTACAGGCGGCGTAGGAGATACGACGACATTAGTACTTGCGCCACTCGTTGCGGCAGTGGGTGTACCAGTTGCTAAGATGAGCGGACGTGGATTAGGACACACAGGCGGTACTATCGATAAATTAGAAGCGGTTGATGGCTTCCATGTAGAAATCTCAGAAGATGAGTTCATTCGTCTTGTAAATGAAGATAAATTAGCAGTAATTGGACAATCAGGTAACTTAACACCGGCCGATAAGAAGATTTATGCATTGCGTGATGTGACAGGTACAGTAAATTCTATCCCATTAATCGCATCTTCTATTATGAGTAAGAAGATTGCGGCGGGTGCCGATGCGATTGTTTTAGATGTTAAGACAGGTAACGGCGCATTCATGAAGACGTTAGATGATGCGAAAGCATTGGCACATGCGATGGTTAAAATCGGTAATGATGTCGGCAGACAAACTATGGCGATTATTTCTGATATGAGTCAACCACTCGGCAATGCGATTGGTAATGCGCTTGAATTAAAAGAAGCAATCGATACATTACGTGGTGAAGGACCAGAAGATCTAACTGAACTTGTAATGACGCTTGGTTCTCAAATGGTCGTGCTCGGCGGTAAAGCTGAAACATTAGATGAAGCACGTACGTTACTTCAAGAAGCTATTGATAGCGGTGCAGCTTTAGATAAATTCCGCACATTCTTAGGCAATCAAGGGGGTAATACAGAAGTAGTAGACCATCCTGAATTATTACCTCAAGCCAAATACCAAATTAACATTCCAGCCAAATCAAGCGGTGTTGTCACTGAGATTGTGGCGAACGAAATGGGTATTGCGTCTATGATGCTAGGTGCAGGACGCCAAACAAAAGAAGATGAAATAGATTTAGCTGTCGGCTTAGTTCTGCATAAAAAAGTCGGGGACAAAGTTGAAGAGGGCGAAAGCCTGATGACAGTTTACAGTAATACGGAATCCATTGATGATGTCAAAGCTAAAATCTATGATAATATTACGATTGCGCAAACAGGTGAAGCACCGACATTGATTCATACGGTGATTACTGAATAAATTTGAAATAAAGAAAGATAGGAGCGAATGAGTATGACAACTCCATTTAAACGTGTACATTTAATTGTGATGGACTCTGTAGGTATCGGAGAAGGGCCAGATGCGGCCGCATTCAACGATGAAGGCAGCCACACTTTAAAACATACATTAGAAGGATTTAAACAAAAATTACCGAATTTAGAACGTTTAGGATTAGGTAATATTGATCAATTACCAGTTGTTAATGAAGTCGAACATCCTGAAGCCTTTTATACAAAACTCAGCGAAGCTTCTGTTGGTAAAGATACAATGACAGGTCATTGGGAAATTATGGGCTTAAACATCATGCAGCCATTTAAAGTTTATCCTGAAGGTTTCCCAGATGAACTAGTTAAAGAAATTGAAGATATGACAGGACGTAAAATAGTCGCGAACCGACCAGCTTCTGGTACGCAGATTATTGATGAGTGGGGCGAACATCAAATGAAGACAGGTGATTTGATTGTCTATACTTCAGCTGACCCTGTACTTCAAATTGCGGCACACGAAGATATCATTCCTTTAGAAGAACTTTATGATATCTGCGAGAAGGTCCGTGAATTAACGAAAGATCCTAAATATTTAATTGGACGTATTATTGCACGTCCTTATGTGGGCGAACCAGGTAATTTCACACGTACGTCAAATCGCCATGATTATGCATTGAAACCATTTGGTCGTACTGTCATGAATGAATTAAAGGATAATGGTTACGATGTCATCGCAATTGGTAAAATCAATGATATATATGATGGTGAAGGTGTAACGAAAGCAGTACGTACAAAAAATAATATGGATGGTATGGATCAACTTGTTGAAGTTGTTAAACATGACTTTACTGGACTCAGTTTCTTAAACTTAGTTGATTTCGATGCGTTATATGGCCATCGTCGTGATAAAGATGGTTACGCGCAAGCAATCAAAGAATTTGATGAACGTTTACCAGAACTCTTTGAAAATCTGCAAGAAGATGATTTAGTCATTATTACTGCAGATCATGGTAATGATCCGATTGCGCCTGGTACAGACCATACGCGTGAATATATTCCAGTATTGTTCTATAGTCCTAAATTAAAAGATCAAGCACATGAACTTAGCGGTGATACAACGTTCAGTTCTATCGGTGCGACAATCGCAGATAACTTTAATGTACCAATGCCTGAATTCGGACGCAGCTATTTATCTGAATTAGGTGTTGAAACAGAATAACTGAATTTCCTAAGTAAGTTAGTTTAAATACAAAATAACGTTCTATCCAAGTAATCAGGATAGAACGTTATTTTTATGATGTATATTTAATTGTGTTTACGAATTTGAAGTGCGTTTGTCACCAATATGGATTTTCTGATCACCATCTTTAATCCATCCTGCATTACGACACACTTTATAAAGCAAGTAGCTGACGATGGCAGGTAAAGCAATTTGGAAAACACCGATTAAAATCCAAGTGTGAAGTGAAGCACCCATGGTATTTATCGTCATAATCTGTCCAATAAAACCGCTCGTTCCCATCCCTGCACCTGCCGCATTATTAGTCATTGGGAAGAGTGTCGTCATGATTGGAGCGACAATTGCGCTTGCGAGTGTCGGTGGAATAAGTATTGCGGGGTTCATTAAGATATTCGGTACTTGCAACATACTTGTACCGATACCGACTGAAATGATACCGCCGACGCCATTATCTTTATAGCTCGTTACCGCAAAACCGACCATTTGTGCACAACAACCGATTGTTGCGGCACCTGCGGCTAAACCAGATAAATCTAGCATTAAAGCTAAAGCCGCACTTGAAATCGGTGCTGTTAAAGCTAGACCAAAAATCACTGCGACTAAGATACCCATCACAAGCGGACGTTGATCAGTCGCAAGCATAATCATTTTACCAAGTGACACCATAAAGTCATTTAAGAATGGTCCAATAAATTTAGCCACTGCACCACCGACAATTAAAGTAAGTAATGGTGAGATAATAATGTCAATTTTCGTTTTAGCTGCATAAAAACGACTTAATTCAGTGGCGATTAAAGTGGCAACGAAGGCACCTACTGCACCGCCGCCAAACTTATCATAGCCGAGAGAACCGACGATGATACAAGAAAAGACAACTAAAGGTTGTGCACCTAAACCATAGGCAATGGCGCCACCGATTGCGGCACCTGTTAAGCCCATTGCTACCGTGCCGATTTCAGATAAAAAATGTAAATTTAAAACAGGAAACAAAGTTTGTTTACCGATAGTTTGTAAGATTAAACCGATAATAAGTGAACCGAATAGGCCTAAGGTCATATAACTTAGACCTTGAATAAACCAACGATGTAGAAGTTTTTTCATTTAGGATTTCACCCTCCAATTATTTGTCATTAGTATAGCATAAAAGCAACTGCAAAAAAGATTGTTATTTTGAATAACACGCTATTGTAAAAAGAAATAAACAAAAGTCATGTTCCTAAGAAGAGGGTTAATAAAAGCAAGTTATAATTATAAGATAAGTGGTATATATTATGTATGAGACATTTTAGAACGGGGGAAGAAATAATGGATAAGTTATGGCAACAAAATTTACCGATTTCAGGTATTAAAGATATTGTACCTGTCGCAGGCGGTGACGTGAATGATGCATATCGTATTGATACTGAAAATGATGAAACTTTCTTCTTATTAGTACAACCGAATACTTCTTATGACTTCTATGCGGCAGAAGCAGAAGGGTTGAAAGATTTTGAGTATGCGGAGGTTACTGCACCGCGTGTGATTGCGAATGGTGAAATTGATGGAGATGCTTATTTAGTATTAAGTTGGCTAGAAGAGGGACCACGAGGCAGCCAAGCAGAACTGGGTAAATTGGTCGCAAAATTGCATGATTTCCATAATCCAGACAAACGTTTTGGTTACGACCACCCTTATGAAGGCAGAGATATTTCTTTCAATAATGAATGGACAGATTCTTGGAAAGAAATCTTTGTGAATCGCAGATTGGATCATTTAAGAGAAGTGGTCGTTGAAAAAGGATTGTGGAACGTCGATCAATTGAATAAATTTGATAATGTACGTCAAGTGATTGTGAATGCATTAGACAATCACAAAAGTAAACCATCGCTATTACATGGTGATTTATGGGGCGGCAACTATATGTTCTTAGAAAATGGTGAACCTGCACTCTTTGATCCAGCTCCAATGTATGGCGATCGTGAATTCGATTTAGGAGCGACAACGACATTCGGTGGTTTCTCTGAAGAATTCTATGAAGCTTATGATAAAGCTTATCCTTTAGATGAAGGTGCGTATCAACGCATTGAATTCTATAAATTCTATTTATTATTAGTACACTTAGTGAAATTCGGTCCAATGTATGAAGGCAGTGTAGATGCTTCAATGGATAAAATTTTAAGTGATGCCAACTTCTAATTTGAATCATAGCGACTTACTGGTAAAGTAGGTCGCTTTTTACATAGCTTTTGTTCTGGTGGAATTTTACTCCTTTGTCCATTTCAAGCGTAAAAAATGTTAATTTATAAGTAAGTTTAAAAATGGGGTGAGAATAATGTCAACTAAGATTAAAGACCTAGAGTTAGAAGCATCTGAGTTAACAAGAACAACACATCAATTAGGAATTCCAGTGATGATTCTTTTCGAGGGTGTACCTGCAGCAGGGAAAACACGTTTATCTAATGAATTATTATTAACTTTGGATGCGAAATACTCGAGCTTTATTGCGACCGCATCACCGACACCAGAAAATTTACGTTACCAATTCTTACAAAAGTATTGGAACACATTACCAGGCAAAGGAGATATTAATATTTATTTCCGTAGCTGGTATGCGCACTATATTGATTACAAAGTAAATGGGATTAAGCATTTACAGTACAAAGATTATCATGTATTGCGTGATCAAATTGATGGTTTTGAAACGATGCTTGAAAACGACCAATACGAAATCATTAAATTTTATATTGAAATTGATGAACAAAAACGCCAAGAACATATTAGACAAACGAAAGAAAATCCTCTTACAAGATGGAAAGCACAAGAATACGAAAATGTTATTCCGGATGATATTTATCTTGAAGAAATGCGTGAAATTCTTCAAGATCCAACTCAAAAAGATTGGAAGATTATTGATTATACGGATGGAGAAGCGGCTACTATTTTAATGTATGAACACATTATCAAACGCCTTAAAAAAGCGATTAAAGCTTATCACGAACGTGTTCAAACACGTGATGGTTTATTTACTGAAGGGTATACAACAGATGTTTTCGATAATCCATTAGAAAAAGTCAGTAAATCAGAGTACAAAACACAAATAGAAAAACTTCAAGCACGTATGTTAGAAATTCAATTTGCGTTATATGAACGAAAAATTCCATTAATTTTAGTGTTTGAAGGTATGGATGCGGCAGGTAAAGGCGGTAATATTAAACGCATTCGTGAGAAACTTGATCCGACGGGTTATGAAGTCAATGCGATTAGTGCACCTACAGATGTTGAACTTGCACACCAATACTTATGGCGTTTTGCGCGAGATATGCCACGAACAGGACATATTGAACTTTTTGACCGCAGTTGGTATGGCCGTGTACTGGTAGAACGTGTAGAAGGTTTTGCGACAACGGATGAATGGCAACGTGCTTATCATGAAATTAATGACTTTGAAAAAATGTGGACAGATGAAGGAGCAATTCTGTTAAAATTCTTCTTAAGCTTAGATAAAGATGTTCAGTTAGAACGTTTTAAAGCTAGAGAAGAAAATCCGGATAAACAATGGAAGATTACGGATGAGGATTGGCGCAACCGTGAAAAGTGGGATTTATATTTAGAAGCCAGTGCGGATATGATTCAAAAAACCGATACTCATAATGCACCATGGTATGTTGTGCCAGCTGATCATAAGAAAACAGCGCGTATTGCGGTATTAAAACGTATTATTAAAACATGTGAAACTGCTTTGTGGGGCGTACACCACGATTAAAGACTGATATACTAGTGAGAAGTATAAAGTTAATTACGGGATATATTGTCAATGGATAGAAAAGAAACAATGGCAAGAAGGGGGAGAAGAAAATAATGGCGAGAAATTATTCTAGAACCTATTATTTTCATCATGTGGAACATCGCAAAATTCAACAAAGTTCTAAGAAAACACTGTGGTTATCTTTAATTATTACGTTATTCTTTACATTTGTTGAATTTATAGGAGGTATCGTGTCGAACTCACTGGCACTTTTATCAGACTCCTTCCACATGCTCAGTGACGTTTTAGCACTGGGGTTATCAATGGTCGCAATTTATTTATCAAGCAGGCAGCCGACTGACCGTTTTACTTATGGGTTTTTAAGGTTCGAAGTTATCGCTGCTTTCTTGAACGGACTGGCACTTGTAGTGATTTCACTGTGGATTTTTTATGAAGCTATTATGCGTATGATTTTCCCGAGAGAAATTGAAAGTGGACTAATGTTAGTGATTGCGGTAATTGGTTTAATCGTTAATATTGTATTAACGTGGTTACTGTATCATTCTTTAAAATCTGAAGAAAATATCAATATTCAAAGTGCATTATGGCATTTCTTTGGTGACTTATTAAATTCAGTGGGTGTCATCTTAGCAGTGATTTTAATTAAATTGACTGGTATTCAAATGATTGACCCGATTTTAAGTATTGTCATTTCAGCTGTGTTATTAAATGGCGGTTATAAAATCTTGAAAAATGCGTGGATGATTTTAATGGAATCTGTGCCAGAAGGTTTAGATGTCGATCAAATCATGGATGATATGAAAAAAGCAGAACATGTTTTAGATGTGCATGAATTCCATTTATGGAGTGTAACTTCTGATCAGTATTCATTATCTGCACATGTGGTATTAGATAGTAAAGATAGCCAGGATGCTTATCGCATCATCAACCAGTTAGAGCAATTATTAAAAACAAAGTATGGCTTGCATCATACAACGTTACAGATTGAACATCTAGATTTGAATCACTTAGATGAAAATTATTTTGAGCAATTTGAAGATGAAAAAGCATAAATATGTGTGATTCAATTCTCTTTTGGGTAATATAATAAGTACGGTTATAAAATTCAACCGTTTGTTTAGTTGATATAAGATAAAACATAACTAAAGGAGGCTATATTATGGCTGAAGAGAAAAAAGGTTCAATCCAAGGACGCGTAGTAGACGAAACTAAAGAGCAAGCGAAAAAGCAAAAAGAAAAATTAGAAAAGAAAAACGAAGATAAATAATAAAAAACGGGCAGCCATTAAGGTTGCCCGTTTTTATATGATTAAAATTGTTTTGCGAATTGTTCTGCTTGTTGAATCGCATTTAGTTTAATTTCTTCTGCATTTTCTGGTTCTGCATTGTGACCTTCAATTGCGATTAAACTAATATCAGGTACACCCATGAATGCTAGGATAGTACGGATATAACGGTCGCCTAATTCAAAGTCAGCTGCTGGACCTTCGCTGTAGTAGCCGCCACGTGATTGGATATGCAATGCTGCTTTATCTGTTAATAAGCCTTGTGGACCTTCAGCAGTGTATTTGAATGTTTTACCAGCAACTGCGACTGCGTCGAAATAACGTTTAACTGCAGGAGGGAATGATAAGTTCCACATTGGTGTAACGAAAACATATTTATCTGCCGCTACGAATTGATCTACAAGTTCAGTTAAACGGTTAACTTTTTGTTGTTCTGAATCTGTTAATGTTTCGCCAGA
This sequence comes from Staphylococcus sp. HMSC055C03, assembly GCF_001809385.1. Classification (NCBI taxonomy): domain Bacteria; kingdom Bacillati; phylum Bacillota; class Bacilli; order Caryophanales; family Staphylococcaceae; genus Staphylococcus; species Staphylococcus sp. HMSC055C03. The sequence goes on from NZ_KV797474.1 coordinate 59,425, forward strand.
TTGTAATTTACCCCAACCTGAAAATACTTCAGCATCGATTTCAGGTACTTCATCTTTAAATAAGTCGATGTGAACGACTTCATCTTCAGGGTGTTCTGCTTTGTAAGTATCAATAAAAGCTTTTCCAACTGCCATTGAGTTAGAAACCATTTCATCTAATGGGTGTGCTGTGATATATAAAACTTGTGACATTAATAATCATCCTTTTTCATGTAATGCAAGATATATTTATTATACTAGGTACAATTACTATATGTAAAGGGTAAAGTTTTCACTTTTGGTGCATCTTAAAGAAATGAAATAAGTAGATTTAGTGAACAAGTAAGTTTAAAGTGGAGTGTGTTCTAGGGTTAGGTTTATAATATTTTTGAAATTCATACCTAGAGGTGAAGTGATGAAGAATTTAATCATCGGTACATTATTATTTTTGTTAGTAGTGGGTTCAGGTTTGTATACGATTAAAGCTGAAATGCAGAATGATGCGAAGGCAGCAGCAACACAAAAATATAAAGTCAAAGGTATAACAACAGAAAAACAATTAAAAGCATTCTTTAATGATCCGAAGAAAACAGAAGCACAAAAGTTAGGCGCATATGAGACAGCTGTCGAAAATAAAGTCATTCCTCGCAGTCCGCATTTTCAAAGTGCTGATGCAGCATATAAAGAATCTATGAAGTTGAAACACCATAAGCAACAATAAAATAAAATCATCATTTATAAAGTAAGTGACAGGCTTTATAAATGATGATTTTATGTTAAATGTAGAAAATTTTTGATTTCATCTAGTGAAGGAAGTTGTTCAGTATAATATTCAAGGTTTTGAAGTAAAGGTTGATTATCTGACCATTGTTGAATTTGACTTAAGAAAGTACCATTAAAAATTTGACCATAGAAATGTAGGAAGTTAGATAAATAATTGCCTTCTTGCCATACTTTGTAAGTTCCGATAAGTGCTAATATAAAAACGATTCCTTTAAATAAATTCCACATCGTCTTTCTCCTTGAAAATAGTTTGTTATCTAATTAATTGTATAACATTTTTATTGTGATTGCTAGTGAGCGCATTGCTCTATATGAATATTGAAAACCATGTTATAATGAATGAAATTCACAGCATGAGTCGAACTGAATTAGGAGGTTTATAATGGGTAAATGGAAATCACGGTTATTTACATTAGTGGGTGTCGTACTTATTTTAGCGGGCATCTTTATGGTGTTTAAACCACAAATCAACCACTTTATAGCTGGTAAAGAAAATGAAGCGAAAATAGAACAATACGATAAACAACAAGCCTCAAAAAAACAAGAGAAAAAAGAAGTGCCGCAAGTTCCTAAAGATAAATCACAATTGGTAGGGTATATTGATATACCAAGTGTGAATATTAAAGAAGCGGTTTATCCTGGTGAAGCAACACCTGAACAATTAAACAGAGGTGTCAGCTTAGCCGAAGAGGATGAATCATTAGATCAACAAAACATAGCGATTGCCGGTCATACAAATACATCAGGCAACTATCAATTTACAAATTTACACAAAGTAAAAAAAGGTGCAAAAGTCACTTTTAAGGTCGGCAAAGAAACACGTAAATATAAAATCACAAAGATTAAAGACGTAAAACCTACTGAAATTAGTGTGTTAGCTGAACAGAAAAAGAAAAAAGATCAATTAACATTAATTACATGTGATGATTATAATCCACAAACTGGCGAGTGGGAAACACGTAGTATTTATACTGCTGAAAGAGTTGCATAATAAGAAAGACCTGAGACAACGATAACAGTCTCAGGTCTATTTTTTATGTTTCTACTATTATGCTTCTAATTTCTGTGTGATTTGTTCGGCAGTATCTTCAGGTAAATTACTGTGATCAATTTCAAAACCTAAGTCTTGAATCATGCGATAATCCATTTCATTCGGCTGACCACCTGTAATTAAGTAATCACCTACAAAAATTGAGTTAGCTGCTAGTAATGCTAAAGGTTGGAGTGATTGTAAGTTGATTTCACGTCCGCCTGCAATTCTAATTTCTTTAGTTGGATTAACCAAACGGAATAAAGCAATGATTCGTAAACATTTCATAGGTGTAAGTTCGTCCATCTCTCCGAACTTTGTGCCTTGAATAGGATGTAAGAAATTAATAGGAATACTGTCTGCATCAATTTCTTTTAAGGCAAAGGCCATATCAATTCTATCTTGATCTGTTTCACCCATGCCGCAGATAACGCCAGAGCAAGGTGATATATGATGTGCTTTCATAATTTCTACAGTATTCACACGTTGTTCATAGGAATGGGTTGTGACCACAGTATCATGATAATTTTCACTTGTATTTAAGTTATGGTTGTAACGATCAACACCTGCATCTTTTAAACGTTGTGCTTGATCATCATTTGCGATGCCTAAACATGCACAAACTTTTAATTCAGGATGCGTTTGTTTGATTTGTTTCACTGATGAAGTGATATGGTCAACTTCTTTATCACTAGGACCACGACCGCTCATCACAATACAGTATGTACCTATTTGATGTTCAGCAGCAGCATTTGCGCCAGCCACAATGTCATTTTCAGGAATCAAAGCATAACGGTCTTTTCTTTTCATATCCCTTGATTGACCACAGTACCCACAATCTTCAGGACAGATACCACTTTTCGCATTTAAAATCATATTCAGTTTTACTTTCTTTCCGTAATAATGTTTTCGAATAGCATAAGCCTCATCTAATAATGTCATCGTATCAATAGATTCATCTGTATATAAATTATAGGCTTCTTCTTTAGTGAGTGATTTACCGTTTAAAATATCTTGTGCAATTTGCATAATCGAGATCTCCTTTATAGTGAAATTCAATATGTAAACTTATTAATGATTTAAGTTTACATTTGTGCGGGAGGATATGCAAGTGAAGATTTTTATGTGAAAGGGATGTTTTACAATATTTAAATTGTTAAAGTTAGGACATTTAAATCAAAAAATACAAAAGAAATCATCTAAATGTGTCTAAATTGTGACAAATATTAAGGGGTTATTAAATTTGTAAACGCTTTATTATTGAGATTATTTTGGAAACTGTAGAGTAAATTAACTCTAATCAGAGTGATAATTTATAAAAACGAAATAAATTGAGTTCAATTGCATCGTGTGGATTCGACCAACTTACAGATGATTTTTCGTTAACATAATTATACATTTAATCAAAAAATTTCATGCAGTTAAGTTTTTGTTGTTGAAATGCGTTGTTCCATAAAATTTACGAAAAATAAATCAATAGTAATACAAAGTTGTTTGGAACTGTGATACTATCTATTTATACTAGTTTTTTGAAAACTTAGGTAAGTGGTAAACAATATACGTAACAATTGGACAAGGGAAATTTTTTAATTTTTGGAAAGGGGTTATATCTTAATATGAGAAATAATTCACATTCGCGAGGCTTTGACGCAAGGCGTCAAAATAAATATTCGATCCGTCGTTTCACTGTAGGAACAGCTTCTATTATCGTTGGAGCAACTTTATTGTTCGGAATTGGTAACGAAGCAAGAGCTGCAGAAGGAACAACTGATTCTACTGGTAACCAAACGTCAGGTAGTTCGACTAGTGATCCAGCATCACAACCAACAGAAGATGCTGCACCAACTCAAGAGACTGCACCGACACAAGAAACACAAACAAACACAACAGATCAATCAACTGACCAATCGGTTGACCAACCTGTTGAATCAACAACACCACAAACTGATACAAAAACTACAGATGCACCTACAACTGGTGAAACTGTAACACCAGAACAAAATACAACAACTACTAATGATACAAATACAACAACTGCGTCAGATGCTCCACAACAAGAAACTTCTTCCCAAACTGCATCTTCAACAGATACATCATCGACAACAAAAGATACATCATCACAATCAGCACCAGAGTCGGCTGATACAACAACTTCTACAACACAAGAAAAATCAACTTCTGATACATCATCACAATCATCAACTTCAGATAAAGTAGATGCACCTACAACTGCTGCACAAGAACCAAGCAGTACAACACAAGAAAAATCAGCAGATACATCAAGCACTTCAAATACGACTTCTGCTCAAACAGCTGAAGAACCTGTAACTACTCAAGGTTCTACTGACCAAACGGTTGATAAGTCAACAGTTGAACCAAGTGCTGAACAAAATACTGTCTCATCTACTGAACCGACTCAACAAGTCATTGCAGCTGCTGATTCAAATACAACTACAGATGCAGGTACTACTCAAGATACATCTTTACAATCAAGTGATTTAGCTGCACAAGCTGGTGTTACAAGTGCTGATTCACCTGAACTAGCAACATACAAATTATTGCAACAATCTTCTGATAATAAAGATGCAAACACAATTCAAACGACAGCTGAAACAACACCAATGTCACGTTCATTCAGTTTAATGTCAGCATCACCAACAACATTCACAACATTAGCAGCAGCAACAGGCACGAATGTAAATGATTTAGTTACTATTTCAAATCCTACAATCTCAACAGAACAGATTGACCCTAACCAAAGTGGTAATTTCCGATTGAATGCAGATTATACTGTTAATGGAACAGTGCAAGGTGGAGACTATTTCACTGTACAAATGCCAACATATGCAAATATGGATGGGGAACTAGATTATACAAATACTAACAATCAATTCACAACTGAGTTATTATCACCATCAGGATATGTAGTTGCAAACGGTGTTTACGACACAACTACTAAAACTTTAACTTATACCTTTACTGACTGGGTTAATGATAAAGAAGATGTATCAGGGAGCTTTAGTTTAGCGCAGTTTGCGGATCGTAATACAGCGAAAGATTATGGAACATACCCATTAACTTATAACTTAGCTGGTGAAACATTTAATACACAAATCACATATGCATATGATTCACACGAACATGGGGTTTATCCGGCATACGTTGATTCAATGATTACAAATGTTGATGCGACAAATACAACTAACGATTTTACTGAAGTGGTTTATGTCAACCCAACTGATTTAAACTTAAGCAGTGCAGCTCTAGTTATGGCTCCAAAAGACGGTAACAGTAATGCGCTAATTGGCTTTGACTATACAACTTTCCATATTTATGAAGTTCCAGACCCAAGTCAATTACCTGATAGCTATGATTTTGAAGCTGCAGGTTACCAAGACTTAGCACAAAGTTTCCAAAATAACGGAAGTATTTATACAAATGCAAATGGTGATATGATTATTAATTTCGGTGCGATTGATAATCCGTATGTAGTAGTTATGGATTCACAATTCGATCCGACTTATAGTTCAAATTTAACAACTAGAGCGACTCTCTATGCAACAGATCAATCTGGTTACACAGCAAGCTATTTCTTTGATAACAGCTTTGTAATTGAAAATAGTTCAGGTACTGGAGACGGAACACTTGAAACTTATAGACTAGGTGACTATGTATGGGAAGATACTAACCAAAATGGTATTCAAGATAGTGGAGAAACACCAATTTCAAACGTGTTAGTTACTCTTAAAGATGCTAACGGTAACATTATCAATACAGCAGTAACAGACCGATATGGGAACTACTTATTCTCAGATTTAAATAACGGAGATTATACAGTAGAATTTAGTACACCAGAAGGCTATGTTCCGACTACACAAAATGCTGGAACAGATAGCACTGTAGACTCAAATGGTTTAGTTGTACCTGTAACAATTAATGGTGCGGATAACTTAACAATCGACTCTGGTTTCTATAAACCTGTAGCTGCGACATACAACTTAGGTGACTATGTATGGGAAGACAGCAACAAAGACGGCATCCAAAACTCTAACGAAGTAGGAATCGAAGGCGTAACTGTAACGTTAACAAAACCAGACGGCACGACTGAAACAACAGTAACAGGCGCTGACGGTAAATATGAATTCACTGGCCTAGAAAACGGTGAGTACACAGTTAACTTCTCAACGCCATCAATGATTTTTGGAACACATCTCATTTGAGGTGTGTTCTTTTTTTATACATAATGAAAGTAATAGGAATTAAAAGAAATTATTGAATTTGCAGCGTTTAAATAAATAAAAAGAAGAAAAGGTGATTTAATGACGAAAATGAGTGATTATCAATCTCCAATAGGAACATTAACGCTTGTAAGCGAAGATAATGTATTGACAGGTATTTATTACGAAAGACAAATTAATAAAGAAGATCCAAATATAGATAAAGTGGCATTAACCTCAGTGCCAGTTTTTAACCAAGTCAGGGATTGGTTAGATCGTTATTTTAAAGGGGAAAATCCAGAAATTAATTTTAAGTATCATGCTTCTGGTACTGAATTCAGAGAACAGGTATGGAATGAGCTTGTTAAAATTCCTTACGGTGAATTAGTAACGTATGGAGATATAGCACGTAAAATTGCACAGTTAAGAGGTAAGAAAAAAATGTCTGCACAAGCAGTTGGTGGAGCAGTAGGCAGTAATCCAATTTCTATTATTATCCCTTGCCACCGTGTGGTAGGCCACCATAACAAACTGACTGGATATGGTGGCGGATTAGATAGGAAGCGTTATTTATTAGAATGTGAACATCATGACTTAAATCAATTTACGACTTAAATTTCTAAACATTGGTGTAAGAATTGCTCTGCTTGTTGGTATACTGTTTTAATATTACTATTAAACGAACGATCAAAATCGTGTTCATCACTATCGAGTGTAATTAATGTGGAATTAGGAATATATTGTTTCAACCGTTCGCTTTCACTAAAAGGAACATCAATATCTCTTGAAGCATGCGCAATAAAAACGGGAGGCAATTGTTTTAAAGCACGTGCACTTAAATTTAATTCAGTTTTTTCAGCATCTTGAATACCGACAAATTCATACCACTGTCCGATGCCTCTTGTATATAAATAGAGTGGATAACGAAACTGAATCGGTCCTTCTGTAATCGGTTGTGATTGAATCATCATATCAATCATAGCTGAGTTCAGATGGGCCGTTTTCTTTTGGAATTCACTGTGCGGTAATTTGAATTCAGGCAAGTCCACTTTTGCATAACCATAAAAATCAATGACACCTTTAACAGTACGTTGAGATGCGATTTGCAAAGCTAAATAACCACCGGAAGATCGTCCGAAAGTAAAGAGTGGCAAATCAGGATATATTTTATTGATGTTATCAAATACTAAAAAAGCATCATTTAAAATAGTGCCGATATTGGATTCGGGTGCTAACCGATAGGGTGCTTCCACTAAATGAAAATGTTGTGTCAGTATTTGAATTGCTTCATCAGATAAATCGTGAGGTGAACCCGCAATTAAACCACCACCATGATAATAGATGATGATACCTTTCGGTTGTTGTGAAAGGTGCGTACGTATATGAAGTTGGAAATTATCAGGTGTTTGTATGGTATGTGTTTGCGTATCTATTAGAATCACTACTTTCTGCTTGAATAAGTCACTACAAATGACTTGTTAATAGTTTAAGCTTTTTTGAATAGAAAAACGAATCATAAATATATAAATAAGAGGGAATGACACACATGTTCATTCCCTCTTGTTCATTAGCTATATTATTGAATGGATGCGCCAAGCAATCCGAATCCGATTGAAATAATGACTAATGCAACACCAAAAATAATAGAAACTTTTCCTGATAACTTACAAGTTTTATACAGTAAAACACTCAATAAATAACCAGAAAGTAAAGTCTGTAAGTTAAATACGCTAAGTACTTTATTACCTGGGTCAAATATATTCAAGCTTGTGATCGAAATTTTCACAATATCTAAACCAACAATCACTTGAATCACTAAGACAATCAGTGCTACTAATGAGCTGATTAACAGCGCAAATAATGTTCCCGCAAAAATGCTTTTCTTTTTCACATTAGATTTGAAAATACGCGCAATTGCCCAAACGATTAAAAATGCGATAAGTAAATAGAAAAGTTGTGAGAAGAGGCCTCCAATAACAGTGACTGGTCCCATAAACGATCTAGCTTGTTCAACTTGTGCTTGATTCATATTTGGGTTGGTTTGTTTCATGAGTTCTGTCCAATCACTAAAAGCGAAAGTCAACCATAGTGAACCAATAACTACGACAATCCAAATAATTAAATTAAGTATCCATTTTGGACATTCTCTGAATTTGCTAAAGGAATCCCCTAGCAGTAAGTTAGAATTTTCCATATGCTACTCCTTATGTAAGATTTATTAAGAGCGTATCATAGTCATTAATTTTAATAAATGGTTTTTCTAAAAATGATAAAAATTTTTATTGATGTTTTAATCATTTGATTTCATTGTTAATGAACGTTGCTTAAATTAGTAGACAACTTTAAAGGTTATAAATATCTAACTTTATTAATGTAAAGGTATTCATTTATTTTTAAGTTGTGATATTATGCAATTGTGAGTTTAAAATTAATCGTTAGGAGAGAGAATTAGTGTGAAAAAGAAAATGACATGGATAATTTTAATCATTGCGGCAATTCTACTATTATTTATTATCGCAATCATTGTTAAAAATGCTGGAGGCACATCAAATAAGGAAAATACATATAGTGTCTATAAAGCTAAAAAAGAAAGTCCGCTAACTATGCAAGGTAAAGCTTCTCCGGAAACAGTGAAGTCTTACCAAAATAATTCAACTATCGGTACATATATCAATACCACTGTTTCAAATGGTCAAGATGTTGAAAAAGGTCAACAAATTATCAGCTATGATACGAGCCAGAATCAACGTCAAAGCTTACTTGATAAAGTGAACCAATCAGAACGTGCAAGACAAAAAGCGCAAGAAAGTGTCAATCGTGCACCAAATGATGAGCAAGCCAACGAACAACTATCAGAAGCACAAGCAAACTTAAATAAAGCGAATCAATCATTAAATCAATTTGATCAACAAATTAACGATAGCTTATTTGCGGCTTTCCCAGGAAAGATAGAAATTATGCAAGAGGATTATCCTAATGAAGGTGAAACGATTCTTCAATTAATTTCAAAAGATCCGCAAATCAAAACAACAGTAACTGAATATGATTTGAATAAAATTAAAGAAGGACAAAAAATTGAATATAAGGTCAACAGCACAGGTGACAAAGGGACAGGTGAAGTTATAAAGATATCTGAACTTCCAACAAGTTATGAAGACAGTCTGAATGAAAATGCGATGAGTGGTGCTTCTGCTGCAGGTGCTTCTGAAGAAGAAGGAGCAGGACAAGCTTCGAATCCTGTTATGAATGATGTATCAGGTAAAGACAGTTCAAACGATGCTTCGAAATATAAAGTGCTTATTGGTCATTTATCTTCTCCAGTACGTGCAGGTTTATCACTAGATGCTTCTGTCGCTACTGACAAAATTAAAATTCCTCAAAATGTATTGGACAAAGATAATACAATTTATGTTCTAAATAAAGAAAATAAAATTGAAAAACGTAAAATCAAAGTAGAAAAGAAAGAGGGTTCTATTTACGTTAAGTCAGGATTGAAAGAAGGAGAACGTTTAGTTCAAAATCCTAAATCATCTCTAAAAGAGGGAGATAAGATTGAGGTGAAAGAATGATTAAGTTAGAAAACATCAATCGTTCTTTTAAAAATGGAGATAAAGTGAATCATATCTTAAAGGATATTTCCCTGGAAATAAAAAAGGGCGAGTTTATCGCAATTATGGGACCTTCTGGTTCAGGTAAAAGTACGTTGATTAATATCATAGGTTTCATTGATAGAGGCTATGAGGGCGAATACTTATTTAATAACAACAATTATAAAAAGAGTTCGGATAATCAATTAGCTGAAATTAGAAACCAAGTTGTAGGTTTTGTCTTTCAAAATTTTAAATTGATACAAAATAACACAGTGCTAGAAAATGTAAGTATTCCTTTAGTTTATGCAGGTATCGGAAGTCAAGAACGAAAGCAGCGTGTTTTAAATACACTGCATAATGTCGGGCTCTACGATAAAGAAAATTTTGTGCCAAATAAATTATCTGGCGGTCAACAACAACGGGTGGCAATTGCGCGTTCCATAGTGAATCAACCAAAGTTTATTATCGCAGATGAACCTACGGGTGCACTCGACTCAAAAACTTCAGAAGATATAATGGAATTATTTATACGTCTGAATCAAGAACAAGAGACAACGATGATTATGGTGACACATGATAGAGCAGTAGCTGAAAAAGCAGATCGCATCTTCCACATCTTGGATGGGCGCATTCAGGAAGAAGAGGTGATAAAATGAGTCGATTATCTAATATACTCATTGTTTCACTACGTTCAATCATGAAAAATAAGCGGCGTAATATCTTCACGATGATTGGGATTATTATTGGTATTGCGGCTGTGATTACTATCATGGCTTTAGGAAATGGATTCAAAAAGACCGCAAATGAACAGTTTTCAGATTCAGGTGCGTCTAAAGATGCTGCGCTTATTAGCTTTATGCAGTCTACGGATGCTGATATAAAAACAGAGCCTTTTGCACCTAGTGATATTCAATTAGCGGAAAGAGAAAAAGGAGTAGAAAAAGCACAGATTAAAAAAGATAAAGATCAAGCATTTACAGCTAAAGTGACGAATTCACGTAAAAATGGCAATGCAAATATTTACGTGAAGGACCAATTTAGCAATGTAGATGAAGGTCACGGTTTTAATCAAGGTGATAATGCGATTGAAAACAAAGTTGTAACCATTGATAAGAAATTAGCTGAGGATTTATTTGATAAACCTAAAAAAGCAGTTGGACAATCACTATTTATTAATGGACAAGGATTTAAGATTGTCGGTATAACCACGGGTGATGGCTTTGAAAATAATGTCGTACATATGCCAACACAAACGCTTGAACATTATTTACCCAATCTAACGCAAGATTTTGCACAGTTAGAAGTTAAGATCGAAGATGGTCATAACAAAAAAGAAGTAGGTGAACGTGTCGCAAAGGTGTTATCGAAAAAAGGAAGCGGCCAAGCAGCAGGTAGTTATCAATATTCAGATATGGAAGAAATGATGAAAGGCATCAGTAAAATATTTGATGGAATTACGTACTTTGTAGCAGCAGTCGCAGGTATATCTCTATTCATTGCAGGTATTGGTGTGATGAATGTGATGTACATTTCCGTTGCGGAGCGTTCAGAAGAAATCGCAATACGTCGCGCGTTCGGTGCTAAAGCAAGAGATATTGAGATACAATTCTTAGTTGAAAGTGTCGTACTTTGTTTAATAGGTGGCATTATCGGATTATTATTAGGGATCGGAATTGCTTCGCTTGTCGATGTAGTCACACCTGATTATATCAAGAGTGCTGTAAGCTTAGGATCTGTTTTACTCGCAGTGGGTGTATCAACTTTAATTGGTATTATATTCGGTTGGATACCAGCACGTGCAGCAGCTAAAAAAGAATTGATTGATATTATTAAATAAAAAGAAAGCAGACCGAGAGTTGAAAAGTTCTCTGGTCTGTTTTTCTGGATATATAGCACTTCAGCAGTTGATATTATAAAATAGTGGTATATGTGAAAAGAAAGAAATTGTAAAAAGAGAAGGGGCACAAACATGGATATTAAACAAATGGGATATTTTATTGCAGTTGTACAACATGGCGGTATGACAAATGCCTCTAAAGAACTTTATATTGCACAGCCCACAATCAGCAAAGCAATCAAAGATTTAGAAAACGAACTGGGCAGTGCGTTATTTGATCGTAGTAAACGTCATTTAACTTTGACAGACAGCGGAGAGATTTTCTATAAGAAATCATTGGAAATTATGAATTTGTTTGAGAACCTGCCTAAAGAAGTGAATCAGTTAAAGGGACTTGAAGCGGGTCATATCAGTATTGGATTATCAGCTGTTATGAACATGAATAAATTCATTGATACACTAGGTAATTTCCATCAAATGTATCCAAATATTACGTACAATTTGGTAGAGAATGGCGGGAAGGCATTAGAATCTCAAATCATCAATAATGAAATTGACATTGGCATTACAACTTTGCCTGTAGACAGTGCTATCTTTGAATCTATTCCACTTTATACAGAGGATATTTTGTTGGTTGTTAGTGAAACACATCCATTCGCTGGACGTGAAATGGTAGAAATGCATGAGTTAGCAAATGAAGATTTTATATTGTTTAATGAAGATTTCTATTTAAACGATAAAATTATTGAAACAGCTAAACGTTCTGGTTTTGTGCCTAAGACTATTTCCAAAATTTCGCAATGGAACTTTATCGAAAACTTATTAACAGCTGGATTAGGAGTCAGTATCCTACCAGAAAACATTGTGAAAATGCTGCGTGGGCCTATTCATAGTGCGAAAATTAATGATGCTTCTATGAGATGGCAACTAGGTGTGATTTGGAAAAAAGAAAAGTATATCAACTATGCGACAAGAGAATATATTGATTACATGAAATCATCATTAACTATATAAAAAATTAGACAAAGGATGTCACTTTTTGCGACAGCATAAGGGCGTCCTATTTTTATTAGATTGTAATATACCTAAAGGGGGTATATGATAAATGTGGGAGTAAAGAAAGGGTGAAAGGTATGTTAAAAAGAATCGGAATGGTTATGTTAACGTCGTCTCTGATACTTACCGCTTGTTCAAATGATCAAGAGGACACACAAACCTCAAGTCAAAATGCTCAAAATACAACACAAGATAAACAGACTTCAAAAGAGGGAGAACATCACATGGGGCATCATCATGGTCAAATGCCTGAACATATGCATCATGCACGTCACAGTCAGTTTGATGAGGGGGATGATGTTAGATTAAAAGAAGGCCACATGCCAGGCATGATGAATGCTGACGGTAAAGTTAAAGGCGCTTATAATACATGTGTGTACGAAGTCAGCTATCAACCAACTGATGGCGGTAAAAAAGTTTCTCATCACAAATGGGTCGTGAATGAGGAAATAGAAAATGCACCGAAAGAAGGTTTCAAAAAAGGGGACACTGTTACTTTGAAAGCGAATCATATGAAGGGTATGAAAGGTGCGAAAGCAACAATCGATAAAGTAGAAAAAACAACAGTTTATACAGTGGACTATAAAGATAAAGATAATGGCAAGATGGTTAAGAATCATATGTGGATGACTGAAGATGAATTGTCACCAAGATAAGTAAAGTTCACTAGAATGTCATAATGGGGTATAAAGCGAATGTTTAAGAGGTTGCACAGATCATACAATTATATTTAACGGTATTTTCAATGCTTTCATTTCTAAAGCAAGACAGTTGTTCGGTAAAATGAACAGCTGTTTTTGTGTGCTTTTAAATTTATTGTTAAGACTGTCAGAAAGGGGTATATACGTTATGGAACAAGATTGATGGTAACAAAAGTTCGTATTTGGAAGAAAAGTAATCGATGTTATCGCTTTCATAGAAAAAAGTAATAGGTAGTATCTAAAATCGATATTTTTATTATACACAGAATTGTCATAGAATAAGGAATGTAAGTCAAAAGAATGTGTATAAATAGTGATGGACACTAGATTCAGACACCAGAATCGATTTGGAAATGACCATTTATACGCTTATTTTTAAGGAAAGGTGTTAGCTTATGACATCGAAGGTTTTAAAGATTATCTTCCAAATTATCTTGATTATGGGCATCACGTATTTAGGCAACACCCTTCAGCACCTTTTGCATATTCCATTAGCTGGAAGTATCGTCGGCCTAGGACTCTTTTTCCTACTATTACAATTTAAAATTATACCTGTCAAATGGGTCGAAGCGGGTTCCAACTTCTTGCTAACAACGATGGTGTTTTTCTTTATCCCTTCCGTCGTTGGTGTAATGGATATCATAGGTGACATACACCTCAACTTTATTTTGTTCTTCGGCGTCATCATTCTCGGAACAATAGCTGTCGCTTACGTCTCTGGGTTAATTGCTGAGAAGATGGCGAGAAGACAACATGGTGGTAAGGGGAGTCACACATCATGATTATTTTAAAAGACATCATAATGATAGTACTGACAGTGGTTATGTATCTTGCAGCGAAGAAGCTGCACAAGAGATTTCCTAGTCCATTCTTAAATCCAGCCCTAGTTGCTTCAATTGGAATTATAATCGTGTTATTGTTGTTCCGTCAGAATTATAATTCTTACATGGCAGGCGGCCATTTAATTAATTACTTGCTGAGCTGTACGGTTGTTTGCTTAGCTTATCCGCTTTATATCAATCGCCATAAAATATTTGAAAACTTCAATATTATTTTTACAAGCGTATTGACTGGCGTATTACTCAATTTTGTGTTAGTTTATTCGTCGTTGAAGATTTTAGGCTTCAATAAAGAAGAAATTGTCACATTATTACCGCGTTCCATCACAGCAGCGGTTGGTATCCAAGTATCTCACCAAATGGGCGGTGCAGATACAATTACAGTACTATTTATTATTACCACTGGCTTAATCGGCAGTATGCTCGGCTCATTGCTGTTGCGTATGGGGAACTTTAGAACTTCCATTGCAAAAGGGCTTGCATTTGGAAATGCATCACATGCGTTCGGAACAGCAAAAGCCTTAGAATTAGATTTAGAATCAGGTGCATTCAGTTCAATTGGTATGATTCTGACTGCAGTCATCAGTTCAGTGTTGTTACCAATCCTGATTATTCTTTTTTATTAGCATTAGAATATATAGACACACTTTGCATAACGCAGCATCAAACACTAACTAAAGGGTAGTTTGAATACAGTTACTTTTTTAATGAATAGAAAGGGGCTATTTTTAAAATGGCAAAAATTAAAGCAAATCAAGCACTTGTAGAAGCTTTACTACAATGGGATATTGATCACTTATATGGTATCCCGGGCGACTCTATCGACGCAGTAGTTGATAGTTTACGTACAGTAAGTGAACAAATTAAATTCTATCATGTTCGTCATGAAGAAGTAGGAAGCTTAGCAGCTTCAGCTTACACAAAACTTACTGGTAAAATTGGCGTATCATTAGCAATCGGTGGTCCAGGTGCGATTCACTTATTAAATGGTATGTATGACGCTAAAATGGATGGCGTTCCTCAATTAGTGCTAGTAGGTCAATCTAATAGTACTGTACTTGGTACTAAAGCTTTCCAAGAAACAAACTTATTATCATTATGTGAAGATGTTTCAGTATACAACCGTCAAATCTCAGAAAAAGATGACGATATCTTTGGTATCGTAAACGAAGCTATTAAAACAGCTTACGAGAAAAAAGGTGTGGCAACTTTAATCTTGCCTAACAACTTATTAACTAACAAAGTTAAAGATACAACTAATAAAGTTGTAAACAAAAAACGCCCAACAATCCCAGCACCAAACACAGCTAAAATTAAAAAAGCTGCAAAATTAATTAATAAAGCTAAAAAACCTGTAATGTTAATGGGTACTGGTGCAAAACATGCTGGACCTGAAGTAGAAGCTTTAATCAATAAAGCACAAATCCCTACAATCATCACTTTACCAGCTAAAACAATCATTCCAGATGACCACCCATATAACTTAGGTAACATCGGTAAAATCGGTACAAAACCTGCATATCAAGCAATGCAAAATGCTGACTTATTAATCATGGTAGGTACAAACTATCCATATGTTGACTACCTTCCTAAGAAAAATATCAAAGCCGTTCAAATCGACATTGATCCAAGTGCAATCGGTCACCGTTTCAAAGTAAATGCTGGAATTATCGGTGACGCTAAAATCGCGTTAACTGAATTAACAAACCTTGTTAAACCAGTTAAAAACCGTAAATTCTTAAAAGAAGCATTAGATAACATGGCTACTTGGAAAGAATGGATGGAAAAAGACCTTAACAATGATTCTTATCCAATCCGTCCAGAACACTTGATGCAAGCTATCAACAGAGAAGCAGACAATGACGCTGTATTCTCAATTGATGTTGGTACTTCAACAGTATGGTCAACACGTTACCTAAACCTTAAACCAAGCAACGAATTCATTATCTCAAGCTGGTTAGGCACAATGGGTTGCGCGTTACCAGGTGCAATTGCATCTAACGTAGCATTCCCTAACCGTCAAGTTATCGGTATCGCTGGTGACGGTGGTTTCCAAATGGTAATGCAAGACTTCGCAACAGCTGTTCAATATAACATGCCAATGGTTATCTTCGTATTGAACAACAAACAATTAGCGTTCATCAAATACGAACAACAAGCAGCTGGTGAATTAGAATATGCAATCGACTTCTCAGATATGGATGTTGCTAAATTCGCTGAAGCATGTGGCGGTGCTGGTTACACATTAGAAGATCCAGCAGACATCGATACTGTTGTTGAAGCTGCATTAAATGAAAACAGACCAACAATCGTAAACGTACATGTTGATGCGAATGCTGCACCACTTCCAGGTAAAATCGTACCGGATGAAGCAATCAACTATGCTAAATGGGCATACAGATCTATTACTGAAGATAAAAAATTAGACTTTGATGAAATCCCACCACTTTCAGTAGCAGCTAAACGTTTCTTATAATATTTAAGAAATGAACTGAATACTCAATTTCGACGAGTAGTGCATTTTGCATTACTCGTCTTTTTTTACATCGAATTGATATTGAAATATTCTGTCAACTCCACTATACTCTAGTTATTCATGAAAAAATACATAGAGCGAAAGCAGGCGATACATGTGGACTTTTTTTATTTTCCAGTAGATGAAGACATAAAGTTAGCACAACCTGAAACATTCATGGCTGAACCTTTATTTCAAGTGATTGAACAAGATAGAG
Source organism: Staphylococcus sp. HMSC055C03 (assembly GCF_001809385.1). Classification (NCBI taxonomy): domain Bacteria; kingdom Bacillati; phylum Bacillota; class Bacilli; order Caryophanales; family Staphylococcaceae; genus Staphylococcus; species Staphylococcus sp. HMSC055C03. The sequence continues at coordinate 76,189 of NZ_KV797474.1, forward strand.
CATTTCTTTCAACGTATTTACCGTTCATTGATCATACATTAACGGTGGAAGATGAACTCAACTTCATTAAGTTAATGTTGAAGAAACAGGCTGCAGGTGAACATCGTCTTTTTGTGATTTACTATCGAGACCAAGTGGTTGGTACTATTGATATACAGCAAATTGATTTAGAAAATAAAAAAGCTTTTGTAGGATATTGGTTGCAGAGTAAGTATAATGGCTTAGGAATCATTGCCCGTTGCCTACATAAAATCTGTGATTTCGCATTCAATACTTTGGATTTAAATAAGTTATCGTTGCACATCAACACTAAAAACAAAGCCAGTCAAAAAGTCGCAGAACGTGCAAACTTCCGTTTTGTTGGAACGGATAAAGATGAGTCATTTGAACGTGGACAATTTGAAGACTTTCATAGATACGCTTTGCTGAAACATGAATTCAATACAGAAACTTCATTGTAAATTAAGATAACACTTATCAACTTTATAAAAAGGTTGTTATACTGATGATATAAAGAAAGATAGGAGTTGTCGGTGTTGAGCGAACGTAAATTAGTAGCAGAAACAGAAATTGAAGTAAACGGCTATGATATTGATGCGATGGGTATCGTCAGCAATATTGTCTATGTCCGTTGGTTTGAAGATTTAAGAACAATATTTGTAAATAAGCATCTAACCCCTTCTGAAATGTTGAAACAAAATATTTCACCTATACTTATGCATACCGAAATTGATTATAAGATACCACTTACTATTCACGACAAACCCGTTGGCAAATGCTGGTTAACGAAAATCAGTCGTTTAAAATGGGTGTTTGAATTTGAAATCAGTACAGGTAATCAAATACATTGCCAAGGTATGCAGTATGGCGGGTTCTACAATATTGTTGAACAAAAAGTAGTACCAGTACCTGATGCATTCAGAGTTTTATAAGCTACATTAAATCTTCGGAAAATGAATGTTTTTCGAAGATTTTCATATACATAGAAAGAGGATTGATAGTCATGACTGAACATCCGCATTTAAAAGCTATAAAAGCAGCATTTCCTCAAACAATTCCAATTTTCGCAGGGTTTTCATTTATTGGTATTGCTTACGGTATTTATATGCATTCATTAGGATTCCCACCAATTTATGCGATGCTGATGAGTTTGTTGATTTTTGCAGGATCCATGGAATTTGTGGCCGGAAGTTTATTATTAGTTCCATTTAATCCATTAAGTGTCTTCGTATTGACACTTATGCTGAATTCCAGACACTTATTTTATGGTATTTCCATGTTGGACCGATTTAAAGGGACAGGAAAATATAAGCCATACTTAATTTTTGGGATGTGTGATGAAACATTCGTAATTAATAATATGGCGAATGTACCTAAAAATGTCGATAAGACCTTATTTATGTTCTATGTCACATTATTAAATCAATTTTATTGGTTTTTCGGTACGACAATCGGAAGTCTGTTCGGTGTCTTTATTAAGTTTGATACAAAAGGCTTAGATTTTGTGATGGTCGCTCTTTTCGTTGTAATCTTTTTAGAGTCTTGGTTGAAAGAAAAGAATCATGTAAGTTCATTAATTGGGTTGGCTATCCCTATAGTTTGTTTGGTCATCTTCGGACCTAATCAATTCATCTTACCTTCAATGATTTTAATTGTGCTCACATTGACTATCCTCAGAGGATATTTCGCAAGAAAGGGTGTGGCTTAATATGACCTTAACCCAACAAATTTTAACGATTGCGGTTGTTGTGATTGGAACGATGTTGACACGCTTCTTGCCGTTTTTAATCTTTTCTAAAGATAAAGAAACACCAAAGTTTGTACAATATTTAGGCGCTGTACTTCCTGCAGCAGTATTTGGTTTCTTAGTCGTTTATGCGTTACGTAAAACGCCTATCTTAACTGGCAATCATGGGCTGCCAGAGTTGATTGCGATTGTAGTGATTATTATCTTGCATGTGATTAAACGTAATATGTTGATTTCAATTGCGGGTGGTACAATCGCTTATATGATATTAGTTCAATTTGTATTTTAAAAAGCAATCCTTACATTTACTTAATTTTTAAAGTGAAACGTAAGGATTGCTTTATTTTAGATGAAGGTAAGGAATTGTTATGATAAGAAAAGTTTTGAATACTATCGCAACTGTTGTTCTTCAAAGTGATTAAGTTTCCAAATAATCACAGATACTAACCAAAACAATAAGAATACGCCAACGAGCAGATAACCTAAATGATTAAATTCAATTGATGCAACTTCATCCCAAAAAGGACTGTGCAATTTAAAATGTTCGCCAATCATTTGTAGAATTTCTACAGTACCGATTATCAACGCAGCTATGACGGAGATGGCGGTAATGGTAATATTGTAATAAATTTTACGAACTGGTTTTAGAAATGCCCAGTGATAAGCAGACTTCATGAGCGCGCCATCTAGTGTATCTAATAAACTCATGCCTGCCGCAAATAATAATGGAAGTGCGATAATGCCAGCAAAAGGCAATGACTGTTCAGCAGCCCCAGATGATAATGCAAGCAAAGCAATCTCACTTGCAGTATCAAAGCCTAATCCAAATAGGAAACCTAATGGTAAAACGTGCCAACTTCTGTTGATGAATTTAAAATAAGGACCAACAAATCGTTGAATAAGCCCTCTAGAAGCTAACAATTGATCCAGTTCATCGTCAGAAACTTGTTCAAAGCGTAAACGCATAAATAAACGAATCAATGACACTAAGATAATTAAGTTCAAAATACCAATTAGTAGTAGAAACAGACCAGAAACCATCGTTCCGATGATTCCACCAATAGCTTGAAAGAGGGGCATCTGTCGCTGTGCCCATGATACTGAAACACCTAATAAAAGTGCCATGATAAAAACTACGCTGGAATGGCCGATAGAAAAATAGAAGCCAACACCTGACGGATTTTGTTTTTCTTGCATCAGTTTGCGAACTGTATTATCAATAGCTGCAATGTGGTCAGCATCAAATGCATGACGTAAACCTAGTGTATATGCTAAGATACCCATTCCGAATAAAATAGGGTGTGTATGTGCACCCATCCATAAACAAGTAACACCTATCAAGTGCAATAATATAATAATGATTAAATAAGGAAGCATATCTTTAATATGAGTAGTCCTGATGTTCAATAGCGTCATCTGCTTTCTGTATTTTATAATTTAGTCAATATAATAAATTAACTATGAAAGAACTCTATTATTTTAATACGAATAAACAAGTAAGTAAATAACTAAAAGAGAATGGAGCTATTGTATTGAAAAAGTGATTTTCAAGTCTGCATAGGGTAAGTGAAAATAAGGATATATAGTGAAAGAGAGGTTTTTATCTGTGTCAGATATTGATTATATTTCATCTTTTGATGGTGTGAATCTCTACAGTAAAATTACGTTAGGTGAACAGCCAATGGCTAATTTGATTATTGTACAAGGATTGTCAGAAGAATTAGATGACTATGATGGTGTGGCTTCAACATTTAATGAATATGATTATAATGTCATTCGTTATGATCAACGAGGTCATGGTAAAACTCCTGGTGACAAAAATCTTTATGAACATGTAGATATCGTCGTAGAAGATTTAAAGGCTGTTGTAGATTATGTTAAAGCACAATTGACAGGAAAAATATTTATTTTAGGCCATGGTGTAGGCGGTACAATAGCGACATTGTTTGGTATACGTTATCCGAATGCAGTGCACGGTTATATTTCTGCAGGTGGTTTGTCTCCAACGGGGCAACCTGTCTTTCGTGATGATGTCGTAGATCATTCAGCAGAAATAGAAAATCAGGATGAAGAAGCGGATATTGAGAAACATAAAAGAATCAAAGCATTTAGAGAAGCGGTCCGAGATATGGATATCGAATTTTCGAAGTTTGAAGACAAAGTGTTGATTATGCATGGTGGCAGTGACCGCATTGTAAGTTCTGATGATGCAATCCAATTCTTCAAAGAAGCTAAAACCACACATAAATCATTAAGAATTTATGACGGGTTAGATCATGAGTTATTAAATGTAAGTTCATATCGCGGTATGTTATTATCAGATATTGTAAATTGGTTAGATTTTGAATTATCTATGGAGAACATTGATAAGTAAGCACACCAAGAATAAACAACAATTCAACTGATTCAAGGAGTTTGAAAGAAAATGAAGAAAACACAACCGACCTTACATGATATTGCGAGAATTTCTGGCTTGTCGATTGCGACGGTCAATCAAATATTAGAAGATAAAAAGCATGTTTCTAATGATCAAGCACGTGCACGTGTAGTGGAATCATTAGAAATGTTAGGCTATGAACCGAGTCGATATATTCAATCTTTACGCGGAGAAAGTATTAAAACAATCGCATTTATTATACCGAGACACGATGCTTACTATGCCTCTGTCATTGATGCGATTGAGCATCAACAAGGTTCAGAGTCTATTCGAATTATTGCGATGGCATCTAATGAACAAGTACAACGTCAAGATGAACTGATTGATTGGTTTGTATCACAACAAGTAGATGGTATTATTGTTTCGCCAGTTTCAGCACAAATGCGTATTTCAAAACGTTGGAGAGACATTCCAATGGTAATTATTGATAATCAAATTGAGGATGAACAGATACCTTACATTGGGTTAAATCATGAAGATACAGCCTATCAAGCTGCTGAACATTTATTGAAACAAAACCATCAATCAATCGCTTTAATTTTAGGTAATCCTGCTTCCAGTGCAACAGCTGATACAAGAATGGGATATAAAGCAGCATTAGAAGATTTTGAACAACAAATGGATGAACGACTAATTTCATATCAATATACTGATTTAAGTTTACAAGCTACAGAAAAATACGGCTATGACACCGTCCAGCAACTCTTTGCGCAATCAAATCATCCAACTGCATTGATTGCTTCGAATCATGCGATGTTGTCTGGTATTTTACAAGCACTTAAAACAAAGGAATTAAAAGTGCCTGAAGATGTTGCAATTGTTACATTAGAAGAGAATAGTTGGAATAAAGTACATTATCCATCATTAACCGCTGTAGGTATTCATGCTGAAACTATCGGCGCATCAATTTTTGCACGCTTAAAACAATTTTTTGAAGGAGAAAGTGAACAAATTCAATCAGATTGGTTAATGGCACAGTTAAATGTCAGAGACTCTAGTGTGCACTCATCTAAAAATGAATAAAAAATAAACAGGCTTAGAAACAATGTCTTAAAGAAAGGGAGAAAAGACAGGTTTCTAAGTCTGTTTTTTTAAGGATTTTAGAAATGATATACTAGGGATTTTTCAATCAAACGTCATCTCGGTTTGGGACAACTGAACGTGCATTTTGTCTGCATACGTGAATAAGGGCAATAGTAGAGACAACAATACTCATAATAATGGCTATGACAGCACCCGATTCTGGATGGTCAACGTGTCCTGTTTCTGGCAAGTCAGCGTATGATGCGGTTTCACCCTGATAGTGTGAGCCTGCACCTTCACTTTTTGAAGTTGTTGCTGATGCTTGATGCGCATAGGTTTGTCCTGCTGTTGCTTTTGAGGTTGTGGACTCAGTATCTGCTTCTTTACGATTTCTTTCTGCATCTGCGATATTTGTCTTTGAAACATTTTCTGCAAGGGAAGGATCGGGTTCAACATCAGCAGCTTGAGCCACATCAGTTGGATGCGATGTAGGGATAAATGTTTCAGTTGTTTGAGCAGTATCAGTATTTTCGACCAAAGCGGATAATTCAGCGGACTGTTCATTTGCGTAATCATGACTTTCAGCAGCATTCATCACTCCAGGCATATTAAAGAATAGTAAACCGCTTAAAGCTAGCGTAGAAACATGAAGCAAGCTTTTCTTTTTACTTAACTTCATAGGCATGAAAACAACACTCCTATTTCAAAATGAAAGTGTCATGTCATCCATGGTGTTATGAGTATGAGGTATAAACTGTCGGATGAAACAGACAAAACGACAACGAAGAAAATTGATATACACATGCGGATATGTGAGAGATAGATTTCTGGTGTACGGCTTTATGGGATAGTATTGCTTTCCGCAGTGATTCGGCGTTATCATCAATTTCTTCACTTCAAGCATGGCATAGGAATATTAAGCTAACTTAAAATTGAGTTTAAAAAAGGATAAACTTCGTAAATTTTCAGTATATTAGAACTTTTTAGGTATTAAATTGCTCAAAATCCTACGGTATCAAGCATTTTAGCTTTTACCCGATAAAATCACCCGAATTTGTTGGTTTAAAGTTATTTACTAAAGTGTTATAGTTGCTAATGGAAAATAATTTGTATAGACAAATAACAGTAAAAGTCTAAAGGGAGTCTTTTAATGTTGTTTTAGGGTTAACAAGATTATTTTTATTAATGGTAAGTGTTTAAATTAATTGCTATCGTTTAAACTAATTGTGACAACTTTATAAACGTTATGATTATAATTACTCTTTATATTTAAAAATAAAGAGTAATAATAGTCATGATAAAGAGTTTGTGAAATTATTCGCAATTTGTTCACAAAATGTTTGCAAAAGGTATTGAAAACGCTTTATCAAAGGTAGTATGATGTCGGTGGTAGGAAAATTAAATATATAGTAGGAAAAGAGGTCATTTGGCATGGATATTATTTTGGGAACTGGGACGTTGTTGCTAGTCCTTCTAGCAATGTCGTTATTCTTAAAATTTGCTCCTTATGGTAAACAGGGGCTACAAGCACTTTCAGGTGCAGCATGTGCAACATTTTTACCGCAAGCATTCTTAAGTTATGCGATCGGTGGCGTGTTCCACTTGGAATTCTTCCAAAGAATTGGAGACTTAGCAGGAAGCTTAAGTGGTATTGCAGTAGGTATTTTAACTGGTTTGAAATTGGGAATCTCTCCAGTCTTCGCAGTTATCATTGGTTTAGTTTTACATGATCAAAAATTATTACCGGCATTTATCGCTGCTTACTTAGTGAGCTTCTTGATTAAATTGATCGAGAAAAAAGTACCAGAAGGCTTAGACTTAATTGTCGTAATCTTAGTCGCTCCGGCATTAGCATTCGGAATCGGCGGATTAATTTCACCAGGAGTAATGGCTGTGTTAAGACAAATCGGTGGTGCGATTACAGCAGTTGGTGACAATAATCCTTACGCTTTAGCAATTATTTTAGGCTTAATCATTCCGGTGGTAGGTATGACGCCATTAAGTTCTATGGTATTAACAAGTTTACTTGGTTTAACAGGTGTTCCGATGGCTATCGGTGCATTAACAACTACAGGTTCATCATTCGTTAACTTTATGATGTTCAGAGCACTTAAAATCGGCGGCTTAGGTAAAGCCTTCGCAGTTGCAGTAGAACCTTTAACACAAATCGATACAATCGCAAAATATCCGATTCAACTTTACGGCGCAAACGCCATAGTCGGTATGTTTACAGCGACAATTGTTACGATTGCAGGTTTAGTTATTAATGTAACGGGAATGGCAACACCAATAGCTGGTGCAATTGTATTGTTTGGATTTAACAAACCAATTCCATCACTTATTACTATCGCAGCTGTTATCGTGACAGCAATTATCCTTGGTTGGATTTTAGGTAAGATTATGAGCAAAATCAACTTCAAGAAACTATCAGACAAATTACCTGAAGGCAAAGCAGAACCGTCAAAAGCAAATTAATTAAGCATTTCTTATAAAGAGATTAAGGAGATGACAATACGCTATGGCACGTAAACATGATTACCAAAGCGCATTTGATATAATAGGTCCAGTTATGATGGGACCATCAAGTTCACACACTGCAGGTGCAGTAAAAATCGGTAACGCAGCAAGAATGGTACTTCAAGGAGAACCTGAAGATATTGAAGTTCATTATTATGAATCATTTGCACAAACACACTTAGGACACGGTACAGACGTTGCAATCGTTGGTGGCTTACTAGGATTCAGCACTTTCGACGAACGTATCAGCAATGCAGTAAACATTGCTAAAAACGATGGTATCGATGTTCGTTTCATCGAAGAAACAGGAAGAAGTTTAGGAGAGCATCCTAACTGTGCATTAATTAAAGCAAAACAAGGTGATCGTCACATCGAATTGAACGGAATCTCAATCGGTGGCGGAACTATTAAAATTAAAAGCATTAACGTCAATGGTCAATGTATTCTAATGAACCACGGCTTACCATTATTAGAAATCGATGGACCAACTGACAATGCGACAATCAACCATTTAATCAATGATTTAATCGAACACGGTGCAGACATCAACGAAGAAATCAAAACGATTAATCCAGATGGCTGTTTAATGGCTTTACACTTAAACAAAGCCTTACCAGAAGAAGCACTTAGCGATTTAAGAGAGAAATATAGCGACTTAAACTTTGCATATATAAAATAAAGAGGTGTAATGTATGTTTGATTCAATTAAAGAGATCATAGATTATGCGAATAAACATGATATGAAATTCTCAGAAATTATGATTGAAGAAGAGAAAGAATTAAGTGGGAAATCACGTGATGAAATCCGTGAACAAATGAGACAAAACTTACAAGTAATGCGCGACGCAGTTGAAAAAGGGACAACTGGCGAAGGCGTTAAAAGTGTAACAGGGTATACTGGTCAAGACGCAATTAAAATTAAAAACTATAACGAAAACAACCATGCGCTTTCAGGTAATGAAATGATGAGTGCCGTTATGGGTGCAGTTGCGACAAACGAAGTGAACGCAGCAATGGGTATCATTTGTGCTACTCCAACAGCTGGTTCCTCCGGTACAATTCCAGGTACACTATTTAAATTAGAAAAAACACATGGCTTAACTGAAGATCAAATGGTGGACTTCTTATTCACAGCAGCTATCTTCGGCCGTGTTGTAGCAAACAACGCAAGTGTTGCTGGCGCAACAGGCGGTTGCCAAGCTGAAGTTGGTTCAGCATCAGCTATTGCTGCAGCAGCTGCAGTTGAAACATTCGGCGGTAAACCAGAAGCTTCAGGTCAAGCAATGGCTATCGCAATCAGTAACTTATTAGGTCTAGTTTGTGACCCAGTTGCTGGTTTAGTAGAAATTCCATGTGTAATGCGTAACGCAATCGGTTCAGGTAACGCATTAATCTCAGCTGACTTAGCATTAGCTGGCGTGGAAAGCCGTATCCCAGTAGATGAAGTAATTGAAGCTATGGATAAAGTTGGACGTAACTTACCAGCTGAATTACGTGAAACTGGTCTTGGTGGTTTAGCAGGTACACCGACAGGTGAAGCAATCAAACGTAAAATCTTCGGTGACTCACAAGTTAAATCATAATTGCCTGATGAATATGTAAATTTCATTAAAAGTTAAATTGATAAATTCTAGAAACACGCAACCTGAAAAAGGTTGCGTGTTTTTATTTATAAAAACATAAGTTGTCACAAAATTCAAAATACATATTGCAATTTGTATCTTTTATGGGTAAACTAGTCAAAAGGGGATGATGGGATATGATAACAAGATTACTATACATTTTTATTGCTTTCTTCATTAACTCAGCCATTACGTTTTACCTGACAGATATCGGTACAATGATGAATAGTCTGTTGAAATCAATGTCTATCAGTATGATCATTGTATTCTTATTCTATTACACAAAGTTAATGATGGAGACCAAAGGGGAATAACTAAATAGTACGACTTAAAATGAGATGACTTCGGGGTACATCTCATTTTTATTTTGAATGAAAGGAAGGATTATCATGTCCACATTAGTAATTATTGCACATCCTGATATTCAAGAAGGCGACGTTAATCAAGTATGGAAGAAAACATTAGAAGATCGTTCTGATTTAGTGACGGTACATGACTTGTATCAAACTTATCCAGATGGAAACATTGATGTTGAACATGAGCAAGCGTTATTACAGAAACATGATTATATTATCTTTCAATATCCCATGTTTTGGATGAGTTATCCGCCACTTTTACAGCAATGGTTCGATGAAGTCTATACACATGGTTTTGCGTTTGATGGCGGTGACGCTTTAAAAGGAAAACATTTCGCATTAGCCATTTCATGCGGCCAACCAAAAGCACATTATAAAGAAGATGGACCGATAGGGTATACGATTGACGAAATTTGTAATCCATTAAAAGGTGTTGTTAATTTAATCGGTGGCCATTTCTTTGGCATTCATGCGATTTACCAAACGGATGACATCGATAATTTTGCGACTCTCGCAGAAAATGCTGATGAATATGTGGCATTTGTTGAAAGACTTCAAAAACAGTAACCACAAGCATTTTCCTTTAGACTCCTTGGTAGGTTCACTATACTATAGGTGACTACATAAGATGAGGAGCGAAAATAGTAATGGAACAACAAGCAATACGCGATCAAATTTTACAAGCATTTAATTTTAGACATGCGACAAAACGTTTTAATCCAGACAAAAAAGTGAATGCGGAAGATTTCCATACCATTATTGAAGCTGGGCGTCTTTCACCAAGCTCAATCGGTGCGGAACCATGGTGTTTTTTAGTCGTTCAAAATGAAGACTTACGTCAAAAATTAAAAAAAGTATCTTGGGGTGCACAAGGCCAATTAGATACAGCCTCACACTTTGTGATTTTACTTGCGCGTAAAAACGTACGTCCGGGTACAGAATATTTAACACATATTATGAAAAAAATAAAAAATGTACCAGATGATGTATTAGAAGATATGAATAAACGTTATGAAATGTTCCAAAATGATAGCTTGGATTTATATGAAAGTGAACGTTCATTATGGGACTGGGCAAGTAAACAAACATACATTGCCTTAGGTAATATGATGTCAGTAGCCGCATTTTTAGGTGTAGACTCTTGTCCAATTGAAGGTTTCAGTATGAAAGAAGTCACACAATTGCTTTCTGATGAAGGAATTATGAATGAAGATGAGTTCTTACCATCCGTTATGGTAGCTTTCGGTTATCGTGCAGAAGATCCGAAACGTGCCAAAACTCGTCAAGCATATGAAGATGTCATTGAATGGCTTGAATAGTTATTTAGGAAAGACTTGAGCTTTAACAGCTTGAGTCTTTTTATTTTAATTGTCTGAATCTTGTGTTTCTTACCTTTGTTTCAATGCTATAATATTACCTATATTCTTGATTTATAAAGATGTAATACATATTAAAGGGGAGTTTTAGATGGTAAGAATAAAAATGTTTGATGTCGCACCTTATGAAATTGACGCAATTAAAAATTGGTCAGCAGATCACCAAGTAGAAGTGGATTATGAAAGCAATCCTTTAACTATGGACAATATTGAACAAGTAAAAGGATATGATGGCTTATCATTATCTCATAATGGACCATTCAATCCTGAGATTTATAGTAAAATAGAAAGCTATGGTATTAAACAAATTGCACAACGCAGTGCTGGATTCGATATGTATGACTTAGAAGAAGCCAAAGCACATAATTTAATCATTACAACAGTACCCAGCTATTCACCAAGTTCTATTGCTGAATATGCAGTCACAGGCGCTTTGTATTTTGTGAGACAGTTGCCACTTATCAAACAACGTATGGAGAATCATAACTTTGTATGGGATGCACCATTGATTTCACGTCCTGTCAAAGATTTAACCGTAGCGATTATCGGTGTAGGACGCATCGGCAGTATTTCAGCGCAATTGTTCTCAAATTTCGGTTGTAAAGTCGTTGGTTACGATATCGAAGATAAGCCGAAATTAGAAAATATTGTTGAATTTAAAGATTCGTTAGAAGAGGCAATCGCACAAGCAGATATCGTTTCACTTCATGTCCCGGGAAATAAAGAGACGTACCATATGTTTAATCAAGCAACATTTAATCAGTTGAAAGATGGTGTGATCTTCGTTAACTGCGCACGTGGTATGGTTGTTGAGACACAAGCTTTGCTAGATGCATTGAATAGTGGTAAAGTAGCGGGTGCTGTTATCGATACGTATGAAAATGAGGCGCAATATTTCCGAAGAGATTTTTCAAATAAAGAGGTTCAAGATGAAACCTTATTAGAGTTGATTGAACGTAATGATGTGTTAGCTTCTCCTCACATCGCATTCTTTACACACGAAGCTGTAAAAAATCTTGCTGAAGGCGGATTGAACAGTACTATGGAAGTGTTAGAAACAGGAGATGCACAAACAAGAGTTAATTAAAATGCTGTTGATAAATAAAAAGATAAAAGAAAGGAGGAAGTGATGAGATGAAAGTGTTTATGCATTTAAGCTGGTTTTTTAAACAAGAGAAGTTGAAGTATATTGGCGGGCTATTAGTATTACTCTTTATCGCATTATTTCAGCTTATTCCGCCACAAATCATCGGTAAAACGATTGATGCAATTGCGGCTGATCGTTTAACGGGAAGGCAGCTATTTACTTATATGATGATACTTGCTTTTGCGGCAGTGATGATTTATATTCTACGCTACTCTTGGCGTGTTCTGATTTTTGGAACAAGTAATAAGCTAGGGAAGATTTTACGTAACCGTTTATATGAGAAATATACTTCTATGAGTCCATCTTTCTTCCAAAGACGTCGAACAGGTGACTTGATGGCCCATGCGACCAATGATATTAATGCTGTTCAAGGTGCCGCAGGTCCAGGGGTGTTAATGATTGGCGACTCTTTAATTACAGGAACATCAATTTTAATTACGATGGCACTGACAATCAACTGGAAATTGACGTTGATAATTATGCTGCCTTTACCTATTTTAGTCTTATTAACAAGTTATTATGGTCGTTTGATGAGCAAAGGCTTTAAAAAAGCACAAGCGGCATTCAGTCGTTTAAATGATAAGACACAAGAAAGTATTGCTGGTATTAAAGTTACTAAAACAATGGGTTATGAAAAAAGTGACCAAAAGGACTTTAAAACTATCAGTGATGATGTGGTTCGAAAAAATTTAAAAGTTGCGCAAATTGATGCCTTATTCAGTCCAACGATTATGTTAGTGATTGGTACAAGTTACTTCCTCGCATTAGTGTTTGGTACATTTATGATTTTCAATCATACAATTACGTTGGGTCAGTTAATTACCGCAACAACGTATCTCGGTATGTTAGTGTGGCCGTTACTTGCGTTAGGTTTCTTCTTTAATATTATTCAAAGAGGTCATGCATCCTATGAAAGAATTAGTGGTATTTTAGACACAGAAAATGAAATAGATTTAACTTATAAAGTAAATGGTTATCCATCAGGACCCATCACTTATCAAATTAAATCTTTTACTTTCCCGGGCAGTGAACATCCTTCGTTAAGAGATGTACACTTTACTATTGAAGAAGGTATGACTGTCGGTATAGTTGGGCGTACAAGTTCAGGAAAGAGTACGCTATTACGATTGTTAGTACGCGAATTTGATACGCAACGTCCTGAAGATATTACTTATGGCGGTATTCCAATCCGTGATTATGAAATACAACATTTACGTGCGATGTTTGGTTATGTACCGCAAGACAACTTCTTATTCTCTACAACTATCCGAGAAAATATTGCTTTTGCGGCACCGAATAGTACAAAACAACAAATTCAACAAGCAGCTGAGACCAGCTATGTTCATCATGATATTTTAAATTTTCCTCAAGGGTATGACACGATTGTTGGAGAACGTGGTGTTTCATTATCAGGAGGTCAAAAACAACGTGTTTCTATCGCACGTGCAGTCATTTCGGATCCGCCTGTCTTGATGTTTGATGACTCTTTGTCAGCAGTTGATGCAGATACAGAAGAACATATTCTTAACAATATGAGAGACCAAAGACAAGGCAAAACGAATATTATTACTGCACATCGTATGAGTGCAGTGAGTCATGCGGATTTAATTATCGTGATGGATGAAGGTACAGTGGCAGAACAAGGGACACATGAACAATTGATGCGCAATCAAGGTTGGTATGCGAAAACTTATCAGTCACAACAATTACGCGACCAATTAACTAAAAAGTTAGATGAAGCGGCACATGAAGAGGAGGGTGATTATCATGGCTAGAAGACAGAAAATGCATGGTGATAATCAACTCAGTGCGCGTGATCAGTGGCATACATTAATGCGCTTGATGCGTTATACCTTCCCGTTTAAATGGTTGATTTTAGCTGCCTTTGTGATGCTTGGGATTTCCACAGCAGCAGGTGTGGCGGTGCCTTATATTGTGAAAGTGTTTATTGATGATTACTTAACACCAAGACACTTTCCACAACATGAAATTATTTGGATGATTGTTATCTTTATCGGCATTGAATTGATTGGTGCGATAACAACATATATTAACATTTATATGTTCCAAAACTTCGCATTTAAAATTATCCAACAATTACGCATTGATGCGTTTGATAAAATGGGCGAACTCGGCATGAAGTATTTTGATGAGGTGCCAAGTGGAAGTATCGTGTCACGATTAACGAATGACACAGAAGCCATCGTCAACATGTTTGTCGGGGTGTTTTCTTCCTTTATGATGGCATTATTTACAGTCATTTCAAGTTTTATTATGATGTTTATTCTAGATGTCAGACTTGCGTTAATGGCTTTATGTTTTATGCCGATTATTATCATTATTTTAGCTTTATATCGTAAATATGCTTCAATATTCTTTGCGCAAGCACGTCAACGGTTATCTGATTTGAACGCGAAACTTGCCGAATCTATTGAAGGTATCCGTATGATTCAAGTCTTTAACCAAGAACGCAGACTACAAAAAGAATTTGATGAAATTAACGAAGAGCACTATCAATATAACTTGAAAACGATTCGCCTAGATGGTCTATTATTACGTCCAGCCATCGGTATGTTAAGTATCTTTGCGACAGTGATGATACTAAGTTATTTCGGATTATTAAGTTTTTCTTCTACTGTGACGGCAGGGGTTGTTTATGCGTTCGTACAATATATGCAGCGCTTCTTCGAACCTATTAACCAAGTCAGTCAAAATTTGAATATATTCCAACAAGCTATTGTTGCAGCTAACCGTGTCTTTACATTACTAGATAACGACACATTAGAACCTAAACAAAATGAAATCGCTGACCACCATATCACAGAAGGTAAAATTGAATTTAAAGATGTAACCTTCAGTTATGATGGAGAACACAATGTATTAAAACATATTACATTTACTGCTAATCCTGGTGAAACAATAGCGCTTGTAGGCCATACAGGTTCTGGTAAAAGTACGATTATTAATTTATTTATGCGCTTTTATGAATTTCATCAAGGTGAAATTTTAATAGATGGTCAATCTATCAAATCAATTCCAAAGCAAGAATTGAAACAAAAAGTAGGGCTAGTTCTGCAGGATCCGTTTATATTCTATGGAACAGTTTTATCTAATATACGTTTATATCACCCAACAATGACATTCGAACAAGCAAAAGCTGCTGCAGAATTTGTGCATGCAGATCGTTTTATTGAACAACTGCCAGATCAACATGAGCATAAAGTAATAGAGAAGGGTAGTGCATTCTCTAGTGGTGAACGTCAATTAATCGCATTTGCGAGAACGATGGCAATTGATCCTAAAATTCTTATTTTAGATGAAGCAACTGCTTTTATTGATTCTGAAACAGAAGAGCAAATACAAAACTCATTGAAAGATATGCGTAAGGGACGTACAACGCTCGCAATTGCACATCGATTGTCGACGATTCAAGATGCAAATCAAATTTTAGTGTTAAATCAAGGTGCGATAGTCGAACGGGGTACCCATGAAGAATTACTTGCGCAAAAAGGCATTTATTATAATATGTATTTGCTGCAAAATGGATAAAAGAATAAGCGTAACAAAAGAAGCACCTAAAGCCGTTTGAACTTTAGGTGCTTCTCTTTAGTTTATGTAAGTGTTATTCCTTACCAGCTAAGAATAGTTTAAACTCTGGGAATTGTTCAATCACACGTCTTGCGAATGAACAGCTCGCAGTGATTTTAAGTTGATTTGCATTCGCGTAATCTACTACTTTTTCAACGAGTTTCGTTCCGATACCTTGGCCGCCTAATTCATCACTGACAGCAGTATGGAAAATATCAATCACATTTTCTTGCTCATCTCTGAATTCAATGATGGCGCTCGGTGAACTTTCTTCCCCAATAAAGAACTTATGGTCGCCTTGCTTTAAATCTGTCATAGTCATAATCCCCTTTATCTATTTAATGTTACTCCTATCTAAATGGTACAAAACAAAGCGGGTCAGAAACAAGGGTTATTACAAAAATTATATGTTTTCTTTAATGTAAGCGTTTTCTTTAATTTATAAATTTACAAAATAATTAACGTCAAATTAAAAAGAGTACTTTTCTCTTTAATGTGTATATGAATAGTGAACCTAACTGTTTTTTAATTATAAAATATTAGGTTGAAAATTTCAGAATTCTGAGAATCTAAAAGATTTCATGAATACCATTGCAATTTAGTGTATTTAAGGGTATAGTTTAAAACATAATGATTACGATTTGGAGGGACCTTTTAAGATGAAAAAGACACTTTTCATAATGTTATCTTTAGTCTTAACAGTTGTATTAGCAGCTTGCGGTAATGGTGACAGCAGCAAAGACAGCGGTAATAAAGACAGTAAAGATGCTAAGTACAGCGAAAGCAATAAGATGAAAGTTAACACAACTGTATTCGCATTCCAAAGTTTTGCGGATCAAATCGGCGGTAAATATGCAGATGTGAAATCAATTTACCCACCAGGTACAGACTTACATAGTTTTGAACCAACACAAAAAGAAATCATGAACATTTCTAAAGGCGACTTATTTATTTATACAGACAAAGAAATGGACCCAGCAGCGGGTAAAATTGCGAAAACAATTAAAGACAACAAGAAAGTGCTTGAGTTAACAAAAGGCTTAGACAAAAACGCGATTCTTCCTGGTGAAGAACATGAGCATGAACACGAACATGAACATGGTGACCACGAAGAAGGTGAACACCACGAACACGGTGATCATGAAGAACACGGTGAACATGAAGAGCATGGTGATCACGAAGAACACCATCATCACCACGGCAAATACGATCCACATATTTGGTTAGATCCAGTAGCAGATAAAACATTTGCGAAAGAAATCAAAGATGAATTTGTGAAAAAAGACCCTGATCACAAAGATTACTACGAAAAGAACTACAAAAAATTAGTTCAAGACATCTCAGATGTAGATAAAGAATTAAAAGACGTTTCTAAAAACAAAAAACGCGACAAAGTGATTATCTCTCACGATTCATTAGCTTACTTAGCTAAACGTTATGACTTCGAACAAGAAGGTATTAACGGCATGAACAACGATGAACCAACACAAAAAGAATTAATGGCTATCGTTTCTGATATCAAGAAAGAAAAACAACCATATGTATTATACGAGCAAAACATCACTTCTAAAGTGACAGATATCATCAGAAAAGAAACTAACACGAAACCATTACCATTCCATAACTTATCAGTTTTAACAAAAGATGAATCAAAAGATAAAGATGTTACTTATCAATCATTAATGAAGAAAAACATCGAGTCACTGAAAAAAGCTTTAGACAACTAATGTGATTAACGTTTATGATACGCATTTCCGGTTAAATCGGAAGTGCGTATTTTTTTATTTACATGAAACAAAATACTGGTATAAAAATTATACTGGTGTTATAATCAGTTTAACAAAGTAAGTATAATAATTATACTGAATAAAGGAGGTTTCCATATATGGAAAATATTAAACGCATACATCATATTTCAGCAATTGTAGGTGACGCACAAGAGAACTTAGACTTTTATCGTAATGTACTTGGCTTACAATTGATTAAACAAACAGTAAACTTCGATGACCCAGGTGTTTATCACTTATACTTCTCAAGACAAGATGACGACAAACGTATGGTAATGACATTCTTTAACTGGCCAAATCAACATAAAGGTCGAGTGGGAAGCGGACAAGTTGGACGTATCGCATTCAGAATTCCTAAAGGCTCAATGGATGCTTGGGAAGCACATTTAAATGAACAAGGTATTGAAACTAAAATTTCTGGTTTGTTCGACGAAGCAACATTAGAATTTAATGATGTGCATGGACTAGCTTTAGCATTAGTAGAAGGACAAGAAGAAGCTGAAGATAATGCTATTATAGGTTTCCACGGTACAGAACTATTATCTGCAGAACCAGCAGGTACTCGCAGTACATTAGTTGATGATATGGGATTAAGTGTTGTTAGCGAAAACCCTTCTAAAATCCACTTAGAAACAGAGGGCGAAGAAAAACACCAAATCATTATGTCTGCACAACCATTGCCAAAAGGTTTATTCGGTGTAGGTACAGTGCATCATGTGGCTTGGTCTATCCCAACAGAAGCAGAACATTTAGAATGGCAAAAACACATGGAAGACCATGGTTATTTTGTGACAGAAGTTAAAGACCGTAACTACTTCAAAGCGATTTACTTCAAAGAAAAAGGTGACATCGTATTTGAAATGGCGACAGATGGTCCAGGTTTTGCGGTAGATGAGCCGAAAGATCAATTAGGTCAACATCTTCAATTACCGCCACAATACGAAGATAGACGCGAAGCTTTAACGCAAAATCTTAAACCATTGAAATTATAATATCAGTTATATAAAAGAACTCCTGTGCTTACTTATTTAGAGTAAGTGACAGGAGTTTTTTTCGTTTGAATAATGATAATAACAAGATGAGGAATTAATTTTTAAAGGTGCAAAGTGCCATAAATATTTTAACTTCGAAACATTTGGATATATAAAAGAAAGATTTGGATATTCTATTGTTTTCAGAAAAATGATAACGTTTACATGAATAGAAAATTAATTATTTGAAGGTACAAAGACAACACCAGAAATAACAATCTATAGATAGAGGTGAAAGGATTGGAAAGAAAATTAACGCGCTTTGAAAAGTATGCATTTGGATTCGGAACAGTAGGAAAGGACGCCATTTTTAATATTGTCAGTTTGTTTTTAATGTTCTATATTACGGACATTGTTGGACTCTCACCCGCATTCGTCGGAGTGTTGTTCTTCGCAGCACGTATTTGGGATGCGATTAACGACCCGATTATGGGCATGATTGTTGATAATACACACAACCGCTTCGGCAAATTCAAAACATGGCTCGTTATCGGTACATTAATTAACGCTGTCATCACAGTATTACTCTTCACAAACTTTGATTTCGCAGGCAACGGCATGTACATTTACATCTCAATCATGTACATCATATGGGGTATGACTTATACCATTATGGACATCCCATACTGGTCTTGGTTGCCAAACTTAACGAATAACCCACGTGAACGTGAAGAAGTTGCGGTGGTCCCACGTTTCTTTGCGAGCTTTGCGGCTTTTGTGATCGGAAGCTTCGGTTTAATATTCATCCATAAATTAGACGATTTCTTAGGTCAACCGTTCAGAGGTGCAGGTATTTTTGCGCTTGCAATCATCTGTAGTATTACATTTATCATTACTATCGGTATTACAGTATTCTTCGTTCATGAAGACACTGAAATTGAAAGACAAAACGCAATTAAAGTCCGTTTTAAAGATATTTGGCGTATTCTCTTTAAAAACAAAGAGTTGCTTGCGGTAATTGGTGTAATCTTAGCATTCAACTTATGTGGACAAATGTTTAACGCAATTATCTTGTATTACTTTAAATATGTGGCAGGCGTAGAAAGCTTATTCTCTGTCTTTAACACAATGATTATTATGGAAATGGGGTCATTATTGATTTTCCCATACTTAGTTAAGAAAGTCGGACGTAGTGCAGTATTCAACTACGCTGTATTTGGAATTATTATTGGTTTAGTAGTTATCTTGCTTGCGGGCTTTATTGCGCCGCACGCAGCAATCTGGGTAATTATTGGCGGTGCATGTATCCGCTTCGGTACAGGTACACTTGTCGGAATCAACACAGTCGCATTAGCTGACGTAATCGACTACAGTGAAGTGAAATTCGGTCAACGTAACGAAAGTGTCATCACATCAACACAAACATTCTTAGTAAAATTAGCACAAGCATTTGCGGGATTAAGTGTCGGTGTCGGTTTATCAATGATTGGTTATGTGCCAAATGTTGAACAAACAACAGATACAATCTGGGGTATCAGAATCGGTATGATTGGAGTACCAATCTTCTTTATCATCATTTGTAGTATTTTATATCATAAAGCCTTCAACTTAAAAGGCGATTTCTTACGTGATATTCAACAAACACTTGAATTTAAACGTAAAAGAGAAGGACGTCCGCCGATTCATAAAGAAGAAAAACTGTAACAATACAATAAGCAGTGTTAGAGCCTTCATTCATAACTCTATCCACTGCTTTTGTTTTACAGCAACAAAAAAGTAGCTGCTTGATAGTTTCATTTATTCAGATTGCAATGCTTTTCTGGCCTTATAATTTTTGCGGTATTGCGTAGGTGGACAGTTAAAGTACTTAGAGAAAGCCTTGGAGAAAGCAAGTGACACATCATAATTAAGTTCATCTGCAATGGCTTGCACAGTTTTATTTGTGAATTTCAGCTGCTCAGCCGCAAAAGCCATACGAAGATCGGTGAGATATCTACTTGGTGAAGCGCCAAATTGCTTTTTGAAACGTTTATAGAGCTGACTACGGCTCATGTTTGCGACTTGAGCA
Organism: Staphylococcus sp. HMSC055C03; assembly: GCF_001809385.1. Lineage (NCBI taxonomy): Bacteria > Bacillati > Bacillota > Bacilli > Caryophanales > Staphylococcaceae > Staphylococcus > Staphylococcus sp. HMSC055C03. The sequence continues at coordinate 96,828 of NZ_KV797474.1, forward strand.
GCATTATCAACAGTAGTATCTTTGCTTTTGAAGTTGTCATTGAAATATTCTAAAGCATCTTTTAAATCTGTTGCTTCACGTTGATCAGGAATTACAATTTCTTTTTGGTTTTGTTGTGTTAGGAAATATAACAATTCAAATAGTCTTATCTTTAGTAAGATATCGTGGGTGTCCTCAGGGGTATGGCTGTTTGCCAGAATGCAGATTTTAAAGATTAATTTAAACAGTGTTTCAGTGTTTTGATTTAAGAGGACGAATTCATCTGATAAAGAAGTACGTGTAATAAAGCTGATGGCATGCGTGCCGCTGAAGCCGACCCACATATAATGCCAAGGTGTTTCTCCTGTCGCATGATATTTGACATGCATGCCTTTGAGCAATAAGAAGACATCACCTTTCTTTAAATGGTAAGTCGTATCATTCACAGTAAAGGTGCCGGTTCCTTGTGTCACGATATGCAAGACAGCAGGTTTAGTGACTTCATATTCATAGCCGTTACCTACGTATAAGTTTTCTTTGCCGCATTCATCAACTTGGGCTTCGTAGCTTGTTTTTTTAAGTTTTGTCCAAAAGACTTGCACTTGTCTCACTCTCTTTCTCTCTATGATAGAGCCATTATAACACGTATATTTAACAAAATTATATAATTTTTGAAAAATACTTAGGAGGGTCATACCTTGAAATTAGATTTACACTATAACTTAGAACAATTACATGTTAATACATTACCTTATGCCGCTTATTTTATCCCAAAGCCGCAACAACACAATACTTCTGTAACACAATTATCTGGTGACTGGAACTTCGGTTTCTTCAACAGTGTGGCAGAGTTTGAAGCAAGCCGTCATAAAGTGACACAAACTTTACCAGTACCTTCTGTGTGGAATTTACATGGATTTGACCAAACACAATATGTCAATATTAAATATCCAATCCCATTTGATCCGCCGTATGTACCAGAAGATAATCCATGTGGTTATTATGAACGCAACTTTACCATCGATTCTATCTATGATAATGACCATCAATTTGTGTTGAACTTTGACGGTGTCAGCAGTGCGTATTATGTATGGATCAATAATACATTTGTAGGCTACAGCCAAGTTTCACGCAGTGCGTCACGTTTTGATGTCACATCTTTTGTTCAAGAAGGGGACAATACGATTCAAGTATTAGTCGTTAAATATTCAGATGGTACGTATTTTGAAGATCAAGATATGTTTAGACATTCAGGTATCTTCAGAGATGTGTATATTGTAGAACGTCCTAACAATCGTATTGAAGATTATACGATTCAAACGACAGTCGATACAGCTGTACAAACAGGTGCAGTCCATTTAGATGTGACGCAAGTAAATGGTAAACCTGATTATACAGTAGCGCTGCTTGATCAAGAAGGTGGCGTCATTACTGAACAAAAAGGGAGAAATGAAGATGTTTTAGTATTAAATGTAGAAGATGCTGCTTTTTGGAGTGCTGAAACACCTTACCTTTATACGCTAGTCATCACAACTGCGGATGAAGTTATCACTGAACAGGTCGGTTTACGTGAAGTTGAAATTAAAGATCAACAGTTATGGATTAATGGTAAATCTGTGAAATTGCGTGGGGCTAACTATCACGACAGCAACCCGGAAACGGGATATGTCTTAACTGAAGCGCAAATGCATGAAGATTTGACATTAATGAAACAAGCCAACTTTAATGCGATTCGTACAGCACACTATCCGAAAGCGTCTCGCTTCTATGAGTTAGCTGATGAATACGGGTTCTATGTGATGAGTGAAGCGGATTTAGAAACACATGGCGTAGTGCTGTTTTATGGAGATGAAAATACTAAAGACTTTAATATTATCGCAGATGATCCGCAATACGAAGCACCGATTTTAGATCGTATTGAAGCGTCTATTGTGCCGCTACGCAACTTCTCATCTATTATTATGTGGTCATTAGGTAATGAATCTGGATATGGTGTCAATATTGAGAAAGCAGCTGAACTTGCGAAGGATTTAGATGCAACACGTCCAGTCCATTATGAAAGTGCCTTTTACGCAGAAAGTGGGGAAGATTTCTCTAAACTAGATATGATCAGTCGTATGTATCCGTCACCTGAAGAAATTAAAGAGCGTTATTTAGATAATCAAAATATTACACAACCCTTTATCTTATGCGAGTATGCACATGCGATGGGGAATTCACCAGGTGGTCTTTTAGAATATCATGAATTATTAGAAGCGTATCCAAGCTTTATTGGTGCGTTTGTTTGGGAATGGTGCGACCACGCAGTAAATATCAGTCAAGATGAAGCGCAACCAGTCTTTCGTTATGGCGGAGATTTCGGAGAAGATTTACATGACGGCAACTTCTGTGTAGATGGTATCGTGTCGCCAGATAGAACGCCGCACGAAGGTTATTATGAATTCCAACAAGTGAATCGTCCGGTGATTTTATCTCATTATGATAAACAGACGTTAACGTTTTATAATCGTCTCGATTTTATTGATGCAAATGAAGTCTTGCAATTACGTTTTACGATTACGACATTATCAGGTGAACAATATGAAGAGTATGCAGATTTAACAGGATTTGAACCGCATACTGAAATTTCTGTGGAACTGCAGACGTTTATTGATGAAGCGATTTTAAACCAAATCAGTGATATTTTAGTAGAGTATATTTCACTTAAAGATCAAACAATTTTAGGTCATGATCAAATCGTTCAAGAACGTTTGGAATTTGAAACAGTAACAGAGCATGAATCTGCTTATCAAGTTTCAGTGGATGATACAGCACATACTATTCACATTACAGGAGAAGATAGTGATTATGCGTTTGATACACAAACTGCTTCATTAACGCACGTTACACAAGCAGGTAAGCTCGTGCTACATGAACCTACTGCAATCCGCATTTGGCGTGCACCAACAGATAACGACATTAATATTCGTAAGCAATGGGAAGAAATGGGTTACGAACATGCGCATACGCGTGTATATGATTATTCGATTGTCGAATCTGAAGGCGGCGTAAGTATTCAATTCCAAATCAGTATTGTGCATAAACGTGTGCCGAAAATCTTAACAGGTACTTTAACTTGGTTAGTGCATGCGGATGGTAAGATTGAAGCGGATTTAGAACTTGAGAAGAATGCGCGTATGCCGTTCTTACCGAGACTTGGCTTAGAATTCAAGTTATCAAATGACTATCAAAAATTAGCATACTATGGTCATGGACCCTTCAGCAGTTATGAAGATAAGCAGCTTGCGAGTCATTTAGGTTACTTTGTTTCTACAGTCAATGATAATTTCTGGCCGCATATCAGACCGCAAGAAGACGGCAGTCACAATAATACAACACATGTGACATTAAACAATACAACAACACAAGTTGCGTTTAACGCTGAAACACCATTCAGTTTCAATGCGAAACCTTATTCAGATGCGCAACTTACAACAGTAGAACATGCGGATCAATTACACTTAGATGGTTACACATATGTTAATATCGATGTCGGTCAAAGTGGTATCGGTACAAACAGTTGTGGACCGGAATTACCAGAACGTTATCGTATGGATGATGCAGAGTATCATTTAAACTTTACATTGGAGTTCAATACATTATCTTAAATCCTAGTACACGAGACAAATCACAAGCTATAAAAATAAGATATAACCACAAAAAAAGCAGAAGGTGACGTTTAATCAGTCAACCTTCTGCTTTTCTTTATGGTTATTAATCTGTATAGCGATGAGACATAAGTTCTTTTAAGTTGCGGATTTCTTCTTTGATGAATTGTCCTGTGTTCGTATCGCGGATACGTTTACGTTGAAGTTCTTTATCGACAAGACGTTTTGTAGATAATTCATCTGCACCGTAACGTAATACGTTTTCTTTCGTGTTGAAGTGTTGGTGTGCCACTAGCTGCATACCATAAGAGTTGTACAGTAACGTATAACCCGCAATACCTGTTGTAGATTGATACACTTTAGAGAAGCCGCCATCAATGACGATCATTTTACCGTCGGCTTTAATCGGATCTTCACCATCAATTTCTTTGACTGGTGTATGCCCGTTAATGATATGACCTTGTTCAGGATCTAAATCAAAGTCTTCTAAGAGTTTGCCTACAACTTTAGGGTCTTCACGTAGTGAATAATATGGGTTCTTTTCTTCTTTATGAGTTGCTTTATCTTTAATGAAATAACGTTCGAATGTTGTCATGGCACGTTTTCCGAATAATGAAGAATATTTACCTGTCCATAAATACCAAACTAAGTCAGTTGCTAAATCATCGGTAATATCTTTATTTCGGAATGCTTTACGCATATACATTTCGAATTGGTCTAATAATGGACGGCCAGCATAGAATGTGCCATCAATTTCCATGCCTTCCATATTGCCATGTTCATCAATCGGGATACAGCCGTGAATTAATAAATTACCGTTGTAAGGTAAGTAAAGTGAACCTTTATCCATTAAGAATGTCATATGACGTTTAAGCTTTTCTGATTCTTGTACAGAAACTAATAATTTATCAATGACTTCTTGTTCTTCTGGTAATAATTTAGCTGGATCTTCTGGATCTACTGTCACGAAACATGTATCTGTTAATTCATGTGTTTGGCCATGTAATATATACGTTAAGTTATCATAGTCAACATGTTCTAAGACTAAGCGTTCTTCCATTTCGAAAGAAGGACGACGTTTGATAATCGGCATTTCTAATTTGAATTGAATCATCGCAATGGCTTGATGAATTTTAGTGATTTGAAGTTGTTCTTGTTCAGATAAGTTAGAATCAGAACGTAATTTTGGACGGAAAGCTGGGTTATCACCATAGTATTTTTCAGCTAAGTTTAATAATGGGCGTAAGTTGATACCGTAAGCATCTTCAACGATATTCAAGTTATCGTAACGTGCACAAATACGTAAGATGTTAGCTAGGCAGACACGAGAACCGGCATAGGCACCAATCCAAATCGCATCGTGGTTGCCCCATTGGATATCAACAGAATGATAGTTGATTAATGTTTCTACAATTTTTTCAGGTTCAGGACCACGATCATAAATATCACCGACAACATGTAAGTGATCTACGACTAGACGTTGAATTGTGTAAGATAAACCGATAATTAAATCGTCTGCTTGTTGAGTTTCGATGATTTGACGCATCAACGTATTGTAGTAAGGTGTTTTATTCTCAAGTTCGTTGGTTTTATAAAGTAACTCTTCGACAATATAAACAAACTTTTTAGGTAATGCTTTACGTAATTTAGAACGTGTATATTTTGAAGCGGAATATTGAACCATTTGAATCATTTGGTCAATACGTGTTTCATACCAACGGTTTAATGGCTCTTTTGTTTCGAAGCTGCTTTTAACCATTCTTAATTTATCTTCTGGATAATAAATTAAAGCAGTGAAATCGCTGATTTCTTGGTTCGACATTTTATCTTTGAAGATGTCGTTGACTTTCGTACGAACATTGCCTGAACCGTTACGTAAGACATGTTGGAAAGATTCATATTCTCCATGTAAGTCACTGACAAAGTGTTCTGTACCTTTTGGTAATTCTAAAATAGATTCTAGACTGATAATTTCTGATGCAAGTTGTTCTTCATGGTTGAATTTCTCTGCAAGTAAATCGAAATACTTATTTTTAAGTTCACGTTCGTTGGTAATCATTTGTGCCTCCTGGGTTTAATAATAATAGCGCTTACATTTGATTATTGTACTTTTTTAACAATTTTTCAATGGTGACGTTTTAAAAAACTGAAAAAATAATGTGTGGTTGGATTAGAAAGAGGGAGAATAGAGAAATAAACTAAATATTTGAATCAGCTATGTTAAAATAAAAATATCAGGAGGTCTTATGACACCATTATTATCAGTACATCATTTAACGAAACAGTTTTCTAATAGCCGCTTCTCCATCAATGATGTCTCCTTTCAAGTTGATCCAGGTGAAATTGTCGCTTTAATCGGCAAAAATGGTTCAGGCAAATCAACGTTAATTCGTATGATTGTGGGAGATTATCCTTTAACTAGCGGAGAAATCTATTTTTTCGGTCAACGTGTCTCACCTGAAGATACAGCTTACAAAAATGACATAAGTGTTGTATTTGATTCCATGAGTTTCACTAAAAATATGACCGTTGATAAGTTGAATCGTATGTTTCAAAAGGTGTTCCGCCATTTTGACAGTACTTTGTTTAATGATTATATCCAGCGTTTTGAACTGCCAGAAAAACAGGCAGTTAAATTCTTTTCAAGAGGTATGTCTATGAAACTCTCTATGGCAGTCGCATTGTCACACAAAAGTCGATTATTGATTTTAGACGAAGCGACAGCAGGATTGGACGCAACAAGTCGTGATGAGATTCAAGATGAAATTGAAAAGTTCGTACATGATAGCAATCGTGGTGTGTTGATGACATCTCATATTGCGGAAGATATTGACCGCTTAGCGACAAAGTTAGTTTTTCTGAGACATGGCCAAGTTTATACGCAAATTGACAAAGCAGCATTATTCAATAATTATGCACGTTTAACATGTGATGAAACAGAATTTGAAAAACTTGAAGACGAAGATGTGTTAGCAAAAAAACACCACTTAGGTGAAGTTCAAGCGATTGTGTTAAAAAATGAACGTACTTTATCTTTTGATTTAGAACCTATCGAGTATATTGATCAAGTCAACAAAATAATCTTAAGAGGTGAAGACATATGAAGGGTTTAATTTATAGTCAGTATTATTCAACTCAGAAAGCATTGTGGATCTACCTAGGTATCGGTTTATTGTTAGGTATCGGGTTCACAGCTGTGGATTTAGAAGGGGTTCAACCGTTAATCAGTTTAATCATTTTAATGTTTTCTGTTTCAGCTGCGACTGATAATTTGAAAAATGAAGCAGCAGCGGGTTGGTATAAATATGCGATTACATTACCTGTCAGTCGCAAAGAAATTGTACAAGCACATTATGCATATTACTTTCTGTCTGCTGGATTAGGGTTAGCCATTGTTCTGTTTATTTTTGCAGGCAGATATCTATTAGGCTTCGGTACTATTACGGAATCCTTGTCAGCTATCATGTTAGGGATAGGAATTTGTTTGTTAGTGTCATTGTTTTATCCGTGTACTTATGTGGTTGGTGCAGATAAATCGAATATAATTCAAATGATTATCACAGGAATTATAGTAGTTACATATATCGTGTATAACACTGTAACACTTATCATTGGCGGTTATATGTATGGCTCAGGTAATGATGCCATGCAACATACTGGTTTTGAACTGGGACGCATGTCTATCTTCCTTGTCTTTGCGCTAATACTTGCGCTGTTTGGTTACTTCATAGGTTTGAACAAGTTTAAAAATCAGAATTTCTAAAAAAGCAAAATAAATCATAACAAATAGATAAAGCACACTTCATTTTTTTGAAGTGTGCTTTGTTTTCGTATTGTTTAGTTTTGTCTATGACGGCGTTTCGCAATGTAACGGTAAGCAAAGTATACTAACGCAATTGCGATAATAGCATACATGATATATGAGTATGTATGCATTACATTTAAAATATCGTGCCAGTTATCGCTTAACGATTTACCTAAATAGATTAAACCGAAGTTCCAAATTGTTGTGCCGACTAATGACAATGTCGCAAATGTGACGATGTTCATTTTATTGACACCTGCAGGAATAGTGATCAATACACGTAAGACTGGAACGAAGCGACAGATAAAGACTGCGATTGCACCGTATTTTTTAAACCAATTGTTGGCACGTTCAACGTCTTTACCTTTAAGTTTAATCCATTTACCGTATTTGTCTACGAAGCGGTAAAGTTTCTGTTCATTAACTAAGCTACAGATGTAATACAGAATCAATAGCCCCATAAATGAAGCGACTGTTGCGATAATCAATAGCAGCCAAATAGAAATATGTGATTTTGCGGCTAATACACCTGCGAAAGTCAGCACAATTTCTGAAGGCACGAAAGGCAGGATATTCTCAGCAAGAATTAAAATAAAAATTGCGAGATATCCCCAACGCGAAATAAAGTCAGTCAGTATTTGTTCCATGGTAATGTGATGACTCCTTTTTATGTACAAGTTTTATAATGTTTTAATTTTTTTAAAGAACACCTGTGGTTTTGTGTCCAAGCTATATTGTACTAAAAATAGAATCAAATGACATCTATTTATATATCCAGCATAAGCATGTTCAAATTTAAAAATCGTAAAAGTCAGGCGTAATCATGGTTTATTCGAGGTGTTTTATAAATAACAAAATAATATTGTGTCATTCATAGTGTTCAAATTTCTGTAAAAAAGTTATTGTGAACGGTTTCAAATAGTGGTAATATTTACTAGAACAACTTAGGTCATATGATGACCTAATGTATTTTGAACACAGAAAGTTGGGATATCTATGAGTGAAAGAAAGAGTAACGTACGATGGTTCTTCGCATTTGCGTTCTTTATTATTGGGGTTATTGCCTATATGGACAGATCTAACATCTCCTTAATTGCGGCACCAATGATGGAAGATTTACATATGACGAAGGCTCAGTTTGGTTTATTAGCAACATTCTTCTCAGCGGGCTATGCCATGATGCAAGTCCCATCCGGTATTCTTGCGGAAAAATTCGGACCGCGAAAAATGTTGACGATTGCGTTGATTTGGTGGAGTGCATTTACGATTTTAACTGGTTTAGTTAAGAACCACGGTTTATTATATACTGTGCGTTTCTTATTCGGTGTAGGGGAAGCGCCGATGTATCCATCGAACGCAGTATTCAACTCATATTGGTTTACTAAAAATGAAAAAGGGCGTGCATCTAGTGCGTTACTTGCAGGGTCATATTTCGGTCCGGTTATCGCACCGATCGTGACAGTATGGATTGTAAGTTTATTTAACTGGCAAGCCGTATTCTATATCTTCGGGGCAGTTGGTTTTGTGATTGCGTTATTGTGGGTGATTATCGCAAAAGACTTACCTGAACAACATAAAATGGTTAACAATGCTGAAAAACGTTATATCATTCAAGGTCGTGATGTGGTTGATGCAGGTGAAAAACAATCTGCACCATGGAGCGCATTCTTTAAACATTTCAGTTTCTATGCGATTGCAGTTCAATATTTCGTAGTACAATTTATTGTTGGTTTATTCTTAATTTGGTTACCGACTTACGTAATGGAACAATATCATGTTAAATATACAGCATTAGGCTTATTGGCAGGGGTGCCATGGCTTGCGATGTTTATTTGCATCATGATTGCTGGTGCAATTTCAGATAGAATTTTACAAGCTGGCAAATCACGTTTTGTAGCTCGTGGTTCAATTGCGATTGTAGGTATGGTTGTCTTTAGTATTGGTTTATTATTCGCAATCCGCAGTGAAGTATTAGAAGTGAATATCGCTTGGTTAGCAGTATGCTTAAGCGGTATGGGTGTCACTACTGGTATGAGCTGGGCAGCAGCTGCTGACATCGGACGTAACTTCTCAGGTACAGTTTCAGGTTGGATGAACTTATGGGGTAACGTCGGTGCGATGTTAAGTCCATTAATCGCTGGTATTTTAGCTGATTTGATCGGTTGGACTTGGACATTACAATCATTAATTATTTTGGTTGCGATAGCTATATTAATGTGGTTCTTCGTTAAACCAGATAGTCCGCTTGTAGTCAATCGTTCTAAAATGTAAGCACAAGTATAAAATAAGATAGTAAATACAGGTCATGTTACGATGAATGAGAGAAAGGGTCTTATCAAGCGTAGCATGACCTTTTAATTTTATTATGGTTCGTTGAATTATTTTAGGGGAAAGAAAGTACTGGTAAAATATAGAAATTGGAGAGGGAAAATATGATTACAGTAATTGTTAAAACAAAAGTCAACGATATGAATTATGATAAATATACACAATTAATGGGATAATTAGTCGCAGCATCACAAGCTGAAGCATCAAATATTAGCTATGAACATTATGAAAATGCGAATATCCCAAATGCCTTTGCGATTATTGAACAATGGAGTTGTGAAGAAGGCTTCGAAAATCATAAGAAATCTGATCATTTCCAAGTGTATTGGCAAGAAATCGTACAACTTTGTCTAGATGAGCCAGAAATTATTGTCTTTGATAACCAAGAAACACTCACAGAAAATTAAGCAACAAATAAGGCAGGGCATGACTTTAGTGCTATAATAGGACATAAATAGACAAAGACATAAAGATGTCTGTCATGTCAAATCAGTAAGGAGAATGAAGAGTATGATTTACCAACATGGAACTTTGGCGACGTTAATGGCTGGAATGCTTCAAGGCACAGTATCTGTAGATGAGATGCTTGAACAAGGAGATATGGGCATCGGTACATTGACAGGTTGCGACGGTGAAGTCATTTTTATTAACGGTAACGCTTATCACGCAGATGAATACGGCGGTTTCAAACACTTAGACGGTCATGAGATGTTGCCGTTTGCGACCATTACGAAATTTGACCCTACACAGGCATTTGAAGTGTTGAATGTTACAACTCAAGATGAATTGTACGATCAAATTATGGAACGCATGAAGAGCCGCAACTTATTCTCAGCAATCCGTATCACAGGCAGTTTCAATCATGTCCATGTACGTATGATGCCGAAACAAGAGCCGCCATATACGCGATTAATGGAATCAGTGAATCGTCAACCAGAACACCATTATGATTATTTAAATGGCACAATCGTCGGTTTCTTCACACCTGAACTGTTCCATGGTGTTGGTTCAGCAGGTTTCCATTTACATTTCGTGGACCAAGACCGTACAGTAGGCGGCCATATTTTAGGCTTTGAATTAGAACGAGGCAGTGTAGAAATTTCTGATGCAGAAACGTTCGAGCAACACTTCCCAACTAAAGATGAAGCATTCTTAGAAGCAGATATTGATTACGAAAATATCGATGAAGAAATCAGAATGGCAGAATAAGCGAAACAACATCCTAACGTCAGGATATAATACGCGGGTATTATGTTCTGGCGTTTTTTATTTTCATATAGGACATAACCATCTGATAAGTTAAAAGATAGATGACTTTAATATTTGAAAGGAGAAATGGTATGGCGCACTATATCAAGTCGCTATTTAAATTTAATAAACACAATGTGAATTACAGTAAAGGAATAAGACAAGGCTTATTGATGCTGACACCGTTACTGTTAGGATATCTGTTAGGTTACTTCCAATTTGGTTTATTAATAGCGACAGGGACATTGGCTAATATTTATGTCTTTGGCGGATCTGATAAATCTAAATTACGTATTTTATGGTGGTGTGCTGTCGGGTTTGCGTTATGTATTACATTTGGAACACTGACAGTTGCAACACCGTTGCTGTTTGGAATATTGTTGCTGCTTGTTACTGTTGTAGCATACTACATATTCAGTGCTTTAGAAATTCCTGGTCCTTCAGCAACTTTCTTCATTGTAACGTTTGCGTTACCGATTAACATGCCGATTGCGCCGGAACAAGCATTGACACGTGGCGTTTTTGTATTTATCGGCGGTATCTTTGCGTTAGTAGTTGTAGCAATACTGTTAAAATTACAAGAGAAAAATACACAAGAGCGTGCCATTGAAGCGGAGTATCAAAGCTTATTAAAACTTGTTAAAGAATACGCAGATAGTGAGAAATTCAAGAAAAATACTGAGCAGTTGGTTAATCAGTTTAAATCTACAGATAAACAGCTGATTACTTCTTTTACTTCTAATAAGAAACAATCTGAACAATTACATCGTTTATATTTACTGCATAATAACGCAGAAGGTATCTTTGCTGAATTGTTAGAGTTGAAGACTAAAGAAGTCGAAACATTACCAGATGTTTTAATTGAAATGATGCAGTATATTGAACGAAGTGTTTCTTCAAGGTTAGAAGAACAAGAAATCATGCAGTGGAGAGAAAAAATAGAGCTGCCGGTTAGCTTTCAACGTTTAGAAAAACAGATTTATCGTACAGATGAAATCTTACATAGTCCGACAGGCCAAATTGAATACGAAGCGAATCTAAGACAACCATTATACGGACAACAGTTAAAATATAACTTAACATTAGATTCACTCGTATTAATGAATACTTTACGTTACAGCATGATTATGGGTGCCGCCATCTTTATCGCGTTGATGTTTGATTTTGATAAGGCGTATTGGATTCCATTGACGGCACATACGATACTGATTGGAACGAATACGATTCATAGTATGGAACGTGCCGTTGCCAGAACAATTGGTACGTTTATCGGGGTCCTCTTATTGACCGTTATTTTATCCCTTCACCCGCATATGATTGTTAGTATTATTGTACTTGCGTTAAGTGCAACGATTACTGAAGTTATTATCGGTGCGAATTATGCGATAGCGATGATTTTCATTACAACGCAAGTCATTATGTTGAACGGCCTTGCATCAGGCAAGTTATCTATTTTAATTGCTTTACCAAGGGTTGTAGATGTAGTCATCGGTGTGATTATCGCAGTCATCGGTCTCTTAATACTCGGCAGAAAAAATGCATCGCAAACATTACCAGATGCGATTGCTGAAGTGGTTCGTTATGAAATGTCTTTCTTCTATTATGTCTTCTCAAGAAATGAACATTTAGCAAAACAAGCACCGAAGTTCAGTGAATTAAAATTACGTATCAAACTAAGCAATATGAATAGTATGTACCAAAACGCACATGGTGAGTTATTTGCGGATAGTACAAAAATCAGTGCGTATTATCCAATTATCTTTGCGTTAGAAGAAATCAGCTTTATGTTATCAAGAGCGCAAAACAATCCAAAACCGCAAACGATTGATGATGTCGTTATGGGTCAGTATTTAATTGCGTTTGAAGGTATCGCGACGCACTTTGAACAACATGTACCGCTTTATCAAGGCACAGGCTTACCTTCTTTACCGCAATATACGAATATTCGCACTGCGCTGTTGAATATCCAACAATATGCACGTTTAAGAAATTCAGACAAGATTGGAGATCCTCAATAAGTGGTATAGCAATATTAAGTGATATTGAAGAGGAGGGCGTTATATGCCTTGGACATTAGATGACTATCCAAATACTTGGAAGAACTTAGATAAGTTAGAACGCAAGAAAGCAATTGATATCGGTAATGCGATGTTAAAAGATGGTTATGACGAAGGTACATTGATTCCGATTGCGACAAAACAAGCTGAAGAATGGTATAAAAATGCGTCGAAAGAAGAACTTGATGAGTTGAAAAATAAAAATATTACAAGTCATCAAAAAGATAAAGACGCGCGTCCGGAATTAAATGAAAATGATGTCGAAGTCTATAAAGAAGATAACGAGTGGAAAGTCAGAACGCATGGTGCGAAACAAGCTGCAGATAGTTATGATAAGAAAGAAGAAGCGGTTAAACGTGCCAATGAAATCGCAGATAACCGTGGCACAAAAGTACATGTTAAATCTTAAATTAAGTGCACGATAATGATTATTTAAAACAGGACTTGGGTATTTTAAAAGTACCGATTCACAGTATGCAATATAATAAGAAACTGAGCGCGTTGCATAGTGAATCAAGGGAGCAACAGATACGTTATTATAGAAGAAAGCCTCTTAACAAATTGCGTTAAGAGGCTTTCGTTTGTCTAATATACTGTTGTTTATGCTTGTGTGATTTGCCATCCATAAGGTTCTGGTAGTTGAGACCAATCTTGATCGTATTCTTCTGTTGTTAGTAAGCATTCATCTAATGATTTTGTTAATGCTTCTTGGTCTAAGTCTGTACCGATAATCACAAATTGTGTATGGCGGTCGCCAAACTCAGGATCCCAGTTTTCACGCACATCTTCACGTTCATGCAAGATTTCACGTTGTTGTGCTTCAGACATTGCCGCAACCCAGAATGTAACAGGGTGGATAGAGACTGAAGAACCTGCTTGTGACATTAAGCACGCCACATGATTATATTGTGCTAACCAAACAATACCTTTAGCACGTACAATTGTATTCGGCATATTTTCTAACCACTTATGGAAACGTTCTGCGTGGAATGGCATACGACGTTCATATACAAATGAAGAAATACCGTATTCTTCTGTTTCTGGTGTATGTGTCGCATGGCCGCCTTCTGTTAATTCTTGAAGCCAGCCTGCAGAGTTTGATGCAGCTTCAAAGTCGAATAAGCCAGTGTTTAACACATCGCTCAGTTCAACTACTGAATTTTGTGTACGGATGAATTTCGCAGTTGGTTGTAATTTGCGTAAAATACCTTCTAGTTTGTTTAATTCTTCTTCTGAAACTAAGTCTGTTTTGTTTAAGACTAAAACGTCACAGAATTCGACTTGGTCAATTAATAAATCAGCAATAGTACGTTCATCTTCTTCACTTGTACCTTGATCACGGTCAACTAATAAATCTTCTGATTTGATGTCGTTGATGAAGCGGTTCGCATCAACAACAGTAACCATTGTGTCTAAACGGCAGATGCTTGTTAAATCGATACCAAGTTCTTCATCGATATATGAGAATGTTTGTGCGACAGGTACAGGTTCAGAAATTCCTGTTGATTCAATCACGATTTGATCAATGCCGCCACGTTTAACAATATTTTCAACTTCTTTTAATAAGTCTTCACGTAATGTACAGCAGATACAACCGTTAGAAAGTTCTACTAATTTTTCATCAGTACGTGAAATGCCCCCGCCTTCAATTACTAAGTCTTTATCGATATTCACTTCACTCATGTCATTAACAATGACCGCAATGCGTAAGCCTTCTCTATTTTGTAAGATATGGTTTAATAAAGTTGTTTTACCTGAACCAAGGTACCCACTCAGTACCGTTACTGGTATTTTAGCCATAAATAAATCCTCCTATTTATATATACACGCGTTTAATCGTAATTATTACGATTTATATTGTATAGAAAAAAAGAACGGTGCGCAAGGTGATGAACCTAAACTATGAATGTTTAAAAATAAAGAATTGTCTATTAAATATGCAGAGACTCGTTTTGTATCTTTTGAAAATTTATGCGCAAATATTCGTTTGTGAATTACAAATAATTAATTTTAACTACAAACTTCGTTATAATAAAGATGTCTGAAGAACGGGGGATTTTTATGTATGTAGAGAGAAGAGAAACACTTAACCTTAATGCGCTTAAGGAAGATTTAAAACGTAATATCACAAAGTTTCAAGAACAAAATTATCGAATTGAAGAACTCGTGGACTTTGTGAGCTTACATCATTTGTATGCATCAGCGTTAGAAGAAGTCAGTACGAAGTTGAGTATTTTAGATAATGACTTCCAAATCTTATATGAACATAATCCAATTCATCATATGGAACGACGTGTTAAAGAAATCAGCAGTTTAGTACGTAAGCTGGAAACAAGGGGATTGCCAGTAACGACTGACTCTGCACGTCAAAATATTACAGATATCGCTGGAATTCGTGTGGTATGTAATTATTTGGAAGATATTGAAGTCGTAGCTTCTTTATTATTAAGACAAGCTGATGTTAAATTATTAAAACGTAAAGATTATATAGAAAATCCTAAAGAGAATGGCTATCGCAGTTTACATCTTGTAGTATCAATACCGGTGTTCTTAACAGATACGGTTGAGTATGTACCAGTCGAAATTCAAATCCGTACGATTGGTATGGATATGTGGGCCAGCCTTGAACATAAATTACGTTATAAAAATGCGACAAATACAGAAGTTTATAAAGATACATTAAAAGAATGTGCTAAAGAGATCGAAACAGTAGAGTATAAGTTGCAGAAAATGCATGGAGACATTTTAAAACAGGTCAGCCATGAAGATTAATCAGAAAGAAGTTGAGTCTATGAAGATTCAACTTCTTTTTTTATGAAAAAATCAATGTAATGTACACAGAGGTACTCAGATGGTTGGTAAATTAGTTATTTGGTATATTTAACCGAAAAAATCCAAAAAAACTTAAAAAACTTTGAAAAATGCATATTTAGTACTTGATTTATGCATAAATATGCGTTATAATTACATATGTAAGGTTGATAGAGGCGATAACTAAAGGAATTAAGTTATTTGACTTTAATTGACCAAATAATAATTATACAAATTTTAACTTGAAAACAAGACATGAAATTGCAAGGACACAATAGATAATGTAGAAGTAGAGAAATAAAAAGAACATGTAATATTAAAGTGTTTTGAATCTTTGACAAGGTGGGTATATTTGAAATGTAAGAAGTAGTTTATCTTGTCAACTAATTGAATATCCGAATTTAAAGCACTTATCTGTTAATAATATGACTCGCACAGCGAAAAAGTATTGTGTACTTGCCACAGGAAATAACATAAATGGAAGTGTAAAACAGTTATTTTAAGTCAGACAGAGATTCTTAAAATAATGGAATTTTACCAATTAACGGAGGTTATGAATATATGAATAACGGATTTTTCGGAAATGAATTTGACTCAATTTTTAGAAGAATGATGCAAGATATGCAAAATGCAGATGGAAATAAAAAATATTATATTAATGGTCGTGAAGTATCACCTGAACAATTACAAGCATTACAACAACATCAAGGTGGTCACCCTTCACAACAAGTACAAAGTGCACAACCAGGACAAGCTGGCGGTGGACAAGGCGGCGAAGACTACTTAGAAAAAGTAGGCCGTAACTTAACTGAAGAAGCAAGACAAGGCTTATTAGATCCAGTAATCGGACGTGACAAAGAAGTTCAAGATACTGCAGAAGTATTAAGCCGTCGTAATAAAAACAACCCAATCTTAGTCGGTGAAGCTGGTGTAGGTAAATCAGCAATCGTTGAAGGATTGGCACAAGCAATTGTGAAAGGTAACGTACCAGCAGCAATTAAAGATAAAGAAATCATCTCAGTAAACATTTCTTCATTAGAAGCAGGTACTCAATACCGTGGTGCTTTCGAAGAAAACATCCAACAATTGCTAGACAGCGTTAAAGAAAGAAAAAATGTCATCTTATTCTTTGACGAAATTCACCAAATCATCGGATCAGGTTCTACTGGCGGAGATTCAGGCAGCAAAGGCTTATCTGATATTATCAAACCAGCATTGAGCCGTGGTGAAATTTCAGTTATCGGTGCAACTACTCAAGACGAATATAGAAACAACATCTTGAAAGACCCAGCTTTAGCACGTCGTTTCAACGAAGTAGTTGTTAAAGAACCATCAGCACAAGATACAATCAAAATCTTAGAAGGTGTTCGTGAAAAATTCGAAGAACACCACAATGTAACATTACCTGATGATGTATTGAAAGCTTGTGTAGACTTATCTATCCAATACGTGCCACAACGTTTATTACCGGATAAAGCATTAGATATCTTAGATATCACAGCTGCACACTTAGCTGCACAAAATCCTGTAGTAGACAAAGTGGAAGTTGAAAAAGAAATTAAAGAATTAGAAGATAAAAAATCTAAAGCAGTCAGTGAAGAAGCTTATTCTGATGCAGACAAATATCAAAAAGAAATCAAAGAATTACAAGACAGACTTGAATCAGGTCATGGTGAAGGTTCAACAGCAACTGTTCAAGATGTAGCAGACACTGTAGAACGTATGACTGGTATTCCAGTATCACAAATGGACGACAATGATATTGCTCGTTTGAAAAACATTTCTAAACGACTAAAAAGCAAAATCATTGGTCAAGATAAAGCAGTAGATATGGTAGCTCGTGCCATCCGTCGTAACCGTGCAGGTTTCGATGAAGGTAACAGACCAATCGGTAGCTTCTTATTCGTAGGTCCTACTGGTGTAGGTAAAACTGAATTAGCAAAACAATTATCAATCGACTTATTCGGTAATAAAGAAGCGCTTATTAAATTAGACATGAGTGAATACATGGACCGTACAGCTGTATCTAAATTGATTGGTACATCTGCTGGTTATGTAGGTTATGATGATAACTCTAATACTTTAACTGAAAAAGTTAGACGTAACCCTTACTCAGTCATCTTATTCGATGAAATCGAAAAAGCGAACCCACAAATCTTAACTTTATTACTACAAGTGATGGATGACGGTAACTTAACAGACGGTCAAGGTAATGTCGTGAACTTCAAAAATACAATCATCATCTGTACTTCAAACGCAGGTTTCGGTGATGAAGATGAAAAAGATCGCGAAGCATTAATGGACGACCTTAAAAAATTCTTCCGTCCAGAATTCCTTAACCGCTTCAACGGTATCGTAGAATTCGTTCATTTAGACAAAGATGCATTACAAGATATCATCAACTTATTATTAGATGATGTTGCTGATACACTTGATAAAAAAGGTATCTCACTTGAAGTAAGCCAAGATGCTAAAGATTGGTTAATTGATCAAGGTTACGATGCAGAACTTGGTGCACGTCCATTACGTCGTGTGGTTGAAAGAGAAATTCGTGATCGTATAACAGACTACTACCTAGAACACACAGATGTGAAAGACATCGAAGTAACACTTGATGGCGATGACATCTTAATCAACGGTGAAAAAGTAGATTCTCTATAATCCACCACGATTGAATAATTGAATCACATTTAAATTTCACGCTCTCATCTATAGAAATATGGATGAGGGCTTTTTTATTACTTTCTTGTAAGCGATTGCAATCTTCGAAACTTTGTATTAACATACTTGTATACAAGTATGTAGAACGAAAAGAGGTGCGTGATGGAAAAACAATATCCGAAACAATGGTTAGCGAATATGACAACAGGGGAAACAGTTGCGGCTGAGTTACGTTTGAAGATTATCAATGGTGAATTGACATCAGACGATGCCTTGACTGAAAATCAAGTCGCTAAACAATTCAATGTCAGTCGTTCTCCTGTGCGTGATGCGTTTAAATTATTGAAACAAGATCAATTGATTCGTTTAGAACGTATGGGGGCAGATGTCTTAACATTTGGAGAAGCTGAACGTCGTGAAGTGTATGATTTACGCATTATGATGGAATCTTTTGCGTTTGCGCGTATTAAAGATGAAGAACGTGCAGCGTTAGCTAAAACTATGCGTAAGCATTTAGAGATGATGAAAGTAGCGGTACAGTTTGAAGATGCAGAATCTTTTACTGAACATGATATTTTGTTCCATGAAGTGTTAATTCATGCGACGAAGCACCGTTATTTACTCAGCAGCTGGAATAATATTAAACCTATTTTATTGTGTTTAATCTTGTTATCGATGCGAGATAGAATGCAGACGGACCCTGATGATTTTGAAAGAATTCATGCCAACCACGAAGTATACGCACAAGCCGTTGAACATAACGATACGACATTATTACGCGATGCATTCCATCGTAATTTTGATGATGTCGGAGATTATATCAGCGCATTATTTTTAGAGAAGAAATAAGGAGGTCAAACCATGCAGTATATGATTGGAGTCGATATTGGCACAACGAGTACGAAAGCTGTTCTTTATGATGAAAATGGTCAATATTTGTTAAAACATAATATTGGTTACGACATGCAGACACCAGATGTCGATACCTCTGAAGAAAATCCAGATGAAATTTTTGATGCCGTTTTAATGACGATTAAAGCAGTTATACGAGAAGGCAAAGTAGGACCAGATGATGTGAAGTTAATCGCATTCAGTGCACAAATGCATAGTTTAATTGCGATGGGCAACGAACAAAAACCATTAACACAAAGTATTACTTGGGCCGATAACCGCGCAAGTCGTCATGCTGAAGAAATTCGTCAACAACATCACGGACACGAAATCTATAAACGTACAGGGACACCGATTCATCCAATGTCTCCGTTATCTAAAATCTATTGGTTGAAAGATGAGCATCCAGAGATTTATCAACAAGCGACAAAATATATTGATATTAAAAGTTATGTCTTATACCAACTTTATGGACGCTATGTGATGGACCATTCTATCGCTTCAGCAACAGGTATGATGGACCTTGAAACATTGACATGGGATATACCAGCATTAGATTTGCTTGGGATTACACCAGAACAATTACCAGAACTTGTGCCGACAACATATATCTTAAAAGGAATGAAACAACGCTATGCGACACTATTAGGTTTAAACAAAGAAACACCTGTAGTTATCGGCGCAAGTGATGGCGTGTTATCAAACTTAGGTGTGAATAGTTTCAAGAAAGGTGAAGTAGCGGTTACCATCGGTACATCAGGTGCGATTCGTACTGTGATTGATCATCCAAGAACAGATGAGAAAGAACGTATTTTCTGTTATGTCTTAGATGAAGGACAGTATGTGATTGGAGGTCCAGTAAATAATGGCGGTATTATTTTACGTTGGTTGCGTGATGAATTGCTTGCGAGTGAGGTAGAAACAGCGAAACGTCTTGGTGTCGATCCTTATGATGTTTTGACAAAAATCGCAAGCCGTGTAGAACCAGGTGCGAAAGGTCTGATTTTCCATCCTTATCTTGCGGGTGAACGTGCACCTTTATGGAATGCGGATGCAAGAGGTTCGTACTTTGGTTTAACGTTATCACACCAAAAAGAACATATGATTCGTGCAGCGCTTGAAGGTATTTTATACAATCTGTATACCGTTTATCTTGCGTTAATTGAGATGATGGGTGAAACACCAACGGCCATTAAGGCAACAGGTGGTTTTGCGAAAAGTGAAATGTGGCGCCAAATGATGTCGGATATTTTTGACACGGATTTAATTGTACCTGAAAGTTATGAGAGCTCTTCTCTTGGTGCATGTGTTCTAGGACTGAAAGCATTAGGAGAGATTGAAGACTTTTCAATTATCGAAGACATGGTCGGAACAACACATGCACATCAACCGAACCAAGAAGCGGTAGAGATTTATCAGCAATTGATTAGTATTTATATTGATTTGAGTCGTAGTTTGGCTCCGCAATATCGTAAGATCGCAGATTTCCAAAGAAAACATTTATAAAAACAAAAAGCCATGAGCCATTGAGAAAAAGCAGTTGAAGTGTCTACCCATAATTATTAAGCACTTCGGCTTTTTCTTTGACTACTGATGTAAACGCTGTCAGTAAAGGTGCTCATAAGGAAAGCGAGGAAAAGTTATGTTTACAGAAATTTGGCCGTTAATCACGGTGGTCATTGGTATTTTAATTTTATTAGCACTCATTATTGTATTGAAGTTGAACACATTTATTTCCTTAATTATTACATCAATGGTCACTGCGTTGATGTTAGGTATGCCGTTAGATAAAGTCGTTGAAACCGTCGAAAAAGGGATGGGCAGCACGCTTGGACATATCGCAATTATCTTCGGTTTAGGTGCAATCTTAGGTAAGTTGCTCTCTGATGGTGGCGGTGCGACACGTATCGCAGATACCTTAATTGATAAATTTGGAGAGAAACATGTCCAATGGGCAATGGTTGTCGCTGCCTTTGTGATTGGGATTGCGTTGTTCTTCGAAGTTGGACTTGTACTATTAGTTCCTTTAGTCTTTACTCTAGCAAAACGTACGAAAGTATCTCCACTTAAAATAGGATTGCCGATGATTACAGCGTTATCTGTAACGCATGGCTTCTTGCCACCACACCCTGGTCCAGTCGTTATCGCGAAAGAATTACATGCTTCATTAGGTGAAGTATTATTATATGGTTTCATTATCGCGATTCCAGTTACGATTATTGCAGGTCCAGTATTCGGTAAAATTGCACAAAAATTAACACCGACTGCTTATACAAGAGAAGGTGACATTTCATCATTAGGTGCACAAAAAGAATTTAAAGACTCAGAGATGCCGGGCTTTGGTATCAGTGTGTTAACTGCGATACTTCCTGTTATTTTGATGTTAATCGCTACAGTTGTTCAATTGATTACAGGGAATGTAGACAATTCTAAAAATGCGTTTATCGGTATTATCAACTTTATCGGTACAGCTGATACAGCGATGTTGATCGCGGTACTCTTTGCGATGGTTACAATGGGTATCCGACAAGGCCGCAACAACAAAGCGATTATGCAGTCTGTAACAGATGCGATTTATCCGATCGGTATGATGATCTTGATTATCGGTGGCGGCGGTACGTTTAAACAAGTACTGATTGATGGCGGTGTCGGTGATACAATTGCGAAGATGTTCGAAGGCTCAACGATGTCTCCGATTTTACTGGCATGGATTGTTGCGGCAGTTCTACGTCTTGCGTTAGGTTCTGCGACAGTTGCGGCAATTTCAACAACAGGTATTGTATTACCGTTACTTCAAGCCAGTGATGTCAATGTCGCATTAGTTGTGCTTGCGATTGGTGCCGGCAGTGTAATTTTATCTCACGTTAACGATGCAGGATTCTGGATGTTTAAAGAGTACTTCGGCTTAACAATTAAAGAAACATTCTTAACTTGGTCATTACTTGAAACGATTATTTCTGTTTCAGGACTTATCTTTATTTTATTCTTAAGTTTATTTGTATAGATTTAGAACGCACGTGTCTTTCATTAGATGCGTGCTTTTTTGTTATAGTAAAGATGAAGAGGTGAAGACCATGACACGCATTGTGATAATAGAAGATATTTCGCTTACCGCAAAATACATATTAGAGACTTTGAATCCGGTACACTATGAAATTGTTGTTGTATATGACTCAAATCGAGAACCTGATCAATACCCAGGTATAATTTATCAACCAATGGATTATTTAGACTTAGCACATTGGCAGAAATACATAGAAAAAGAAGATATCGTGCTGATGAATGCATTGCCTGAAATGTTTGGAGATGGTTTGTGGCATGGTAAGCCTCATGTCCTACGTCAATTGATTAAAGATTATGTATGTGCGGCTGGACCACTTGAAGTGATTGAGTATCATGACATCATCGCATATCAAAAAGTGAAGACGAAGCAAGCTGCGTCACTTCAACAAATGTCGGTATCTCAAGACTATACAGCTCATCAAAGTATTATTGCTTATGCGCATTACTTAAAGAAAATGTCTTTAGGTCTTATTCAAGTGAAAGGACAACCTGAACGCTTTGATATTCACTTACTCAATATGAAACGTCCTTTGATTGCGATGAATCAAGTGCCATTAACGCATGGTGTCAAACTTACGCTTCAAGCAAACAGCTTGTTGTATCAACCTAAAAGTAACGCCTCAGCTTTTTATTTTATTCAAAAGCAACAATCGCTATATACCTGTTTAACGCATTTTACGCCGCGTTTACCTTGGCGCATTTATCAATCTACACAAGCAGTGATACATGAATGGGTGATGCGAGGATTTCGCAGTTATTTAAGACGCTTAAATCAGGGTAACGAGAAGTGAAACAAACATAAAACAAACAATCACATTTAGAAAGGAAGAGGAACATGGAACGTCGCTTATTTGAGTTGTTGAAATGGTTAGTGGAACATCCTACAGAAAGTCCGCCAGCACGTAATACAGATTCGTTGCAAATAGAAATACAGAATTACTTAGAAGGATTAGGCTTTGAAGTCAAACGTGAGCCTTTATATGAGAATGACAGTATAGTGGTTGGTGTATTAGCGGGTGAAAATAAGGATGCACCGAAGTTGATATTAAACGGTCATGTAGATGTCGCAAATGTAGAAGATCCTAAACATTGGCAATATCCGCCATTTAAATTAACTGAAGTAGATGATGCAGTGTATGGTCGAGGTGTCAGTGATATGAAAGGCGGCATGGCTTCGCTCTTTTATGTCTTAGAACAACTGCATGCACAAGGATTAAAACCAGAAGGTGACATCATTGTACAATCGGTTGTGGGAGAAGAAGTCGGAGAAGCAGGTACTAAGACGGCATGTGAATTAAGTCCTAAAGCTGACTTGGCATTAGTATTAGATACAAGTGATTCACAAGCGTTAGGGCAAGGTGGCGTGATTACCGGCTGGATTACAATACAAAGTAAAACGACAATTCATGATGGTGCACGCAGCCAAATGGTACATGCAGGCGGTGGCCTACATGGAGCGAGTGCGATTGAAAAGATGGCTAAAATCATTACAGCGTTAAAAGAGCTAGAACAACATTGGGCAGTTATGAAAAATTATCCAGATATGCCTGCAGGTGCTAATACGATTAATCCAGCGGTTATTGAAGGCGGTCGAAACCCTGCCTTTATCGCAGATACTTGTCGTTTATGGATTACAGTTCATTTCTTACCTGATGAAGATTATCATGAAGTGATTAAAGAAATTGAAGCGTATTTAAATCGTGTGGCTGAAGCGGATGTCTGGTTAAAAGATAATCCACTTCAATTTGAATGGGGCGGTACTTCTATGATTGAAGACCAAGGTGAAATCTTCCCAAGCTTCACACTGCCAGTAGAACATGAAGGTTTCAAAACCTTAGCAAAAGCCCATGAAACCATTCATCACACACCGCTTGATACAGGCATGTCCACAACAGTGACAGATGGTGGTTGGCTTGATGATTACGGTATTCCGACGATATTGTATGGTCCGGGATTATTAACAGAAGCACATAGTGTGGATGAGAAAATCAATAAACAAGATTTAACGGAGTATAGTGCGGTATTATTGGAATTCTTAAAAGATTGGTATCAACATCCTCAGTCAGCATCAACCATGAAAAAGCAGTAGGCAGAAGAAAATGGAAAATAGAAATGAATAAATGAAAAGACCCGCGGCTTGCGGGTCTTTGCTTATTTCTCACACTTTATTGATATGAGACTTATCTTAAGATTTAAATGTATTTTTTAAACGTGAAATCCAATTACGTCTTGGTTGAGACGTACCCTTGGGACGCGCCTCAGTAAATGGTGTTTTGTGTTTGATAGCTTTTGCTAATTCAACTGCTTGATGCATCAAGTAAAGTTGTGAATTTAAAGGCAGTTGATTGTTGTTAACGTAATGGTAGACGCCATTCTTATCTTGATAACGACCTTTTTGGTTATCAGATAATTGTAAGTTCACAAAGTTTAATAAGCGTTCTCTGATTTTCGCATCATGAACAGGGAATAAAATTTCTACACGTTTAATCATGTTACGTGTCATCGCATCTGCAGATGATAAATAGATTTTTTCATCTCCATTGTTATGGAAGTAGTAGATACGAGAATGTTCTAAGAAACGACCTACAATACTTACAACTTCAATATTGTCGCTCACGCCTGGAACACCAGGTTTCAAACAGCAGATACCACGGATAATCAATTGAATTTTAACACCTGCTTGTGATGCTTCAAATAACTTTTTGATAATCGTTTTATCTGTTAAAGAGTTCATTTTCATAATGATATGACCATTGCCATATTCTTGATGATTTTTGATTTCAGTTTCGATACGTTCTACGAATACATCACGAATATCAAACGGTGCTACAATCAATTCATTGTAGTGAGGTTTGATTGAATAACCGCTTAAGTAGTTGAAGAAGTTAATCGCATCTTCAGCAATACCTTTATGTGTTGTGATGATACCCATATCTGTATAGATTTCCGCTGTTTTATCGTTATAGTTACCAGTACCTAAGTGTACAAAGGGTACAAGACGACCTTTTAAGCGTTTAACCACTAATGTAATTTTACTGTGTGTTTTCAGATGTGTCATACCGTAAATTACATGACAACCTGCATCTTCTAACATACGTGCCCAATGGACGTTGTTTTCTTCATCGAAGCGGGCTTTCAATTCAACAAGAACAGTGACTTGTTTACCTTGTTCAGCCGCATATTTCAAACTTTTGATAATCGGTGAATCTTTGCTGACACGATACAATGTTTGTTTAATCGCAATTGTATCAGGATCTTCAGCAGCTTCACGGATGAAGTCGACAATCGGTTCAAATGATTCGTATGGGTGATGGAAGAAAATGTCACGTTTTAACGCTAAATCATAGACATCATTGTAACCTAATGATTCAGGAATTTGTGGTGTATAACGGTCATAACGTAGGTTTGGCAGTTGTGGTGTTAAGTAACCAACTAAACCAAATACCATTGTTAAATCTAATGGACCATCCACAAAGTAAACATCATCGTCATGAATTTCTAATTGTTCTTTTAGACCTTCAATGTCTAATTCATTTGTATTACGTGAATCAACTTCTAGACGTACAGCTGAACCGCTTTTACGCATTTTCAAGAAACGTTCGATTTCGATTAATAAATCTTCAGCACCGTCTTCATGAATCGTTAAGTCAGCATTACGTGTAATACGGAATGTGAAAGTTTTTCTGATGTCATAACCTTGGAAGAGGAATTCAATGAAATAATCGATTACATCCTCAACCATTAAAACGTATTGTTTATCTTCATCTTTTAAAATCATGAAACGATCAATTAACGATGGAATTTGAACAATTGCTGTATTTGTTGTTTCATCAGTATCTAATTCTACAAAGATATTCAAACTTTTATTAACTAGCTTCGGGAATGGATGATATGCATCAATGCCCAGTGGTGTTAACGTCGGTAAAATATTATTTTTGAATTCTTGTTCTAATTCATTTTGTAACGTTTCATTTAAATCTTGTGGTTTGGTAGTAATCACATTATATTCGCGTAAACGATTCGTCAATTCGTTATAGCGTTCGTACTGTAAATCAACAAGTGGCGTATTTTTTTCTTTTATAGCAGCCAGTTGTTGTTTAGGTGTCATTTGAGATTTGTTCTCGGGTTTGTTGAAGTTCATTTTAACTTGGTCTTGCAGCCCAGCTACACGGACCATAAAGAACTCGTCTAAGTTAGATGCGAAAATCGCAATAAAATTTAATTGTTCTAATAAAGGATTTGTTTTGTCGCTCGCTTCTTGTAACACACGATAGTTGAAGTCGAGCCAGCTTAATTCTCGGTTATTGTAAAACTCTGGTTTGTTGAGATCTTTTTCAACGACTTGATTTTCCATAATGACCACCCCATGGTAAGTAAATAGACTTTATTTAAATAAAAAAATTGAAATGACTATGTTCTGTGATGTCATTCAGAGATGTCAGTAATTGCAATTTAAATTTTATATTGAACGCTCAAGTGCAACTTGTTGTATAACTTATTTCATTGTATACAAATGCTTAAATCCACAGAAACATCCATTTGTAACTTAACATATTAATGTTAAGATTTTGTAAAGTTTATTGATACTTTTCCTTTTAATACTTTTTCTAAGTGTTTCTTTTGACGGTTTGCTTGATATTCTTCTGCAATCGGATGACCGGTGTAATAGGCATTTAAAGTATAATGCTCTTTATCATTTTTCACGAGTTCAATACGTTTGATTGGATTGGTATGTGACACATTCAAGGCATCGATGAATTTTAAAATACCGCCAAGAGATTGTAAGTCGCTTAGTTGGTCACTGTTCAACCAACCGGTTTCATCATTATAGAATTTTAATAAGCTTTTATTTTTAAAGCTTGCCATTAACGCTAATTGAACACGATCATGGTGACTAAAACCATCAATCATTGAGTTTGAGATAATGTAATACGTATGTTGTGATGCTGAATCGGCATCGATAAAACGACCTAAATAATAAATATAAGCCGCTTGTTTAAAAAGACGTTGGTCTTTCTCAGATAACTTGATAATGTCCTGTTCTTTTAATTGATCTAATAAGTCACCAGCTAAAACGACACGTTGTTTGGCACCTACACCTTCATGTTTATAGGTGTTAGACAATTGATATAATGCACGGTTACGAACGTTAAAACGATCAAAAGCATCTTTGATCTTTTGGTTGAGTTGATACATCACATAACCTTCACGTAAACCTTTTCTAGAGAAAGTGAATTGTGTCGCATCCACTTGTTTGAATAATGCTTTAAAGACAGCGACAGCAGGTAGAATGATATCTACACGGTCACGACTTAAGCCGTCTAAGTTTGTTAAGTCGTCACGTGAACTGTCTTCAATTAAATCAAAAACTTGATTTAAGTCATCGCCCGTCATGGTATAACAATGCACGCCGCCAATAGGGTAAGCGACTTCAGATTGATGGATACGTGCTACGTTACGTGCAGAACCGCCGACACCGACTAAAGCTACTTTTTGGTTATTGATCCAATCAAGTGAACCAAAGGCTTTGTCTAAGAATTTCTGCATTTTTTTAATCGCATCTTTGTCATTATGATCTTTACCTTCAAAGAATTTACGAGATAAAGTAACGACACCGAATGGGAAACTGTGAGAATGAATTAACTCTTTTCCTTTAAATAACGTAACTTCAGTAGAACCACCACCGATATCGACAGAAAGTCCATCTACAATGGCAGTAGAGTTAATAATCGCATAGAAACCGTAATAAGCTTCATCTAATTCTGGAACGATAGATAGTTTCATACCGATTTTTTTCTTCACTTGTTTTAAAATGTCGTCTCTGTTTTTCGACTGACGAATTGCAGCTGTCGCAATCGGATGCAGTTCGTCTACTTTATATTCATCTGCGACTTTCTTAAAGCTTTGTAATGCTGAAATTAAGACATGGACACCTTCATCATTCATCGTCAAGTCATCTTCTAAATATTGACTTAAACGTGCAGGTGTTTTTATATTTTGTATTTCCGTAAGGCCTGTTTTACTATCGTATTCAAACACAACTAATCTAATGGTGTTTGAACCGATATCGATTAATCCAATGCGTTTCATGAGAACCCCCTCTGATTGCTTAGAAGCAGTCAGCAGACGATTAATCAATTTCTGTCCTGGTAAAATCATATGACTAACTCCTTCTTTTAAAAAATGAGAACGCTTAATGCCTGATATGACAACAAGAGTCACATTCTTTACTCACTTTAATTTTATCACAAAACATTACATTCTACATTAACTGTATAGACTAAAATGATAGTAATATTCATTATTTTGAACAAGCAATCGCGTACACTTTAAATTTTCAAATAGGACATAAAAAATAGATAATAGAGATACGTGGAAATGAAAAAAGGTGGTATAATAATTTTATTAAATGGATAAGAAAAGAGGGAACGATATGAAACGCAGCCTTCTCTTTATGGGGATAATTATGTTGAGTCTTTTCGTCTTAGCAGCTTGTGAAAAAGAACAATCCAAAACATATCAAGGCGAATTAGCGGGGGCAGATGTCATTGATACTTTAACTTATAAAGGCGATAAAATGGTTAAACAATCAATGATTATGACAATTAAGTACGACGAAAATGGACTTTCGAAAAGTGATGCTGAAAATATTTTAGCTAAACAAGAAAAAGTGTTCGAAGGTTTAAAAGGTGTTAAATACAAAAAAGATATCAAAGAAGACAAAGCAGTTCAAAAAGTAGACATTGATTATAAAGAAGCAGATTTAAAACAGTTATCACATAGAGTCGGTGTGACTGGGCCAAAAGAAGGCAATGACTACGTCGACGTTAAATCTGTAGAACGATCATTGAAAAAATCTGGTTTAACTGTTAAAAAACCACTCAGCGAAGAATAATCTCATCATAAAAACAGCAAGTCACTTCAGTGTGATTTGTTGTTTTTTGTTGCTTTTAATCAGATACTAAACATTAAATATAATACTAAATATAGATTTTAACGTGATTAAATAAGAATAATTGTTATAATCAAATTGGTAATGATGGAGAGCTTTCGATTCATCCTAAAGTAATCAATTAATTTGATAATTTAAAAAGAGAGACTAACTATGTTAAATATCCAAGATTCAAATTATTTTAAGAGAACTATTAAAATTTTCGTCGTAGCAATGACTCTTATTTTAATTGCTTTTGTGTTATCGCTTATCTTTAGCCCATCAATTGAAACTTTTAAAAGTATATCAAGTGGTTTACCTTCTAACCTTGAGGATGCACAAGGATTAAATAAAGTTTGGGAATATATATTAAATAATGGTGGCCGTGTTCCGCTTCAAATGTTTATATTTTCCTTAATTCCAATACCATTTTTGTACTGTTTAAATATAATTTCTACAAGCATAGTTACAGGTATCATGTTTGGATTTGCAATTCATTTTGATTTTAATAAAGGGATTATTATGGTCGGATCCGCAATTCCCCATGCAATTATAGAGATATTTGCCATGTGCATCGTTATTAGTGGTTTATATAAATTAAATCAAGCAATCGTCAGAAAGATAAGCAATTTATTTAGAAGTAATAAAAAGCAAAATTTTTCATTTAAACTAGCTTTAAGTAATTTGCTAAAAGTATATCTTCTAGTTGCTTTACCTTTATACATACTCGCAGCGTTTTTAGAAACATACTTCACAGATTTCATATATAATCTTTTCACTTAAAGACAATGTTGCTATATTTTAATAGTCGGCATTAGGACGATATTTTTGTCTGATTTTTATTAAACATTAAGAATGAATTTTTGAAAATATACACAAAAATCACATTAAATAAACGAGTGATATGTTATAATCTTGTTTTGAAACGAAAGCAAGCAGTTAACGTATAAGTAGCTGCTTAGAAAAGGTGATATCGTGAATGAAAACGAACAACGTCCATTAGCTCAAACACAAGATAATCCTTATCAGTCAAATCGTGTAATGAAACGAGATTTTTGGTTGATTCCGCTGTTCTTCCTTGTGATTCCATTAATTACTGCACTAGTGATGTTTCCATTACGTTTAATATATGAAAGCCAATTTGGTGATTTAACAAGGCATACATTTATATTGTTGAATGTGATCGGCAGTTTAGTAGGTCAAATAGTGGTAGTACTGATTTATTACTTGATGCATCGAAAATATATCATACCAATTGCGAAAGCACGTTTTGCGAAAGTAAAACGCTATGCTTGGGTGTTACTCCTTACATACTTAGCGATGTCTGTTGCACAAGCAATCTATGGTGGATTGATGTTATTACTACCGAAACATCTGCAATTTGATAACACACAAAACCAAATGATTCTTCTTCAACTCTTTGATAATCCTTGGGCATGGCCAGTTTTATTTATTGATATTGTGATTTTGACACCGATTATAGAAGAATTGATATTCCGTCATTTAATTATCCATGAACTTGGTAAGAAAATCGGATATACAGCTGGTGCTATTTTATCCATTATTATATTTGCGGGTATTCATGTAACAGGGGCTGTCTCGCCATTTGAATTCGGTGTATATGCGATCATGGCAGGTGCATTAGTCTTTGTTTATATGTATTCACGTCGTAATTTAGCGGTATCTATTGCTTTTCATATGATTATTAATGGTATTGGCTTTATCGGCATTGTCGGTCAGTTCATTATGGATAAATTTTCATAATATAAAAGCATAATCAAACACTCTAAAGGCTGCATATGCAGTCTTTTTTCATTTCCTAGGAAATAATTAAATTAAATCGCGCATTATATAGACTTTGATGGTTAAGATAAGTTTTTAACGTTTTATGATTTATTTATGCAAATCTGGTTCAGTTTTGTACAATAAAGAAAACAACAAGAGGTGACAACATGACACAAACAACAAAGACACTAGAAAATCCTTTTGACTCAACTAAAGTTATGAAACGTGATTTCTTCCTATTTCCGTTATCTTTCTTCTTATTATTTGGTGCGGCAATACTACTACAACTTGTGCTTGGTCTTTATTATGGTGCCACTAATCGAGAAGTTCCGATGATAAAGTATGAAGAGTTTGGCGGTATCGCACAAGATGCCTCAAGTTTAGGTTTGTTATTCATTTTCTACTTAATGCATAGACGTTATCTGATACCTATCGCGAAAGAGAGGATCAGGCGTGCATTTAAACTATGGTATCTAATTATTGGCGGAGGTATTGTGGTTTTCACTTTAAATGCCGGTATAGGATACCTTATGGAACATGTGTTACACCTAGATAATACGCAAAACCAAGCTATGATTGAAGCTATGTTTGAACATCAATGGTTATGGCCATTCTTATTTATCAGCATTGTTGTCCTCGCGCCAATTGTAGAGGAGCTTTTATACAGACATGTGATTATTCATGAGCTCGGTAAGAAAATCGGCAATGTTCTAGCAACACTATTATCCATTATTTTGTTCGCGGGTATACATATGATGTATGCGACTTCTATATATGAAGCTTTACCTTATGTGATGATGGGTACGGTCTTTTCTATTGTTTATTTGATGAGTCGAAAAAACTTAGCGGTTGCGATTTTGCTTCATGCCTTCAACAACGCAATCGGCTTTATTTTGATGTTATTTTCTTAAGTCATAGATATGCATGAACACTGGCTAAGTATAAAGTCAGTGTTTTTATTCTATACTTAGATAATTGTCATATTTTTCAAAATTGAAATATGTTAAATTGTATAAGAAAGGGAATAGTAAGGTGATGGATAATGTCATCTCTCTAGATTGAAGAAAAGGAGCAGTAGTATGGCGATTTTAGAATTAAAAGATGTGTGCTACAAAGCGGATAAACGTCTGATTATTGACCATTTAGACTTAACGGTTAAAAAAGGCGAAAAAATCGCAGTTGTAGGACCGTCCGGCAGCGGGAAAAGTACGCTGTTTCATTTGTTGTGTGATTTAATCAGTCCGACGAGCGGTCATATGTATTATAACGGCAAGGAATACGATGCGTATGAGCCGGAAACATTACGTCAACGTATCAGTTATATGCCGCAAGAAACAGATTTATTTGATCGTACAATCGGAGAAAATTTAGCGTTTCCTTCTATTGCGCGAAATGATAAATTCGATAAAGACAGAGCGTTAAAACTATTATCAGAATTTGGTTTAGGTCATTATGATTTAGACACTAACGTTGAGTTTTTATCTGGAGGAGAACGTCAGCGTATCTGTTTAGCGCGTCAGTTGATGTACATACCAGATGTTTTATTATTAGATGAGGCCACAAGTGCTTTAGATGCGGATAATACCGAGAAAGCAGAAGATGTTATTTTTGGCTTAGCGAAAGATGAAGGGGTATCAATTATGTGGATTACCCATAGCTATGACCAAAGTATGTCACACTTTGACCGTCGTGTGGATATTGTCGATGGTAAAGTCAATAAAGATAAGAAAGGGGTAATTGATGTATGAGTACAACAGCCTTAGCCCTGACGGCACTGTTATTAATTATCCCGATTGCAGTCTCTATTAAAGAGAAATTAAACATAGCAAAAGATTTAATCATCGCATCGATTCGTGCAGTAATTCAGTTAGTTATCTTAGGTTACATTCTGCATTTCATATTTGATTTGGATGAACCGTGGATTTTAATTTTATTCGTCTTAATCATTATTATTAACGCGTCATGGAATACAATCAGTCGTGCATCTAAAGTGATGCACCATGTCTTTTGGATTTCATTTGTATCTATCTTTATCGGTACCGCAATTCCATTAGCCGTGATTGTCTTTGTGGGCGCTATTAAATTTACCGGCAATGAATTGATTCCTATCGCAGGGATGCTTGCGAATAATGGATTAATTGCGATTAACCTTGCGTATCAAAACTTAGATCGTGCTTTTGTGAAAGAATACGGTACAATCGAATGTAAACTTGCATTAGCCGCAACACCGAAGTTAGCGTCTAAATCAGCAGTAAGAGAAAGTATTAAACTTGCGATTGTCCCAACGATTGATTCAGTGAAAACATATGGTTTAGTTTCTATTCCAGGGATGATGACAGGTATGATTATTAGTGGCGTGGATCCGCTTCAAGCCATCAAATTCCAACTCTTAGTTGTCTTTATCCATACCACTGCGACAATCACAACAGCACTCATCGCAACATATCTAAGTTATAAACAATTCTTTAACCATCGTCATCAACTCATCGGCAGTATGATGGAAGATGAAGATGATGATAACTAAATCTACATTAAACAGAGCTGTAAAGCTGGGAAACTATTTCTGCTTTACAGCTCTGTTTTTTTAGCGAATATTGAAAAATAAATTCATCCACTTACATTTTGATTTCAATTCAACTATAATGGAAAGGTTGAAAATATTAATTTTACATACAAAAGAGAGGAGGCAAAGAGAATGTCAGTTATGAGAATAGTGACGTTTATTATCAGTGTGTTTATTGTCGGCATGGTCGAAATGATGGTTGCTGGGATAATGAATTTAATGAGCGCGGATTTACATGTTTCAGAAGCGTGGATTGGTCAATTAGTGACGTTATACGCAGTTACTTTCGCCGTTTGCGGCCCGATTCTAGTCAAAGTTACTAATCGTTTCAGTGCGAAAACAGTATTACTTTGGACCATTGCAGTCTTTGTCTTCGGTAATGCGTTAATTGCGGTATCACCGAATTTCACATTACTGATTATCGGACGTATTATTTCTTCAGCTGCCGCAGCTTTGATTATTGTTAAAATTTTAGCGCTGACAGCTATGCTGACGGCACCACAGAATCGCGGTAAAATGATTGGTATTGTGTATTCAGGGTTCAGTGGTGCGAATGTCTTCGGCGTACCGATCGGAACGATGCTTGGAGGATGGCTCGGTTGGCGCGCGACGTTCGTTTTTATTATCGTGGTTAGTGTCGTAGCTGCTTTCTTAATGATGCGTTACTTACCGACACCTGCTGAACTGTCCACTGCGTCAGGTGATACATCTGATACGTCGTCACAATACAAAATTTTAAACCGTGCAGAAATCATTAAATATTTAGCAGTGACCTTTATGTTGCTGACTGCGAATTCAATTACGTTTGTCTACATTAATCCGTTGATGCTGACAAATGGTTATGACATTCAATTTGTCTCTATTATTTTATTAGTAAATGGAATTGCCGGAACATTAGGGACATCCATGGGTGGTTTCCTTGCAGATAAATTAACTAGTAAGACTTGGTTATTAATTGCCGCAATTGCGTTTACGTTATCTTTAGCCGCAGTTAACTGGTTTATTACGAATTCTATCATCATTGTATTAATCATCTTTATTTGGAATATCATGGAATGGAGTACTAACCCAGCCGTACAAAGTGGTTTGATCGACCACGTGAAAGGCGACGCGAGCCAAGTGCTCAGCTGGAATATGTCTAGTTTGAACGCAGGTATTGCAGCGGGCGGTATGATTGGTGGCTTAATCGTCTCAAATATCGGTGTACATGCGGTTGCTTATAGTTCAAGTATCTTAGGCATTGTGATTGTATTAATTGTCTTAAGTATTAAACAAACACAAAAGCCACAAATATAAACAAAACGCTTAATCCAATTTTGGGTTAAGCGTTTTTCTTATTCGAAAATATAAGCATCTTCAATTGTTGTATAAACAGACCAATCCACATGACCCTCTGTCACAAATTTGCCTAGTGTGTCCATCATCTGTTGCATCAAAGTATGTGTATGAGGCGTTATAGGAAGATGATGAGCATGTAAAATATCTGTATGTCCGAACCAAAAAACAACATCTAAAATATGATAAGGTGTTTTAAAATTTTGAGCTGTTGGTGCACTCCAATTAAAACAGTAGAGCCATTTCTTCTTATATTGATAATGATCTAACCAACGTAAGGATGGTTGTTTAAATTCATAATAGGTGATTGCTTCTGACTGGCCCTTGCCCGTTGTGATATCAAAGGCAGCTGTATTTACGGTTACATCATTATTTTTCATGATTTCTAAAAAGCGCTCAGGTGCTAACTTGCGTGATTCATTACGGATATAACAATCACCTTCTTGTTCAGTGAAACCCACTAACACAGGCCACTTGTCAGGGGTTGTATCTACCATAGTGGATTCATCAAAGATAGGACTGTAAATTAATTCTAAACCTTTAGAAGGTCCGTACTGCGCTAAATCTTCTTCTAGCGCATGCATCATTTGATGTGTTGAGAGTGCTGCTAAGTTGGTGGTATCATAAAGTTTTGTAACTGTATTCAGAAAATGTTGCGCAGTGTTTTGACTGTGTTGTACCTCAACAAAACGTAATGGGCCACTCATTAAGACCGCTTTATGAAAAAGAAGTTGTGCTGCTTTTAGATGCATTAATGCTTGAATACTCATGGCACCTGCAGACTGTCCACACAAAGTGATGTTGTTAGAATCTCCACCGAAGTCTTCGATGAATTGGTTGACCCACAATAATGCGGTGAATTGATCGGATAAGCCGCAGTTCATATCGTAATCTTCATGAATCGCATTAAAATTCAAATAGCCGAGTGCACCTAAACGATAGTTGAACGTAATGACAATGACTTGCGCATGTTCAGCGAATGTTTGTGGGTTATAAAGTTCAGCTGAACCGTGACCATTGAGATAACCGCCGCCATAAAACCAAATCATAACTGGTAATTTTTGATTGAAAGAAGCGGTGATGGGTTTCCAAATATTTAAATATAAGCAATCTTCGCTTTGAAGTTTAATCTTAGGCACTTGTGTGTCTTCAGGATGTGTAGAGAAAAACGCTTCAAGTTTATTAAAGGGTTGGGGCGGAATGGCTTTAAATTGATCAGCATGTAAAGGTTCTGACCATGTTGTTTTAAGTTCAGCATGTTTAAAGCGTCTTTCGTTAATGGGCGGATAAGCGTAAGGAATACCAAAATACGTTTCACAGTGTTGTTTAATTTGTCCGATAATCGTGCCTGCTTTTGTGTGTCTTGTAATAGATGTCATCATACTCGCTCCTTTCCTCTAACATAGCATAAAAAAAGAAACAGCTGAGAGACATAACATCTGTTCAGCTGTTTCATATCATTTATTTTGATGAAGTTTTAGCTTCTGCTTGGCTAGAAATATCTTTTTCTAAAGTTTGGTTGATTTCTACTGCGTTCTTATAGTACTTACTTTCAAAGTAACTGCCGATACCGATTTTATAGAAGACTAAAGCGACGATAATAATGACTATAAAGTCATATGGATAATGAATCCAGTTAATACCGTTAAAGTCTTTACTGCCGATAAAGGATAGTCCAGAAAGTACAAGTAAATAGATAATCAACCATAGACTGCCGCGCAATTGATTGCGAGTGTTTTCCCAGTTTAATTTGTATTCATAGAAGAAGTACATCGGTAAACCTAGAATAATGATAAAGATAACTTTCGCAGTCGTCGGCCACATTGCCCAATAAATCGCAAGTGACGTTAAGGCGAACGATAAAGGTGCCGCTATTTTCAAGAAGCGTGCTTTAAATGGACGATGAAGTTTTGGCCCCATCTTTCTTAAAGCCATCGCTGTTGTCGGCCCTGTTAAATACGCAACTAATGTTGAGGTTGCGATCACGGTTGCGAGTGTACCCCAAGATCTGAATAACGTCACCATAACCATTGCTAGAATGGCATTGACAATAATTGCGACTCTTGGAATATTATATTGTTTGTTGATACGGCCTAAAATTTTAGGAATATGTCCATTTTTCTCCATAGCGCTTAATACACGACCTGTTGAAGCAACGAATGAGACCCCAGTTCCAAATGGTGAAACGAATGCTTCAATGTATAGTAAAATCGCTAGCCAATTCAAGTTTAATAGGATGGCTAAGTCAGCGAAAGGTGAGTTGAATTGAATACCTTTCCAGCCTTTATCAGCGACCATATTTTCAGGCATAGATGTAATAAAGACACTTTGTAGAACGACATATAATAACGCAGTTAATGATAAACAAATCACGATACCGCGTAAAATGTTTTTCTCTGGTTTTTCAATTTCAGCACCCATGTTGATAATGGTTTGGAATGCGTTGAATGAAAAGATAATCCCTGATACTGTAACCGCCGCAAATATCGGTGCAGTACCATAAGGAATGAAACTGCTTAATGAATGACCATAGTTTCCTGGGTGGAAACCTGATAGTAATAATAAGATGACTGTTAATGTCGGTACACCTAATTTAAAGAATGAGATTAAACTTGTAAAAGATGTAAGAACTTTCACTGACCAATAGTT
Source organism: Staphylococcus sp. HMSC055C03 (assembly GCF_001809385.1). NCBI lineage: Bacteria > Bacillati > Bacillota > Bacilli > Caryophanales > Staphylococcaceae > Staphylococcus > Staphylococcus sp. HMSC055C03. Next base: position 134,581 of record NZ_KV797474.1, read on the forward strand.
CAACAGTGAAAAGATAATAATAATGACATATACAGCGAATAAACCAATATTACTGATTGTACCGTCTTTCATCAGAACACTTGTGAACTTTGCCCACTCCCAAGGCCAAGAACTCATGTATTGTACAGCAGATACGGCTTCAATCGGGATAATCGTAACTAAAGCAACCCAGTTCGCCCAAGAGGCGATAAAGCCGAGTAATGAACCGTGTGTATATTGTGCATAGTTGCTCATCCCGCCAGATTGCGGCAGCATTGTCGCGACTTCGATATAGTTATATGCGACTAAACTGATGATGATGAAACCAATCACCCATGAAAAGATTGCTGCAGGACCTGCAACAGATGAAGCTTCCCATGCCCCGAACAGCCAACCTGAACCGATTAATGAACCAAGTCCAAGTAACACAAGCTGTGACAGGCTGATTTTACCACTATTAGTTTGTTTCATAGTAAAACTCCTAAGTTTCAGAGAACATGCTCTCTTTATTTGTAAAGCAAAATAAGCTTGCTTCATTTTTAAATCAGGCAAACCTAACTCATGATAGAACATTATACGGAAAATTCAGATGACGTCAACAGGAAAAGGACAGGTTTATATTTTATGAATGAAAACGCATGAAAATACGATATAACGGTAATTTTTGTATATTCATTAATGGTGATAATACATAAAAAACTGTCGTGGCGCATTTTCTTGTTTTAATATATTTAATGATTATGCATAGAGAAAAAGTAGAAAACAAATTAAAATGCAAGAAAATCATCGCTTATAATCAAGACAATCAATGACAACTCTGGAATGAGAAAGAAAAAGAGAAAAGTAAGTGAATGAGTGTTTTAGAATACAAAAAGTGTAAAATTGAGGATTAGAAAAATAGATAAATGGCTATGGTATATTAAGCCTGTAAAAAAAGGAGCACAACAATGATAAAGAACAGATTAAATGATAAAGCAGAAGCATATTTCACACGTGCGCAAGAGTGGTATGATGAATATAAAGCACTACGTGCTATTATCTTGAAAAATGAAGACTTAACAGAGGATTACAAATGGATGCATCCATGTTATACCTTGAATGGTAAAAATGTGGTGTTGATTCATGGTTTCAAAGATTATTGTGCATTGTTGTTTCATAAGGGTGCTTTAATGAAGGATCCAGAACATAAGTTGATTCAACAAACTAAAAATGTACAAGCAGCAAGACAATTACGTTTTACATCACTTGCTCAAATCGAAGCAGAATCAGAAATGATTGCAGCTTATGTGGATGAAGCAGTGGAAATTGAGCGTTCTGGTAAAAAGGTCGAAATGAAAAAGACTGAGGAGTATGACATGCCGCAAGAATTACAAGCAGCGTTGGAAGCGGATGAACAGTTAAATGAAGCATTTAACAATCTTACTCCTGGGCGTCAGCGTCAGTATATGTATTTTATCGGCCAAGCCAAACGGGAAGCTACAAGAAAAGCGCGTGTTGAAAAATACAAAGCTCAAATTTTAGCAGGTAAAGGTATGAATGATTAGTCGTTTTAAGTAATTTAGTTACGCGGTAGGGATTAAATATTGATTTAATCCACTCTAAATTATGAAATTTTGAAAATATGTCAATTTTTTTCAAAAAAATTCGCGATTAATCCGACCAAATGGTTTAGTTTGTGTTATAGTTATAAAGTACACTATTAATCAAGTAAGTCGAAGATACAATTTTTAATTTATTGTATTGAACAAAAGAACAGACACTGTTGAACAGCGCTGTATTATAACGTAGTTGAGGTGAAGGTTGCAGCGCAACCGAATCTAAAGCAATTAACAAGTCATTTGCGACTTTGTTTAGGAACTTATCCGTTAAGTTATTGAAACATTGGGCAAGTGATTTTTTTATTGACTGCTTTTAGGTGTGTACAGAGAACAATAGACAGACTGTTCTTTACTCACAACTTAGAACTTACTTTAGGCTTAAACAAATTCGATAAAGAAAGGAATTACTTTAATGCTTAGTATTAAGAACTTATCTAAGGTTTACCCTGGAGGTAAAAAAGCGGTAGATGATATCTCGCTTGATATTCAATCAGGGGAATTTGTTGCATTTATTGGTACAAGTGGTAGTGGTAAAACAACTGCTTTACGTATGATCAATCGTATGATTGAAGCAACGAAAGGACAAATTACGATTGATGGCAAAGATGTCAGAAAGATGAATGCGGTAGAATTACGACGCAGTATTGGTTATGTGATTCAACAAATCGGTTTAATGCCGCACATGACAATCAAAGAAAACATTGTACTGGTTCCAAAATTATTAAAATGGCCAGAAGAAAAGAAAGATAAAAAAGCACGTGAGTTAATTAAATTAGTTGACTTACCAGAAGAATACTTAGATCGTTATCCATCTGAATTATCAGGCGGACAACAACAACGTATCGGGGTTGTACGTGCTTTAGCAGCTGAACAAGACATTATCTTAATGGATGAACCGTTCGGTGCTTTAGACCCGATTACACGTGATACATTACAAGACTTAGTTAAAGAGTTACAACAAAAACTAGGTAAAACATTTGTTTTCGTTACACATGATATGGATGAAGCAATCAAACTTGCAGATAAGATTTGTATTATGTCTGAAGGTAAAGTCGTTCAATTCGACACACCAGATAATATTTTACGTCATCCAGCGAATGACTTCGTACGTGATTTCATCGGTCAAAACCGTTTGATTCAAGACCGTCCGAATATGCGTACAGTAGAAGATGCGATGATTAAACCAATTACAGTTCGTGCAGACGATTCATTAAACCATGCGGTTGATGTGATGCGTCGTCATCGTATCGATACAATCTTTGTGGTAACTAACCAAGACAGATTCTTAGGTTACATGGATATTGAAGATATCAACCAAGGATTACGTGCAGGTAAAGAACTGATTGATACAATGCAACGTGATATTTATCGCGTAAATGTGAATAGTAAATTACAAGACACAGTACGTACGATTTTAAAACGTAACGTACGTAACGTGCCGGTGGTTGATGATCACGACACATTAGTCGGTTTAATCACACGTGCCAACTTAGTAGATATTGTTTATGACAGCATTTGGGGTGAAGGTGCTGAAGAAGCGCTACAAGAATCTGAAGCATCAGGTATTAAAGAAGCACCGGTAGAAATGAATCACGAAAAAACGTCGGATGCAGGAGTTGAGCGATAATGAAAGAATTCCTTCAAGAATATGGCGGCGAACTGATTCAAAAGACGGGCGAACATTTCTTTATTTCTATTGTTGCGCTTCTCATCGCTATCGTCGTAGCAGTGCCGATCGGTATTTTGTTAGCTAAAACTAAAAAAGCAGCAAGTATTGTATTAACAACAGCAGGTGTGCTGCAAACGATTCCGACACTTGCAGTATTAGCCATTATGATTCCAATTTTCGGTGTAGGTAAAACACCAGCAATTATCGCATTGTTTGTGTATATCTTATTACCGATTTTAAATAACACTGTATTGGGTGTTCAAAATATCAACCCAGATGTTCGCCAAGCAGCGATCAGTATGGGAATGACAAAATTCCAACTGATGAAAGATGTTGAGATGCCTTTAGCATTACCGTTAATTCTAAGTGGTATCCGCTTATCAAGTGTATATGTTATCAGTTGGGCAACACTTGCAAGTTATGTAGGTGCAGGCGGTTTAGGAGACTTCGTCTTCAACGGATTGAACTTATATAATCCAATCATGATTGTGAGTGCTGCAGTACTTGTTACAGCATTAGCATTAATTGTCGATTACGTACTACGCGCAGTAGAAAAATGGGCAGTACCAAAAGGCTTAAAAGCATAAAATATCCAGATAGGGAGGACATTGGAACTTTATGAAACAGATAAAAAAATACTTGATTCTGATGGTGACTTGTCTTGTTGTATTATCTGGATGCAGTCTGCCTGGTTTAGGCGGTGGTCGTGCAGATGATGATTCAGTAGAAATTACATCACTTGCAACAAGTGAGTCTCAAATCATGTCACATATGGTGCGCTTAATGATTGAGCACGAAACAAAAGATAAAATCAAACCGACATTAATTAATAATATGGGTTCAAGTACCATCCAACATAACGCGTTGATGAACGGTGACGCGAATGTTTCAGGTACACGTTATACAGGTACGGACTTGGTCGGTGCTTTAGGTGAAGATCCAATTAAGGATCCTAAAAAAGCAATGAAAGTGACACAAGAAGGATTCGATAAAAAATTCAATCAAAAATTCTTTGATTCTTACGGTTTTGATAACACGTACGCTTTCATGGTGACAAAAGAAACAGCAGAAAAATATGACTTAGAAACAGTTTCTGACTTAAAGAAACATGAAAAAGAGTTACGCTTAGGTGTAGATAGTTCTTGGTTGAACCGTAAAGGTGACGGTTATCCAGGATTCAAAAAAGAGTACGGCATTAGTTTTAATACTGTACGTCCAATGCAAATCGGTTTAGTTTATGATGCATTGAAAAGTAAAAAACTAGATGTTGCATTAGGTTATTCAACTGATGGACGTATCGCGGCATATGACTTGAAAGTATTAAAAGACGATAGAAAGTTCTTCCCGCCATATGATGCGAGTCCAGTTGCTAAAAAAGATTTATTAAAGAAACATCCTGAAATTAATACAGCATTGAAAAAATTAGAAGGCAAAATTTCAACAGAAGAAATGCAGCATTTGAACTATGAAGCAGACGGACAAGGTAAAGAGCCTGCAGTCGTAGCCGAAGAGTTCTTACAAAAACATAATTATTTCGAAGATAAGAAAGGCGGGCAAAAATAATGAAAGGTAATTTATTCCAACAGCTGATTGAATACTATTCATTGAACGCCGGTTATCTGTGGGGACTTTTCTTCCAACACTTACTCATGTCAGTTTATGGCGTTATCTTTGCTGCGATTGTCGGAATTCCAATTGGTATTCTGATTTCAAGATTCGGCAAATTATCTAAGACTGTCATTACTATTGCGAACATCATTCAAACAGTTCCTGTTATCGCAATGTTAGCCATTCTGATGTTAGTCATGGGATTAGGTCCAACAACAGTTGTAGTCACTGTATTCTTATATGCCTTATTACCGATTATTCAGAACACATACTCAGGTATTATCGGTGTCGATGCCAATATCAAAGATGCTGGTAAAGGTATGGGTATGACAGGTAATCAAGTATTGCGTATGATTGAATTACCACTAGCTTTATCAGTGATTATCGGTGGCTTACGTATCGCATTAGTTGTCGCAATTGGTGTTGTAGCGGTTGGTTCATTCATCGGTGCACCGACACTGGGTGATATTATCATCCGTGGTACAAACGCGACAGACGGCACAACATTCATTCTTGCAGGTGCGATTCCAATTGCTTTAATCGCAGTCATCATCGATATTGTTTTAAGATTCTTAGAAAAACGTCTCGATCCTGTGAAGAAAAGAAAACCGAAAGGTCCACTACCTCAAGGTGTAGATGGGTAATTAAATTAGAAGGTATCGCATGCAAGATGATTTCATCTGATATGCGATACCTTTATCATTGGTATTGAAACTAATCATAAGGAGGAACTTATTATGGCATGGTTACAAGTTAATTATGATTCAATCACATTAGGTAAAGAACAACGCTTTAATGCATTTTTACCAGAAGAACCTTCACAATTTGAAACAGGTAAACCCGCAAAAGAATTACCTGTGCTTTTATTACTACATGGTTTATCAAGCGATGAAACATCTTATTTAAGATTTACAAGTTTAGAACGTTATGCGAAAGAACGTCAAATCGCAGTGATTATGCCAGCAGGCGATCACAGTGGTTATGCGAATATGGGTTATGGTCATAATTATTATGATTATGTATTAGAAGTATTTGATTATGCACTTCAAATCTTACCGTTATCTAAACGTCGTGAAGACCACTTTATCGCAGGTCATTCTATGGGTGGTTATGGCACAATCAAATATGCATTAACACAAACAGAGCGCTTTTCTAAAGCAGCACCGTTATCTGCAGTCTTTACACCTGATTGGTTGATGAATATAGATTGGCATGACTTCTCTAAACATGCGATATTAGGAGAGAAAACAGCGGCTAGAGGAACAGAACTTGACCCTTATTACTTGGTAGATCAAGCAATAGAAAAAGGATTAGATATTCCTGAATTATTGATTATGTGCGGTACAGAAGATGATTTATACCAAGACAACCGTGATTTCATCAGCTATTTAGATGACAAAAAAATCGCATATCAATTCGAAGATGGTCCAGGTAAACATGATTATGCTTACTGGGACAAAGCAATTGAATATGCATTAGATTGGTTCTTAAAAGATAGAAAATAATATAGAAATCAGCGAAATAGAAACACAGTGATAAAAAAATTCCCCTCAAACTCAAAAATAGGTTTGAGGGGAATTTTTATATCATTTTCTATTCTTGTTAAACAGCTGAAAGGTTAAGAAGGACGATAGGCATCAATCACAGTATTTAACATGTTATAGATATATTCATCTGTAAGCACTTCAGGTTTAATTAAGATATTAAAATAAATCGGTGAGAAGATTAAATCAATAAACATATCTTGATGTTCCTCTGGTATATAAGGTGCGCTGACTTGTTTTAACATCTGACGATATTGGTTGAAATAATCTTCCATAAAGTGATTGCGCAAGTCATTCTCTTCATTGGTTAATAAGATTTGAATGACTGCTTTACCTAATGGTGTTTTATAAAGACGTGTGATTTTAATCAAAGTGGCATATAAATCTTCAAAGAAATCACCTTGAAGTGTGACATCAGAATGTGCCTTGTTTAAAAACATATCAATAATCATACTGTCTTTATCTTTCCAACGACGATAAATAGTCGCCTTTGAAATCTGTGTATTTTCAGCTAATTCATCTATAGTAATAGAATTATAGGATTCACGTTCTAACATTTTGCCTAACTCATCAAAAATCCTTATATTTATCTTCGGATCTTTTGGTCTGCCTGCCATATTAATGACCTCGTTTCAAATGTGCTAGTTTCTCTACTATCTCAAAAATGATGATTGCGCTCAAGAACCATGCAATTAAACCAACGAAAATACTGAGAATCCAGTTGTTTGTCCAAACTAACATCAACCAAGTAGCTAAGATGTTGAATAAAACACCTGTCATACCGAATACTGCACCATTACTGACATGAGCTGCAACTTTGTCACCATATTGTATACCAGAAGCAATTAAAGCGATTAAGAATACAGCTGGAAATACTGCGAAGATACCGCCGAATTCTTTCCATGGAATAATAACAGATACTATATAACTCAAGCAGACGGACATGCCGCCGGCTAAAAATTTAACCAATAGCATTTTCATTTTTTATTCAAACCTCCGATTAAATATGTTTCAGTGCTAGGATGATACAAGATAAAACAAACCAGCAGGCGATAGAGAATACTGCGCCTTTTCTATATCCGATATGTTTTACCGCGATTGCTGTTAAAGCGACACTGATAATACAGCCGATAATACCGATAACAGCACCAGCACTTAAGTGGATAGATTCATAAACTAATTTATTGCCGGAAAAGTCAACAGATAATGTGACTAAGGCAGCTAAATAAACAGCTGGGAAAGTAGAAAAGATACCACCCAATTTGCCGCCGAGTTTTGACGCGATAACAGTCGCCAAAGTAACAGCCAATCCACCGAATATAAAGCGGATGATCAAGCTTATTAATGAAATGCCGAACATAATGAAAATTCATCCCAATCTATATAGTTTTAAAACGAAACGTATCGTTTACTAATAGTGTAATACGCACATATTTTCTTGTAAACAGGATACAACTCTTCATAATTGAACATTTAATGAAAACTTTAAATTAAAACGCTTACATTTAATTCATGTTAATAAATCAAAAAAATAGAGACAGGTCATCCTGTCTCTAAACGAATGGAAAATTAAAGCTGTGGTAGGTAAGAGGTCTTACAATAAAATTGTTGCTAAGAAAGGAACGATTGCGACAACGATGACACCCACTAATACAACCGCGATGCTCGCCATTGAAGTTTCTGTTTCACCAAGTTCTTGTGCTGCAGAAACACCGAGTGTATGGCCACTTGTTCCTAACGCTAGTCCACGTGCAATCGGATTATCAATGTGGAAGAAGCGTAATAGTTTATTACCTAATGCATAAATAATGACTGCGTTTAAAATCACTGCTAAAGATGTTAATTCTTTTACGCCGCCGATACCATCTGATACAGGTAATGCGATGGCAGTTGTCGCAGCTTGCGGAATCATTGATGCCACAATACCGCTTCCGAATTGGAATAATTTAGCGAATGCATAGATACCGAAGATTGCGATGACTGTACCTAATGCAATACCGCTGAAAATTTTAACCCAATATTTTTTAAGTACGTCACGTTTTTTATACAACGGAATCGCAAAACAGATAGTTGCAGGTTCTAAGAAGAAGTTGATAATGTCTCCGCCGATTTTATAGTTTTCATAACTGATCCCAGTTACCTTTAAAAACGCAATCCCAAAGACCATACTGACAAATAATGGTGCTAATAAGAAGAAACCATTGGTCTTTTTAAAGAAGTATGTGGCAACTAAGAAAGGAATCACAGATAACAAGATACCAAAATACGGTGTGTTAATGCCTAAATGTTCAATCATACATGATCCTCCGCAACTCTATTGTGATGTTTGACTGAATGTTGTTCAGATTTACGTTTAATAGGTGAACCCTTTACTAATATTTGAGAAACAAATCCAGTACAAAGTAGTAATAAAACAGTTGAAATAATAATCAACAAGATAATTAATATCGGACTCTTGCTTAAAATACCAAGTGAGTTGATGACTGAAATACCAGCCGGTACGAATAGGAAACCGATATTGTTTGTCAGCGCAGTTCCCACGCCTTCAACTTCACCGAGTTTAATGATGCCTGTTGAAAGTGCGATGAACATCAATACTAAACCAATCACTGATGCCGGCATTGGAATAGGGATGAAACTTTCGATAATTTTTGAAATTAATAAAATGATACTGATGACAAGGACTTGATGTAAGAATGAATACGCTTTTGCTGTTTTGCTTGTTTTTTTAACGTTTGCTTGTGCTTTTTCCATCGTGGATTGCCTCCGTTCGTTTCTTTATCTTGTCTCTAGTTTAAGACGAAAAAACGAGATTGTGTGCGTTTTCACGATGAGATGCGAGTATTCGTATGCGAGTTGCACTAATCAGAAGTTGAAATTCAGAGTAATATTTCTAGAATGTAAGCGAAGCAATCTGAGTTGCTGAAAAATAGAATTGAAATACAAAAAAGCCTAGTTTCTTGTAAAGTGGAAACTAGGCTTTTGTCGTTTGATTGATTAGAGTTATTCTAACCCAATAGTTTGTTTAAATACTTTCATATAAGAACGACTGACTTGTACTTTGAGATCATTGGTCATAGTAACTTGATACGTATAATTGAACCAAGGTTCTACAGTTTGAATATGTGCTTTGTTGATAATGGTCGCGCGGTGAATACGAATAAATTGTTTCTCATCTAAACGCTTTGCGTAATTATTCATAGGTTCTGATGTTTCATAATCATGGGTTAATGTATGCAGCGTTGTTCTTTTATTATTTACTGTTAGGGCGATAATATCTTTTTGATTCAACACATAGATACGTTCATCTACTTCAATCGGTAAGACTTCAGGTGCTTTGTCTGTGGATTTTTGTTTCTGCTGTTGATGGTTCGTCACTTCTGATTCAACTTCAGTTTCTGTTTTTGTATGAGTTTGCAGTTGAGCAGCCACGCGGGCAACTGCCGCGTCAATACGCGCTTGTTCAAACGGCTTCAGTATATAATCTGCCGCATTCAGTTCAAAGGCTTTTACCGCAAAGTTGTCATGTGCTGTCGCAAAGATAATATAAGGAGGCTGACGCATTTTCTTAATTTTTTCAGCTAAATCCAATCCGCTTTCATCCATCAGATGAATGTCTAAAAAGATGACATCATACGTATCGTATAATAATTTTTCTAAGGTTTCTGAGATTGTTTCAGCTTCTTCTATTTTGTCGAATTGACCATTTTGTGTCAGTAAGTAATTTAATTCATTACGTGCTAATGGCTCATCATCTACGATTAAAGTTTTCAAATCAATTGACCTCCTTCGTCACTCTGTGTGCGATATGGAATGGCACAACGGACTGTTGTTCCATCTTCATTAGAATTAATTTTCAACATAGACATTGGTCCATATAGACCCGATAATCTCAAATTCAAGTTTTCTAACGCACTGCCTGTACCGCCAGATTCAGAATGTACAATGGCTTTGCCGATATAAGGCATTTTGTTTTTAGGAATGCCCATACCATTATCTTTAACAGTGAGATATAAGTAATGTGCTTCGAGTTTTACTGTAACTTTGACATTGTTGTTAGAACGACGATTTCTAAATGCATGGCGAATAGCGTTTTCGACTAAGACTTGAATGATAAACGGTGGTAAGAGTGCATGTTGTGCTGCTGGATCAATGTCAAAGTCGATGTTGAAGCGGTTAGGGAAGCGTGCTTGTTCTAATGAAAGATAAGCTTCAACTTGTTGTAATTCTTTATCAAGCGTAATGGTGTTATTGCGCGCACCTTGTAAGTTAGAACGGAAGAATTGGCTCAGTTGCAGTAATAAATTACGCGCTTTTTCACTATCAATTCTGACTAAAGCAGAAATTGTATTAATCGCATTAAAGAAGAAATGCGGATTAACTTGCGCTTGTAATGACTTGATTTCAGCGTCTTTTAATAACTTGCTTTGTGTTTCTGCTTGGCCAAGTTCCAGCTGACTTGAGAAAATATTGGCTAGACCTGTGGCTAATTGCTTTTCCACAAAGGTTAATCGATGTGCATCTGTAAAATACAGTTTTAACGTACCGACCACTTTGTCTTTAATATGAAGCGGAATCACTATGGCGGCTTCTAATGGACAATTCGGATGGTGACATCCGATTTCTTCACGTGAATGTGCTTCTTTGATTTTTCCGCTTTGAATCACCGTTTTAGATAAATCTGTAATAATCGCTTTTTGTGGTACATGATGATCACTGCCTGCACCGACATGCGCTAAAATATCATGACGATTGGTAATCGCAACCGCTTGGACTTGCATTAAATCCTTAATGATTTGTGCGGCTTTAAAAGCAGATGCTTCAGTCAAACCTTCTCTGAAGTAAGGCAAAGTTTCATTAGCTAGTTGTAAGACATCATGAGTTTGAACTCCACGCATTTGTTCTTCTTGTTTAATTGTAGAAATAATAATAGATAAGAAAATTGCGGTACCGATACTGTTCATTAAAGTCATTGGAATCGCAATGAAACTCACAAGCGACCAAGCATGACCAGAATGTTCAGCAAACAACAGAATACATGTCATTTGAATGACTTCTAATAACGCACCGACAATGACACCTAAGAAAATAGGAGGGTAGCGTCGTGCTTTTAAATAGTAACGGCCGACATAGCCTGACACAAGCGCAATTAAGATAGAAGATACGAAATATGTAAAAGCATTCGCACCACCGATATAAAATCGATAGATACCTGAGATAATCCCTACAACTAAAGCGACACCAGGTCCGCCGACGAGTCCTGAAACACCGATAGTCAACACACGTGTATTTGCGAGTGAAGTATCAGGAGCTAAATGAGTATAGAGTTGACCTGATAAAATTTGCGAGTCTCTAATCACGACGCCCGTTACGTTAGAGAGCAAAGCAAAGATGACAAACATAATCGCAAGCTGCCATTTCGCACGCCAAGTTTCTCGATGATGCATCAAATTCTTGAAATAATTGAAGTTCATCAAGAGGTAAGCGAGCAAAATAATCAAGCCGACACGTTCGAGTAAAAGCATAAATAAGTTGAGCATTGAAATCACCTGTAATGTTCGAATTTTGTGACAACATAACCATAATTAATTATATTCTATACTATTGATGTAAAGTAACACTTATATTTAAGCGGAATAGCATGTATTTATAGAATTTAAGTTGAAATTGTTGTAAGATATTTCATATATTGAAAATGATAGGTTTAGTTTATATTGCTATTGTAGCATAAGCTAAATCGCTATTTTTTTTCGATTTTTTTGCAGGGGTATAGGAGGAATTAAATATGACAGCAACAAGACCGTTCAAAGGTGACAACAGATTGTTGTTAGGTATCATTCTTGGGGTCATCACATTCTGGCTGTTCGCACAGTCTGTATTGAATGTGGTACCGACACTTCAAGAATCCTTTAGTTCAAATGCAGGAACGATCAATATTGCGGTCAGCTTGACAGCGTTATTCTCTGGTTTGTTCGTTGTGGGGGCCGGAAGTATCGCAGATAAAATCGGGCGTGTCAAGATGACGTATATTGGATTAATCCTCAGTGTCGTGGGCTCACTGTTGATTATTGTTTCCAATTTATCAGCATTATTGATTATCGGTCGAATCATTCAAGGTTTTTCTGCAGCTTGTATTATGCCTGCTACTTTAGCCATTGTTAATGAATATTACCAAGGCAAAGATAGACAAAGAGCATTAAGTTATTGGTCAATCGGTTCATGGGGTGGTTCAGGTATTACGTCATACTTTGGCGGATTAATGGCCACATTCGTAGGTTGGCGTTGGATTTTTATCGTATCTATTATTGTCGCTATTTTAGCGATGATTCTGATACGTCACACACCTGAAACAAAAGCTTCAAGAGATAGTGATGTGCGTAGTCACAAATTTGACGTTGTAGGTTTAGTAGTTTTAGCGATTATGATGTTAAGTTTAAATGTGATTATTACACAAACATCTCACTTCGGATTCTTATCACCATTGATTTTAAGTTTAACTGTTGTGTTTATTGTCTCAGTTATTTTCTTCTTAATTTACGAGAAGAAATTACAGAACCCATTAATTGACTTTGGCTTATTTAAACACAAAGGTTACTCTGGGGCAGTGATTTCAAACTTCGCGTTGAACGCTGTAGCCGGAACTTTAATTGTCGCAAATACGTATTTCCAACAAGGACTCGGATTTACATCTAACCAATCAGGTATGATGAGTATCACATATCTTATCACAGTACTTGTGATGATTCGTGTCGGAGAAAAAATCATGCAGAAACTTGGAGCCAAACGTCCTATGTTATACGGATCGTTATTGAACGCAGCAGGGATGTTACTGATTGCTTTAACATTCTTGCCGACAGGTATTTATGTCGTATCTAGTGTCATCGGCTATCTGCTATTCGGTTTAGGGTTAGGTATGTATGCGACACCATCAACAGACACAGCTGTAACAAGTGCACCAGACAATAAAGTCGGCACTGCATCAGGTATTTATAAAATGGCATCATCATTGGGTAACGCATTTGGTATTGCGATTTCAGGTACGATTTATGCCGTTGTATCTGAGAGTGTCAACTTGCAAGTAGGCGCAATGGCAGGTATCGGTTTTAATATCTTATTAGGCCTTATTGCGTTTGTTACAGTATTATTCTTAGTTCCAAAATCACAAGGCGAAACTTATTAATAAAAAATGTTCCACGCAAAAAAATAATAATGAGAAACGTATGACAGCAGAATAGAAATGAAAAGAAGGAGCAGTACTTGTTGTTTAGTTTATGAGGGAAACTAAACAATGAGAACTGCTCTTTTTTATGTTCAAAAGTATTGAATTTTATAATTTAGGTCGATTTGATTTAAGTAAGATACAACTGTTGAAATAAAGCACACTGAGTATCAATGTGAGTAGACTGCCGAGACCTATCAGTAATACAACAGGTGGAAAGACACTAAAGGCAATAGACCAGCTGGCATCTTTTAATAACCATGAAGGCATAACCCAAGCACTATAAAGCAAGCCGATGATGATAAGTACGGTTAGACTTATTGATAATTTATTTAGCCAACTTGATTTGTTTAAGTGTCTATGTTGTTTAAGAAGATAGCTGTTTCTTATGCAAGCTGCACATAACACAGTGAACATTAAAATAACCCACCATAAAGTAATAGTTAATAACACAAGATTATCTGCTGCTGTTTGATGCAGTGCTGCAAAGTTTTGATAATGTTCAATTTGGTAGAGTAGTGTTTGTGCTAAATCAGGTAAACTAGGCGCATTCAAATTTGCTAAAAGGATGACCGCATTTTGATACTTGGTATCTAAAATAATCATTGATGAATAATTAGGTAATGTACCAGGATGTAAGACTTGATTTGAGTACTGATCAATAAACCAGCCAGCACCATAGCCATTCATATGCGATTTGTCAGGCACATCTGTCAACAGTGTGTGTGATTGTTTAATGAGTGCTTGATTTGAAGCGGATGGTTGTAAGTTCATTTTCACAAAAGGAATCAAATCAGTTGTACTGCTGATTAAGTAAGCGGCAGGTGTATCACCACGGAAATAATCAGGGTTATTTGCTTTAACATCTCTTCCTTCTAATACATAACCTTGTGCTTTTGCGGCTTGCTGCTTATCTGTTTTAAAGAAAGCATGATCCATGTGAAGCGGTTTAAGAAAATGCTTATGCATATAATCTTCATATGAAGTGTCTGTCACTTCTTGTATAACTAAGCCTAAGATATTGTAATTCATATTAGCATAGTTAAAAGAATCGCCTGGTTTGCTTCTTAAAGCCTCATAATTCAAACTTTCTACACGTCCCTTTAAGTTATCTTTCTTTGTTGGCACTTCACCTTCTTGATCTGGTGACATTTGATCATCAATACCGCTGGTTTGAGCGAGTAACATCTTTAAAGTGATATCTTGTTCATGTCCTTGATAGGTTAAATGAAGCCAAGGTAAATAATTTGAGACAGGCGCCTCTAATTTAACTTTGCCTTGCTTAGCAAGTTCTAAAATAGCTAAGCCTGTGAAAGCTTTTGTATTAGATGCGATTTCATAACGTGTCTGCGCATCAGCTAACGTATGTTGTTTGAGATTGGCATACCCATAGCCTTTATTTAAAGCGACTTCGTTACGTTTAATGAGCGCAACACTTAATCCAGATATGTGATCTTCCTTCATGGTTTTTTCAATACGATGATCGACCAATTGATTTAATGTCTGGTGTTTAAAATGTTTTACTGAATACTTTGTATAAGAAAATACCAAGCTATAACTTATACTTAAAAATAAAACAGAGGTAATAACTAAAAGTAATATGTAAGAGTAAATGGATTTTGTTTTCACAATGTGTGTGCTCCTGTAAGTTTAGTTTTTATTATTATAGCACGGGGTTTGATTCATGTGAGAGGTGAGAAATATTTGTGAACAGTTTATAAAAATGTAGGTAAAATGTGAAAGTTCTATGTAATTTAAATAAATTGACTGTACTTTTCTAAAGAATAGGAGTATGTTTTTGCCATTCAAAACATGAAGAGTCTAGAGGTCCTTAGATATGAATATAAAACAAATAAAACACATATTGATCGGAACACCTAAACGTAACAGGGAGTTATCGAGTGAAAAAATAAGTAAGGTCAAAGCTTTAGCTATCTTATCTTCAGATGCGTTATCATCTGTTGCCTATGGTCCAGAACAGATTTTATTAACATTGACTGCACTTAGTGTTTTGGCGACATGGTATACCTTACCGATAACCGCAGGTATTTTAGTCTTATTAGTTGCTTTAGTTTTGTCTTATAGACAAGTGATATATGCATACCCTCATGGGAGGCGGCGCATATATTGTCACGAAATATAATTTAGGAGAAAAGTTATCATTGTTGGCTGGCGGTGCACTGTTAGTAGATTATACATTAACGGTCGCAGTTAGTATTTCTTCAGGAGCAGATGCTTTTATCGCTGCGTTTCCTGCTTTATATCACCATAAAGTATTGATAGCTTGTCTGCTTGTCATCATTATTTTGATTTTGAATTTAAGAGGAGTGACAGACTCTGCGACAGTATTGTCATTTCCAGTTTACTTATTCATTTTCGGAATGTTGATATTGATTGGGTATGGTGCATTTAAAGTAGTGACCGGTCAAACGACACCAGAAGTTCACGCGTCTATTGGTACAGCGGTACCTGGAGTAACGTTATTTTTATTACTACGTGCTTTTTCTTCAGGGGCATCGTCATTAACTGGTATTGAAGCAATATCGAATGCGGTGATGGATTTTAAAGATCCGGCACCTAAAAACGCCGTCAAAACGTTGATTGCGATGGGAACTATCCTCGCGTTTATGTTAGTAGGTATTGTTGGTTTATCGTATTGGTATGGTATTGTACCGAAACTTCAAACTACAGTACTTTCACAACTTGCGGCACATGTATTCGGACAAAATGTTGCCTTTTACTTTATTCAAGCATCTACAGTATGTATTTTGATTTTAGCTGCGAATACAGGGTTCACCGCCTTTCCATTGCTTGCGGCGAATATGGCACAAGATAAATACATGCCACATATGTTTACAGTCAGAGGTGATCGTTTAGGTTACTCAAACTCTATGATTATCCTAGGCGGTGTTGCGATTGTATTGATTATGTTATTTAAAGGACGTACCGACAGTTTAATTCCTTTATATGCGACAGGTGTCTTCATTCCATTTACACTTGCGCAATACGGTATGGTCGTAAAGTGGGTTAAAGAACGTCCGAAAGGTTGGTTCTTTAAATTAATCGCTAACGCAATCGGCGGTACTATCACACTCGTAGTCTTTATGATTTTTCTGATTACAAAGTTCTCACAAGTATGGCCGATATTAATTTTCTTGCCTTTAGTTGTAATGGGATTATTACGTATTCGTACGCATTATCACAATATTGCTGAAGAGTTGCGAACAGACAATTTCTTTAAAGCGATGCGTCATGTTGATAAAAATTTAGCCTTGATACCAGTCAGTTCGGTATCTTCTATCGTAGATAAATCTATTGCCTACGCCAAAATGACATCTGATCACATTATTGCGGTTCATGTATCGTTTGATGAACATCAAGATCAAAAGATGCTAGAGAAATGGCAAGCACGTTATCCCAATATTCGTTTGGTCATGTTACATTCGCAATATCGCAGTGTAGTTAAACCCTTAGCACGCTTTATTGATAAAATTCGAAGCAAAGCTGAAAATGATCGCTTTGTGATTACCGTTATTGTCCCTCAGTTTATTACGAATAAAACATGGCAGAACTTACTGCATAACCAAACAGGTATTTTATTAAGATGGACATTGTTTTATCAAAAAAATTGTATCTTAGCCATGATTCCTTTGAAATTGAAGAAATAAGTTGTTGGGTGCATGGTATATAAAGAGGGAAGCGACTATAAAACGAAAGCCAAGAACACTGACGTTCTTGGCTTTTTTGAGCTTTATTCTTTTGTTTCACGCATTTTTGCGACATTCGCATGTGCGTTGTGTTTATATTTCTGATAGAAAATAATGACGATAATAAACCAAATCGGTGATACAAATAGTGCATTTCTTGTTTCTTCTGTAAAGAATAATAGTACATAGGCAAACAAGAAGAAGAGTAATACAACAATACCGGCATATGGACCACCTGGTAATTTAAAGTCATTCGTTTTATGTTCCTGCTTGTTTTTAAAGGCATAAATAATGTATGAAATGATAATCAATGTCCAAACAAATAAGTAAAGTACGGTTGATAGTGTTGTGACATAGATAAATAACTGTACTGCATTAGGGAAGACATAGTTCAATAATGCTGCGAACAGTAATAAAATTGATGAAATCAACATTGAAATATGCGGTACACCACGATGGTTGACTTTACCTAATGCTTTAGGACCTAAGCCTTGTTCAGCTAAACCGAATAAAATACGGCTGTTTGAATAAATACCACTGTTAGTAGCTGACGCTGCAGCTGTAATAACTACAAAGTTCACAAGACTTGCGGCGAATGGAATACCAATCAAGCCGAAAACTTTAACGAATGGACTTGAGTTTTCACTTAAAGTATTCCAAGGAACTACAGATGTGATAATGATTAATGAACCGACATAGAATAATAAGATACGAATCGGTACATTATTAATGGCTTTCGGAATCGTATTAGCACGGTCTTTCGTTTCACCGGCAGTTACACCGATCAATTCTATACCAATAAATGAATAGATTGCCATTTGGAAAGCCATTAAGAAGCCGAAAGCACCATTAGGGAATAATCCGCCATGACTGACTAAGTTTGAAAAGCTTGCTGTACCATGTTCAGTTTTTACTGACATGAAAATTAATACTAGTCCTACTACAATCAATGCGATGATAGTTATAATCTTAATTAAAGCAAACCAGAATTCTAGTTCACCAAACAATTTTGCGCCTAACAAGTTGAATGAAATTAAGATTAATACCACGAACAGCACTGAAATCCAGTTAGGAACATCAGGCAGCCAATATGAAATATATTGACCGATAGCTGTTAAGTCAGACATGCTTGATGCAATCCAACAAAACCAGTAGGTCCATCCAATCACAAAACCGCCGAATGGTCCTAGATATTCATTAGCAATATCTACAAATGAATTAAAACGTGTGTTGCTTAAAAGTAACTCGCCCAGTCCGCGCATAAACGCAAATAAAAACATCCCAATGATGATATAAGCGATGAAAATACTCGGACCTGTTAATTTAATCGTTTGGCCAGATCCTAAAAAGAGACCTGTACCAATTGCCCCACCAATCGCGATTAACTGTATATGCCTATTGCTGAGGTCTTTTTGTAATTTCTGTCCCAAAATTTTTGCACCCTTTCGGATTTGTATATGACAAAGGGGTTGACGTTAAATGATGTTAATAATGATATAAAAAATTTCAGGACATTGCAATTGTTAATGTATAAATATAAAAAACTTTTATGAAGTACATAATTTAAAACTATCAAAAATTTTGTTATTTTTTAGCTGGTTTGGGTAAGCATTTTCTATAAATTTTCTGTGGCTTCTGTCGCATGATATAAACAAAGACGACCGGCTGAGTCATAGCTTTGACGCATTTTATCTTTCGGGATTTGAATCACTTGATAACGTGAAGGGATCAAAGCCGGAACATAGAGTTTACGACCAAATTGTGCCCATAATGGATCAATATAAAAATAGTTGTTTTGGTCATATCCGATTAATAAGGTGATATGAATGTTTGAGACCCATTCTTTACGTGTGTCATCGACTCTGAACGTTCGACGCTGCGGTTTTTGGCCCAGTACTGTGTGATAAATCAACACAGGTTGACCTGCATCGATAATACGTTCAAGTTCAGCTAATGATTTACCAGTACCATCTTTAATACGTGTGTCGTATTGTTTCAAGTAGGGAACAAATGCATTTGGGAAAATCGTTTGATGTGCACCCGGTTTAATCATTAAGAAATGACCGACGTAGCCTTTATTCGGATTGCTTGGATGTGTCGGCCAACGCTTCATTAAAGAAATAGGGTGGACAAATATATGATTATAATCCAGCAGCATAGATGCGGCAGTGCCTTCACAGCCCATGACCATAGGAATTGGAGAGAGCTGACTTTTTGGTTTAACATTTAGTATTTTCTTCATTTTTGATAACTCCCCATCGTTCATCATTACTCTTATTATAAAAGTTGTACATGACTGAGTATATTACTTTGTCTCAGAAAATATAAAAAAGAGCGAGACTGTTGTCTCACTCTCATTCATGTTATTTAACTTGAATTAATTTGTGTAACCAAACGTTTAAGACGATGACTAACACACTAGTGATTAAGATAATCACAATAAATGGACCGACGCTTGTACCACCTTGAATACCAACTAATGGTGCGATAATACCGCCGATGATAAATTGGAATAAACCAAGTAAACTTGAAGCATTACCGCTTCCCCCAGAACGTTCTTCAATCGCTAAAGAGAAACCAAGCGGTCCAATACCTGTTACCGGCCATACCATAATAAAGAAAGAAGCTAATAATAACGGTAATGGTAAATGGAAACCAGTTGTGATGACCACAAGGATCACACCAAATACTTGAATACCTGTTAAGATATGCAGCAATTTCTCTCTTTCAATATACTTCACCGCAAATGCGGTAATTTGACTCATCGCAATTAATCCAATACCAATTACCGCATACATCCAACCGAATGCTTGAGGTGACATATGGTAAATTTTTTGTGTGATGAAAGGTGAAGCGGCTGCGAAACTGAAAAGCATCACGTAAGTAAAGCCTTGCATCAACATTGGAATGACGAAACGTGCTTTGCTTAATAAGTGACCGAAGTCTTTAAAAATTGCGCCGAAATTTAAGCGTACATTTGCCGTATCACGTGTTTCTTCCATCTTAATAAATGCGATTGAGAAAATCACTAATGAAATCAGTGTTAATGCCGCAAAAATCATTTTCCATGATGTAAATGCTAAGGTATAACCGCCGATTAATGGTGCAATAATCGTAATAATACCATTAACCACAAGCAAAGTTGCAATCATTTGCGTTAAGCTTGCACCTTCATATTGGTCACTGACAGTTGCTCTTGCCATTACAATTGCGCCGCCTCCAAGTAACCCTTGAATAAAACGTAAGACTAAGAAGACATTAATAGATGACACAAAGACACAAGCTAAAGAGACAACCGCAATACCGATTAAAATCGATAACACTGTTTTCTTACGTCCATAAACATCAGAGAGTGGACCGAAAACAAATTGTCCTAGTGCCATACCGATCATGACAAAGGATAAAGTAAGTTGTGATGTTGAAGTAGAAACACCGAAATCATCCCGCACTTGAGGAAGAGCAGGGTTATACATGTCTACCAACATCGGACCGAAAGCGGTCATAGCTCCTAAAACTATAATCATAATAATAGGGAGCCGTGATTGTTCAGTTTTGACCATTTGAGATAACTCCTATTCTGTTAATCAATTATTATGGTTAATTGTAACGTAAATCAGCGGCTTGTGTGTATATTTTTTTCAGTGCGACAGAAAATAAGTGAAATGCAGAATTTAGAAGTGCTATAATAACGTTGAATTATCGATTTTTAGAAGAAAAGTGATGGTG
The DNA here is from genome assembly GCF_001809385.1 of Staphylococcus sp. HMSC055C03. Classification (NCBI taxonomy): domain Bacteria; kingdom Bacillati; phylum Bacillota; class Bacilli; order Caryophanales; family Staphylococcaceae; genus Staphylococcus; species Staphylococcus sp. HMSC055C03. The sequence goes on from NZ_KV797474.1 coordinate 155,631, forward strand.
CACGATAGATGAAGTTAACACAAACACATTTTGAAATTATCAAATTTATTATAGTAGGCGGTATTAATACCTTCAATTATTACATTGTATATTTATTATTGTTGAAAGTGATAGGTATCAATTATCTTGTCAGCCATATTACAGGTTTTGTAGTCAGTTTCATTATTTCGTACTATTTGAATTGTTATTTTGTGTATAAAGTCAAACCGACATGGCGCAAATTTATTCAATTTCCTTTAACGCAAGTTGTAAATATGGGCATGCAGACGGTTTTGCTCTATGTCTTTGTACAATGGTTTCACATTTCATCAGTGATTGCACCTTTTGCAGGATTAATCATTACCATTCCTGTAACATTTGTATTATCTAAATACATATTAAGAGACTAATACGAAGCAAGATAAGATTCATTTTAATAAAGGGCTTATCTTGTTTTTTTAGTCTCAACTCAAGGTTTCGTTTTAATTAATATTTAGGTTAGGCTAACTAAAAAATTAGCACAAGAAATTAAAAAATAATTAAAAATAAAAAAATTGAAAGTGGTTATGAAATACCGCATACTAAACATGAATTAAAGAAAAGGTGGGACATTCCATGTCGCAAACACTTAATTTACAACGCGCACAAAAAGGTGCGTATTTAAGTTTAGTAACCTATATTGTACTATCTATTGTTAAATATGTTGTAGGTACGTTGTATCATTCTGCGGCAGTCAGAGCCGATGCATTAAACAATATGACTGATATTTTAGTTTCAATTGCGGTTATTGTCGGTTTGAAAATTTCAATCAAACCTGCTGATCGTAATCATCCTTATGGTCATTTAAAATCAGAAAACATTGCTTCATTACTTGTTTCGTTCATTATTATGTTCGTCGGGGTTCAAGTTATGATGCAAAACTTCCCGCGTTTGTTTTTAAATGATTATCATACACCGACACCGATTACGATTATTGTCAGTATTGTCAGTGGGTTTGTCATGCTTGGTGTGTCTTACTATAATTTCCGTTTAGCAAAACAAACCAAAAGCCGCTCACTCCATTCTTCGGCAGTAGACAACATGTCTGACAGTATTGTCAGTTTAGGAACTGGTATCGGCTTGATATTTACACAATTCGGTTTACCGATTGTCGATATTATTCTCGCAACGATTTTAGGTGCGTTAATCGTTTATACAGGCTTTTCTATTTTCAGAGAAGCAATCTTCACATTAAGTGATGGATTTAATGAACGTGACTTAGAAAATTATCGTCAAGATGTATTAGAAGTGTCAGATGTCATTGCGGTCAACAGTATTAAAGGACGTTATCACGGCAGCAGTGTATTCGTGGATGTGACCATTGCGGTAGAACCAGACTTAACATTACAAGAAGCGCATGCTATTTGTGACCGAGTTGAAACACATATGCATAGTAAAGGTGTATCTTCGGTTTACGTACATCCAGAACCATATCATCCTGAAGAAGAATCTCATGAAGTGCATCATTCATAAATAGGGTAAACAGTACTTAAGCCATTGCTTAGGTGCTGTTTTTATTTGAAGAGATTTAACATCAAGCGACATACGTTCATCATTTTGTTTTTATAGAGTAAAAATGTGACAAATTTTCTATCTTTTCATTTTAAGCTAAAAATTATGAGATGTTGTATAAAAAAGTGGTAAAATATGAGATGAAAAGTGATGTATATCAAATTGAGCGCTTTTCTTAGAAGAAAGGAAGGGTATATATGCCTCAATTAATATTATGCCGACATGGTCAAAGTATTTGGAACGCAGAAAATTTATTTACTGGATGGACAGATGTTGATTTATCTGACCAAGGTAAAGAAGAAGCAACGACTTCAGGTGATCGCTTAAAAGCAGAAGGAATCAAAATTGATGTTGCCTTCACATCCGTATTAAAAAGAGCTATCAAAACAACTTACTATTTACTTGAACGCTCTGATCAATTATTTATTCCAGTTCATAAAACTTGGAGATTAAATGAAAGACACTACGGTGGATTACAAGGTTTAAACAAAGATGCTGCACGTCAAGAATTCGGTGAAGAACAAGTGCATATTTGGCGTCGTTCTTATGACATCGCACCTCCAGAAGCTACAGCAGAACAACGTGAAGCAGATTTAGCTGATCGTAAATACAGTGATTTAGATGCACGTGTTGTACCGACTTCAGAAAGTTTAAAAGATACATTAACACGCGTTATTCCTTATTGGGATGATCAAATTGCACCTGAACTTTTAACTGGTAAAACAGTATTAGTTTCAGCACACGGTAACTCATTACGTGCGTTAATCAAACATATTGAAGGGGTATCTGATGAAGATATCGTAGGTTATGAAATTAAAACAGGTTCACCTTTAATCTATGAATTAGATGACAACTTGAACTTTGTTTCTAAAAGATATTTATAAAGCAATAGATGAATCATGAAAGAGCAGCGGTTATTTTACCGCTGTTTTTTTTCATATATGTAAAAAAGCCTGAGCAACCTTGGAAGTAGGGTGCTCAGGCTATAATTTTGCAAATGACCAATCGCGTTTAATAGACTACAACTATTAATTGTCTAGGAATAAAAAGTTAAGGGAATGTTTTTTGAAATACTGTTTATATCCAGCTGCAGAGGTGTGCTTAATGGGTAGAGCACAAATAAGTGTTTGTGAAAAACGTCTTGGACATAAAATCTGTGAAAATTAATGTTAAAGGATCATTTGCAAAGTATATGGAAAACGTTATTTATTATTACGTTTATGTGCCTTGATAATCTTTAACGCACGTTTACGCGTTTTGATATTCGGGCTACTTAAATTACGTCTTGCTGTTGCTAAATCTTGTTTCATTTTCTTTCGCCTCCTAATCGTATTTCCTATTATGCATGAAAAATACATGTTTGTAAATAGGAATGATTACGATTTATAAAATTAATTGAGAAACGTTCTCAATATCGTCACATTTTAAATCGGTTAAGTCTGAGTAATTTGTATTGACGGAAGTTATGACTTGACTTAAAATATTAAGTATTCCGATTAGATTGATAAGGATAAAAGGAGAAATGTTATGAAGAAAATTTTGTTAGCAGTATTCACACTAGTTATTGCGGTGGCACTCGCAGCATGTGGCAATGGTTCAAATGATAAAAAGTCATCAGATAAAGATGATAAAACATTTGTAGTTGGGACAGAAGGTACATATGCACCTTTTACTTTCCATGATAAAGAAGGTAAGCTGACTGGCTATGATATTGATGTTACAAAAGCAGTAGCGAAAGAAATGGGTTATAAAGTTAAATTTAAAGAAACACAATGGGACTCAATGTTTGCTGGACTAGATTCAGGTCGTTTTGATGTGATCGCAAACCAAGTCGGTATTAATAAAGAAAGAGAACAAAAATATAAATTCTCGAAACCATACACATTCTCTAAAGGTGTTTTGGTTGTGAACAAAGATAATACAGACATCAAAAGTTTTGATGATGTCAAAGGTAAGAAAATGGCACAAACATTCACATCTAACTTCGGTGAGTTAGCGAAGAAAAAAGGTGCTGAATTAGTAAAAGTAGATGGTTTTAACCAATCTGTAGATTTGATTCAGTCTCATCGTGCAGACGGTACATTTAACGATAATTTATCTTACTTAGACTATATTAAGCAAAAACCTAATGCGAAAATTAAAGTGATTGAAGGCAATGCAGAAAAAAGTAAAACAGCATTCACGTTCTCTAAGAAAACAGATGACAAAACAATTAAAGAAGTTAACAAAGCTTTAGATAAATTAGAGAAAAATGGTGAGTTAGCTAAAATAGGTAAGAAATGGTTTGGTCAAGATGTTTCTAAACCTTAATGCGATTGTGCTAAATGACCAGCAGCAACACGCATGGGACGCAGCACAACAAGCATTCTTGCCGATGCTTGGCGGTTTATTAAAATATTCTATTCCCATTACGCTGGTAACGTTTGTATTAGGTTTACTTATCGCATTATTTACAGCTTTAATGCGTATTTCTACAAGTAAGATATTGCGTAGTATTGCACGTGTTTATGTTTCAATTATTCGAGGCACACCGATGATTGTACAACTCTTTATCATATTCTATGGTTTGCCGGAACTTGGCAGATTGATTACGAATAATCCAGATACCCAGTGGACACTGCCTTCAGTTGTGGCTGCGATTATAGGATTATCTTTAAATGTAGGTGCTTATGCATCTGAGATAATTCGTGGTGGTATTATGTCTATTCCGAAAGGTCAGACAGAAGCGGCATATTCAATTGGTATGAATTACAGTCAAACAATCAGACGTATTATTTTGCCTCAAGCAATCAGAGTGTCGGTACCGTCATTAGGTAATACTTTCTTAAATTTATTGAAAGATACATCATTAGTTGGGTTTATCTTAGTAGCTGAAATGTTCAGAAAAGCACAAGAAGTTGCATCAACAACTTATGAATATTTAACAATTTATATTCTGGTTGCTTTAATGTACTGGGTAGTATGTTTTATTATCTCAGTGATTCAGTCATACTATGAAGCTTACTTAGAAAGAGGGTATCGCGCATGATTGAATTAAAAGGAATCAAAAAGGCATTTGGAGATAAAACAGTGATTAAAGGTGTCGACTTAGAAGTCGCTGAAGGTGAAGTTGTAACATTAATCGGACGTTCTGGTTCAGGAAAGACAACTTTATTACGTATGATGAATGCGCTCGAATTACCGACAGAAGGTCAAGTCTTTGTAAATGGTGAAACTTATACGAATGAGGATAAGAAATCACAAATTCGTGTACGTAAACAATCTGGCATGGTATTCCAAAACTATAATTTATTCCCCCATAAAACAGCAGTTGAAAATGTCATGGAAGGCTTGATTGTCGTAAAGAAAATGGCTAAAAGTGAAGCGAAAGCCCGTGCTGAACACTTACTAGAAAAAGTGGGTTTGACGCATGTGAAAGATCAGTATCCTATTGCTTTATCTGGTGGTCAACAACAACGTGTGGCGATTGCGAGAGCATTAGCGATGAACCCTAAAGTGATGTTGTTTGATGAACCGACTTCAGCACTGGATCCAGAGTTAGTGGTTGAAGTCTTACGTGTTATCAAAGAACTTGCTCAAGAAGGTATGACGATGGTTATCGTCACGCATGAAATGAGATTTGCGAAGGAAGTCTCAGATAAAACTGTCTTTATCAATGAAGGTCAGATTGGTGAACAAGGTCCTCCATCTGAGTTGTTTGAACATCCTAAAACAGAAGCATTACAACGCTTCTTAAATGTAATTCAAGAACAATAATAATAGGAAGTCTTCGGTTAATTCATAATCGAAGGCTTTTTATTTTTATTTAAGTCGTTTCAAACTAGAAAGGTGATGCTTTCAGGTGTATGATGAGGTTTATGAGTATAAAAATAGAGTGAGTAGAAAAAATATAAGACAAGAAGTCGATTCGCATCAAAGAAGTAAAACTCATGAATCGAGGCGTAAATGAAATGAAAAAATGGTTATTATTTATTAGTACTGTTATTTTGGCAGTCATTGTTCAAGGCTGTTCTCAAAAAGATCCTGATTTAGCAGGTAAAGGCGATAAAATTAAAATTGTAGAATTCGCGGACTATAAATGTCCTTACTGCAAGAAAGTAGAAGACCATATCATGCCGACACTGAAGAAAGATTATATCGATAAAGGTAAAGCTGATTATCAAATGGTTAATGTGGCTTTCTTAGGTAAGGATTCAATTATCGGTTCACGTGCCGGACATGCGGTTAAAATTTATGCGCCGAAACAATATTTAAATTTCCAACAAAAAATCTATACAGAACAACCTGAAACAAAAGATCATAAAAAACCATGGATTAATGAAAAATTACTAGATGGTCTGATTGATGAACTCAATATCTCAAAACAAACAAAAGAAGAGATTAAAAAAGATTATAAAACCAAAGACAGCAAGTCATATAAAGCAGCTGAAAAAGATAAAGCTTTAGCGAAAGAGAAAAAGATAGACACAGTACCAGTAGTTTATATTGATGGACAGATTGTAAAAGACCCCTATCAATTTAAAGACTATAAAAAATTACTAGAAGAATAAGTTCAAAAGACAGTTTGTGTGGTGAGGCGTCACGATGCAAACTGTCTTTTTTATATTTAATCTGATTTCCTATTCTTGTCTTTAGTATGTGTAAGTGATAAAATACTTTGATATAAAACGTAACGATTACGATTTAAGTTTATATAGAGATTGATAGAGAGATAAGGAAAGGAAGTAATAAATAATGCAACATTACCGTGTAGCAATTATAGGTGCAGGTGCAGCAGGTGTCGGCATGGCAATTGCGTTCCAACAAATAGGTTTAGATGATAATGATATGATTGTGATTGATAAAGGTAAGGTCGGACAATCTTTCTTAAATTGGCCGAAGTCTACAAGAACAATTACCCCTTCATTCACAACAAATGGTTTTGGTATGCCGGACATTAATGCCGTGTCTACTGAAACTTCTCCAGCTTATACATTTAATGAAGAACACGTTTCAGGTGAAACGTACGCAGATTACTTACAAACAGTAGCCCAACACTATGAACTTCCGATACAAGAAGATACTGCCGTTGAAAAAGTTGAGTTTGTCGACGGACATTATGAAATTGAAACAAATCAAGGTTTAATCACAAGTGAATATATCTTTGTAGCGACAGGAGATTTCTCATTTGCGCGTAAACCATTTAAGTATGGTCAGCATTATAGCGAAGTAGAAGACTTTACGAAAATGCCGGGTGATGAATATATCATTATCGGCGGTAATGAAAGTGCCTTTGATGCGGCGATTTGTATGGCTGAACAAGGAAAGCAAGTTTCTATCTATACGCATTCAACAGGTTTAGAAGATGAACATGCTGATCCAAGTATTCGTTATACGCATCAACGCTTACGTAAAGCAGTCCAACAAGGCGCTATGATTGAATTGAATGTGGGTTACACTGCATCTAAAATTTCATTTTCTGATGTAGACCGTAAATATGTGATCCAGTTTAATAATGGTAAGCAAGCAACATCAAAAAATGAACCGATTTTAGCAACTGGTTTCGATGCGACAACGAATCCATTAGTCCAACAACTATTCAGTACACAAGATGGTGACATTGAGTTAACAGATAATGATGAATCAACACGCTATCCAAATGTCTTCTTAATCGGCCCAACTGTACGTCATGCGGATGCGATTTTATGTTATATCTATAAATTCCGTGCACGTTTTGCGGTGCTTGCGACAACAGTGTTAGAAAGAGAAGCATTAGAAATTAATGAGGAAGCGGTTGAAGTTTATAAAAACAATAATATGTATTTAGATGACTACAGCTGCTGTGAAGTGGACTGCTCATGCTAGAAGTTAAATTCAACTTAGCAAACGGGCAAACCACTGATATACCAGATGGCACACATCAGTTGAATTTGATCGGCTTCAAACATTTAACAACTGCGCAGCAATTTTTGCTGCGCCAGTTTATTACGAAGGAACATATTCACGCTTCACCATATCAAGCGGTCGTTTCAGACAATACACAAACACAATATGATATACAGAAATTAAAAGCGTATGTAGAAGCTAGTCGTCAACATCATCCAAAGTTCCATGATACTTTACTAGGTTGGTTAATTATCTTCCTTATGTTTGCTTTACCGATTTATTTGGCGTATCACTTTTCGGATTGGCTTCAAAATCAATATGTTTCCCATTGGATAGAAATGATGACCACGCATGCGCACACATCATTTCAATGGTTGAACCAAGTACTGTACGGTGATTACGGTGTGTTGTCATTAGGTATTTATTCCTTAGTATGGGCATTGCCTGTGGTCGTAATGATTGGAATTTCCACTGCGGTGATTGATCAAACACAATTAAAACAGTTTGTGGTGTGGTCGATTGAACCCACGATGCGTAAAGTAGGGTTGGATGGTCAAGATATTATTCCGGTTTTAGAAGGTTTTGGTTGTAATGCGGCAGCTATTACACAAGCAAATAGTCAATGTAGCGCTTGTACTAAAACAAGCTGTATGAGTATTATCAGTTTTGGTTCATCGTGCAGTTATCAAATTGGTGCGACACTATCTATCTTCAGCGCTGCCCAACATTCATGGTTGTTTGCACCTTATTTATTGCTCGTCTTTGCAGGGGGTATTCTGCATAATAAATTATGGTATCGTAAACAAAATAGTTTTCATGTAACACCACCGGTGTATCGCAATCAATTGAAGTGGCCGAGTCTAAAACCCTTGCTGAAACAAATTTGGGGTACGATTGAGATGTTCCTGATGCAGGCATTACCAATCTTTATTGGTATCTGTATTGTTGTGAGCTTATTAGCTTTGACACCAATTTTAACGGTGATTTCTACAATCTTCACGCCATTACTTTACTTACTTCATATTCCAGATAGTATGGCACCAGGGATCTTATTCTCAATGATACGAAAAGACGGTATGTTGTTATTTAATTTTGGTAATGGTGCAGTTTTACAATCATTATCACCAGCCAGTTTATTGGTTTTAGTTTTCTTCAGTTCTACATTTTCATCATGTATGGTGACTGTTTCAATGATGGCGAAACATTTAAGTTTAAAACAAGGCGGAGCGATTATTGGTAAACAAATGGTCACATCAATCGTTTTAACATTAGCCATTGCTTTATTAGCAGGTGTTTTAATTTAATTTCTATCTTTAAATGGAAAGAGGCAATTACATGGATATTATTATTATTGGCGGATTTCTAGGCGGCGGTAAGACGACCACTTTAAATCATTTAATTAAAGCTGCACTTCAAAAAGAGTTGCAACCTGCTGTGATAATGAATGATTTCGGTCAAGCCAGTGTCGACAGTCAACTGGTTGAAGGTTCAGTACCGATGGACGAAATTATTGAAGGCTGTATCTGTTGTGCGATGAAAGCAGATGTATCAAAACAATTACATCAGATTTATTTAGATTATCAGCCAGATGTAGTTTTTGTGGAATGTAGCGGTATTGCGCATACACAGTCAGTGATAGATGCCTGTTTGACGCCTGTGCTTGCACCTATTTCTACTATCCGCAGTGTGATCGGTGTAGTAGATGCGACATTATATCAACGTGTTGAAAGTTATCCAGGCGATATGCAAAAGCTGTATTATGATCAATTGTCGTATTGCTCACATCTCTTTATCAACAAAATCGATCGATGTGAGCCTGAAGATATTGCCCCTATACTTTCTGATTTAACGATTCTTAATCAAGATGCAGAAATATCTGTCGGCAGTTTTGGTCAATTTGAAACGAGCACAGTCTTTTCTAATGAAGTACAAGTTAAAGCAGAAACTATACCTCAAGCTTGTGACTTAGGTCATGCACATTCTGGTATCGGTCATCGTTATTTTGCGTTTAAACATTCGGTTAAACTTGAAGATTTAGTTAAATGGTTTGAAACTTTACCTCAATCGACATATCGCGCAAAAGGCTTTATACAACTTGCAGAACATCCTCAATTACAATTAGTACAATATGCCGAAGGTCAATTGGAAATAGAACCGATAGATTTACAAAATCAGACAGAACAATATCTTGTAGTTATCGGCAATCAATTAGATAAAATCAAAGTGCCACAGTTTTAAAACGTCACGCTATTCACATCGAATAGCGTGTTTTTTATTTTGAAGTTAAGGATATCTTAATAGAAATCGGGTAGGCGAAAAATAGAACAAAATTATTTAGACAAAACTGTTGATATATTAAATATATGTGGTATACTAAGTATACAAATAAAAATTGGAGGTTTGTTTTATGACTAAATTTACTTTTGACGCAGCACATTCATCTGTAGCTTTCCAAGTGAAACACTTAATGGTTTCTAAAGTGAAAGGTGCATTCGATCAATTTAACGTAGAACTATCAGGTGATTTAAACGATTTCAGCACACTTAAAGGTGAAGCAACAATCGATGTAAAATCAATCAACACTAACCAAGAAGACAGAGACAACCACTTACGCACAAATGATTTCTTCGCAGCGGATGAGCACCCAGAAATCAAATTCGTAATCAAAGAAGCTTCTGAAGACAAAGTAACAGGAGACTTAACAATCAAAGGCGAAACACACGAAGAAACTTTCGATGTTGACTTTGAAGGCGTAAGCAAAAACCCATTAAACGATACTAACGTAGCTGGCTTCACAGTTTCAGGTAAAGTTGACCGTGAAAAATACGGTATGACATTCAACCAAACATTAGAAACTGGCGGCGTATTAATCGGTAAAGACGTTAAATTCGAAGCTGACGTAGAATTTATCGTAGAAGACTAATCTTTTCCTACTCACTGGAATATGGCGGAATGCTGTATTCCAGTTTTTTATGCGCATTTTTGCTTTTGAAATGGTATGATATGCCTGTTATTTGGGAAAAGATTATCAAGACATTCAATTCAACATTAAAGGAAGTGTAAATGTGACAGTCACAAGAGAAGGTAATGAAATTATCGGCAAGCGTACATTTGATGCGCCGATACAACAGGTATTCAATGCTTATACTACAAAAGAAAAATTTGAACAATGGTTCTTTCCTAAAGGCGGGGAGATACAAGTCTTTGAATTTAATCCAAAAGCAGGTGGAAAGAATTTCTTTAAAATAACGATGCCAGACGCTCAAAGTTATACTGTACAACACTATGAAATGATAGAAGCTCCACACAAAATTATTTATCGTGATTATTTCGCAGATGAAAAAGGTCATGTGGATACAAAGATGCATGGTATGCGTGTGGAAATCTATTTAACATCACAAGGAACTCATCAGACAGAAGTACGTTCTGTGTCAGTGATGCCTTCAGAAGAAGCAGCGAAACAACTGATGGAAATGGGTGTCGAACAAGGTATGGAGAGTACATTGGATCAGTTAGAAGAACTCCTGAAACAGTGATAGGGGATTCCCCGATTTCTGCGCTAAGTGATATTCAATCTCATTTGAAAGTGCTAAACTATAATTGTTAACACAAAAGAGGTGAGATGAATGAACGAGCGTTACGTAAAAGTTGTGATTCTTTACGTTATCAGTACATTACTTCCATCCTTAATTTTTCCATCAAAATGCGTTTCAAATAGCGGATTGAAATGGACATTAAGAACAATCGCAGGCTGTGGTATCTTCTCAGCTGGCTTAAAATGGATGGTTAAACGTAAAACACAAAAACAAGCTGAATAATTGATATGGAAATACTGGAGCGTTTTTGTTCCAGTATTTTTTCTTTTCTAATTTCCCATAATTTCAAAGAAACATTTACATAATTTTAAAATTGATTGGTCTGAACAGATTATTTAAATATTAGATATAGGAAAATTTAAATAAAGGGTAGGCATCGGCTTAAATTAATAATATACTAGATACATCTTGATTAGATTATGGGAGGGAAAGTTTTTTATGGTTATGCAAAATCATAAAACGGTTGAAGATACATATACTTCACGCGAAACGATGGATAGCGTAGTCAGTTCATCACAAATGAAATCAGTAATGTTAAGCAAAACCCCTGCACGTTACTTTTTAAAATCTATGATGTCAGGTTTCTTATTATCAATTGTGGCAGTATTTATGCTTGCGATGAAAACACAACACACTGGTTTAAATGAAGGAACAATCAACTTTATCGGAGCTGTTTCATTCAGTTTAGCCTTAGTATTAATTGTATTAACGAATTCAGAACTTTTGACGAGTAACTTTATGTATATGACTGCTGGTGCGTATTATAAATCAGTACCAATCGGTAAAATCTTATGGCTGTTTTTCGTATGTTTCCTAGGAAACATTGTCGGAGGCTTTGTGTTATTCGGTTTAATGAAATTCACAAGCGTTATGACTCCAGAAATGGTTAAAGCGTTGACAGGTATTGTCGATAAGAAAACAATCCTTGGCACTTGGGATGGTATTTTAGTGAAAGCCATCTTCGCAAACTTCTTTATCAATATTGGTATTTACGTATCTATGCAGTTTAAAGACGGCTTATCAAAAGGCTTCTTTATCGCATGTGGTGTTGTAGTCTTCGTATTCATGGGCTATGAACACGTTGTTTACAACGCTAACTTATTCTCAGGTATGATGTTCTACAATATCGGCGCATTAGCTTGGTTAGATGTCTTAAAAAATATTGTTTTCGCATTTATCGGAAACTATATCGGCGGCGGTATTTTCGTAGGTCTGCTTTATGCATTCTTTAACGGAAAACGTAATCACTACTTAGATCAACAAAAATAATAAAAGAATATGCAGCAGATGATGTAATGTTTTTTAATTTTTTATGTTTTCACATATAAATAGTTGAATACGTCAGGGAATCCCCTCAAGATAGAGCTAAGGGGATTCCCTATTTTTATATTAATTATGTGAATGCATTCACATTAATTCAAAATTTAAGGTACAATGCAATTAAAGGGGGGGAAATGCATATGACACAAACCATTGTCGTTATGCATGGAATGAGACGTGGCAAACAAAATCAATTATTGATGGAGGAGCTTGACAGTGTTGCACAACAAATAGAAGGCACATTTGATGTTGCGTTTATCGAGAGTGATGAACTTTCATTACCTCAGGTAATACGTAAACATTTATGGGAGGGTGAAACTTCCTTTGTGATTGTGCCGCTTTTATTATTTTCTGGCAGACATTACTTACAAGATTTGCCTGAAGTGATGCGTCAGATGCAACTGATGTTTCCAAGTATTACGTATGAAATACGTCAGCCCCTTTGCGACCATCCAAGTTTAACTAAATGGATCAATCAACGTATCGAAGCATGGCCAGATGCACATACACCTGGTTCCGCAATTGTTTTGATTGGGCACGGCAGTCCGATTGTGACAGAGCCTGATGCCGAAATCGATGATATTGCGACACGAATCACTACAGATTTACCGGTCTACACCATGATGTTTTATGGGGATAAACAATTTGAGGGGTTACTCCCTGAAATGAAAGAGGATTATGACCAAATCTATGTGATTCCAATTTTCTTTTACGATGGTTTCTTGGTCAATAAGATTAAGAAAAAAATCGAGAAAATAAAAGGAGATTCCAATATTACAATCGCTTCAGCGTTGAATTTTGAACCGGAGTTAGATGAGATGTTAATTGATAGATTGAATCAGAAAGAGGCGGTTTGATATGTATCCTATACAACTGGATTTGTCAAAGAAACATGCAGTATTAGTCGGCGGAGGCAGAATCGGATACCGTAAGTTTAAACAACTGGCAAAAGCCAATTGCGGAGATGTTACAGTTATTTCCAAATCTTTTTTGCCAGAATTTTTTGAAGAGTCTTACCCCAATATGAAATTAATCACAAAAGACTATGCGAAGGAAGATATTGAAAACGCAGATGTCGTGATTATCGCAACAGACTCACCAGAAATTAATGATCAGATCAAGAAAGATACTAAACCGACACAGTTGGTTAACCATACAGGGGATAAAGAACGATCTGACTTTTTTAATATGAAAGAATTTGAGTTTGAAGATTTATCCATCAGTGTCCGTTCAAATGGCGGAGATTATAAAAAAGCGAAACATGTGGCACAAGCGATTCAACAATTTTTAGCTGAAGAATACGGGAGGGAATAAGGATGCCAAAAACTAAGTTAGTCATGATCGGTAACGGTATGGCCGGCGTCAGAACAATTGAAGAGATTTTAGAGAGAGACAAAGATAAATATGAAATCACAATTATAGGGAAAGAACCTTATCCAAACTATAACCGCATTATGTTATCAAACATTTTACAAAAGAAAATGTCGGTTGATGAAACAATCATGAATCCTTACTCATGGTATGAGGAAAATAACATTTCACTGATTACAGGAGAACGTGCGACACGCGTTAATCGTGAACAAAAATTAGTGGAAACTGAATCAGGACAAGAGATTCCATATGATATTTGTATCTTTGCGACAGGTTCAAATGCGTTTGTTTTACCGATTCCAGGTCATGAATTACCAAGTGTAATCGGATGGCGTACGATTGAAGACACAGAACGTATGATTGAAATTGCGCAAACGAAAAAAGAAGCAATCGTTATCGGTGGCGGCTTGCTTGGTTTGGAATGTGCAAGAGGTTTACTTGACCAAGGTATGAACGTTACTGTTGTTCACTTAGCTGAATGGTTAATGGAAATGCAGTTAGACCGTCAAGCAGGTGAAATGTTACGTGAAGACTTAGAAAAACAAGGCATGCGCTTTGAATTAGGTGCGAATACAAAAGAAATTCTAGGTGAAAACGACGTTGAAGGTATCCGTTTAGCAGACGGCAGAGAATTACCAGCTGACTTAGTTGTTATGGCTGTTGGTATTCGTCCATTCGTTCAAGAAGCGAAAGACTCTGGTTTAGATGTAGAACGCGGTATTGTTGTGGATGACTTCATGCGTACAAGTGATGAAAACATTTACGCAGTAGGTGAATGTGCGCAACATAACGGCAAAGTTTATGGTTTAGTCGCTCCTTTATATGAACAAGGTAAAGTATTAGCTGACTACTTAACTGACCGTGATACAGACGGCTATAAAGGTTCAACAACATTCACATCATTGAAAGTATCAGGCTGTGACTTATACAGTGCGGGTCAAATTCAAGAAGATGAAGAAGTTGAAGGTGTTGAAATCTACAACAGTCAAGATCATATCTATAAAAAAATCTTCTTAAAAGGTGAACGTGTTGTAGGTGCGGTATTATACGGTGATACAGATGATGGTACGCGTTTCTTCAATATGATGAAAAAACGTGAATCTATCGAAGACTACACATTAGTTTCATTATTAAGCAAAGCTGGCGAAGAAGAAGGTTTATCTGTTGCGGACATGGATAATGAAGAAACAATCTGTGGCTGTAATGGTGTAACTAAAGGTACAATCGTCAATGCGATTGTAGAAGATGGTTTAACATCTGTTGCGGAAGTGACTAAAGCTACAAAAGCAGGTAACTCTTGTGGTAAATGTAAACCGCAAATTGGTGAATTATTAGAACATACATTAGGCGGCGCGTTTGTCGCATCAAGACCTGCTGGTATTTGTGAGTGTACAGATTTAACACGTGATCAAATCGTGACTCAAATCCGTGCTAAAGGTCTGAAAACATCTAAAGAAGTACGTAATGTGCTTGGATGGAAAACTGAAGGCGGTTGTCCTAAGTGCCGTCCAGCAGTCAACTACTACTTAAATATGATTTATCCAAATGAACACGAAGATGAAAAAGCATCTCGTTTCGCAAACGAACGTTACCACGCAAACATCCAAAATGACGGTACATTCTCAGTTATCCCACAAATGCGTGGTGGTGTGACGAACCCTGATCAATTAATCCGTTTAGGTGAAGTTGCGAAGAAATATGATGTACCTCTAGTTAAAGTAACAGGTTCACAACGTATTGGGTTATATGGTATTAAGAAAGAAGACTTACCGAAAGTATGGAAAGATTTAGGCATGCGTTCAGCATCAGCATACGCGAAGAAAACACGTTCTGTTAAGAGCTGTGTCGGTAAAGAATTCTGTCGTTTCGGTACACAATATACAACACGTCTTGGTATCCGCTTAGAGAAAACATTCGAATATATCGATACACCGCACAAATTCAAAATGGGTGTATCTGGTTGTCCAAGAAGCTGTGTAGAATCAGGCGTAAAAGACTTCGGTGTTATCGGTGTAGAAAATGGATTCCAAATCTATGTCGGCGGTAACGGCGGTACTGAAGTTGTGAAAGGTCAATTCTTAACTACAGTAGAAACTGAAGATGATGTAATCAAACTATGCGGCGCGTACATGCAGTATTACCGTGAAACAGGTATTTATACTGAACGTACAGCACCTTGGTTAGAAAGAATGGGCTTCGATGTGGTTAAAGAATATGTCTTAAACCCTGAAAACCAAGATGCATTATATGAACGTATCATGGAAGCAAAACGTGCAGTTGAACAAGAGCCATGGTCTGAAATTGTAAATGATCGCGAAGATCAAAAAATCTTTGAAGTAGAGAAGGTGTAAGTATGCATACGTTAGAAAAAATTAAAGTAGCGGCGTTAGATGACTTAACACCCTTAATCGGTAAAAAAGTCATTGTGAAAGATAAACAAATTGGATTGTTCTTAACAGAAGACGGTACAATTCATGCGATTAATAATGTGTGTCCGCATAAACAAGGACCATTATCTGAAGGGACAGTAGCAGGTCATACTGTATTCTGTCCGCTTCACGACTCTCAAATCGACCTAAAAACGGGTCTTGTCCAAGACCCTGATGAAGGTTGCGTTGAGGTCTATACAGTAGAAGTTGAAGATGGAGATGTGTATTTATGGCTGTAAGCACGACCGGGCATGTGTACTTGGTCGGTGCTGGGCCAGGGAATCCTAATTTATTGACACGTAAAGCAGAACATTTAATCCGTACTGCGGATATTGTCCTTTACGATCGATTAGTTAATCCCTTTATCTTGCAACTCCCACCTCCTGGTATTGAAATTGTCGATGTAGGTAAAAAGCCGTACAGCCGACATATTCAACAAGGTGAAATCAATGACATCATTGTAGATTCAGCATACAAACATCAAAGGGTCGTTCGTCTAAAGGGAGGCGACCCTGCGATTTTTGGGCGTGTACAAGAAGAAGTGGAAACTTTAAAAGCACATGATATTCCTTGTGAAATTGTTCCGGGGATAACGACAGCCAGTGCAGCATCAGCTGTTTTAGGTATTGGTTTAACAAGTCGTAACGTCTCTAAGAGTGTGACATTCACAACTGGAAGCTTTAAAGATTCAAAAGAAGAAGAAATTGATATTGCTTCATTGATTGATGGCGGAACTTTAGCCATCTACATGGGTATCAAGCGTCTTCATAAGATTATTGAACAAATTTATCGACAAGTCGGCAAAGATTATCCGATTTGTGCCATTTTCAACGTTTCTTACGCGAATCAAGTGATTATTCGCGGGCATCTGTCTACGATTGAAGAAGATGTACGAGATGCTGCACCTGAAGATGCACCAGGTATTTTACTAGTCGGAGATGCGATGGGCTTAACAGAAGGTGCCACATATATTGAGTCTGATCACTTGCCTGAGTATTTCGGTAAACAATGTATCGTTACAGGTGAGAGAGAAGCGGCTATTGAAAAAGCATTTGAAATTTATGATGCTGGCGGTTGGGCCATGATTGATCCGAATAGCGGAGACACTTATCATCAAAGTCAATTAGATTTAATCTATCGCTTTATGCAGATGGATGACATTACAGAAATTGTGAAAGCATAGAAAAATAATAGATAATCAAAAGGCAGTGTACTTTGACTTCAAAGTACACTGCCTTCTTTACGTTTAGAGCATTTTTTCTTTAGTTAATGTTTCAGTTGTTTCTGATTCTCTTTCTTGCATTTTATGAATATGGCCTTCTCCCCAGCTGCATAATGAAGTCAAGATATGATTTAAACTTGTACCATATTCAGAGAGTTCGTATTCCACTTTTGGCGGAACCTGTTGATAAACAATACGATTGATAATTTGATCATGTTCAAGTTCTCGTAATTGTTGTGTCAACATCTTTTGTGTGATTTGAGGAATGGCACGTTTAAGTTCAGAAGTGCGCATAGTTCCTTCATCTTTTAAATGACATAAGATAACTGGCTTCCATTTACCGCCGATCACATCAATCGTTGCTTCTACGCCGATATTATAGTCTTTCATATTCTACACGTCCTTTAATTGATAGGTACTTAAAAGTACCTATACTACTTTTAGGTATCTATAGCACATTAAAGTGCGTACTTCCTATTGTGAAACTTTGAAATTATAATAACACATATCATAAAAAAAGAAAGGATATTGAGTATGAAAAAGAATCGTTTTGCGATACTTGCTTTAGCTGTTTCTGCTTTTGCGATTGGTATGACAGAATTTATCAGCGTAGGCTTATTACCCCTGATTCAGCGAGAATATAATATTACGATTGCCATGGCAGGTTTAACTGTCTCGATGTATGCTTTAGGTGTAACAATCGGTGCACCTATTTTAACGCCTTTAACGAACAAAATGAAAAGAAAACATTTACTGCTTGGAATTATGTTGATCTTTATTTTAGCGAACGGTACTGCCGCATTTTCTGTAACCTTCAGTATGTTATTGTCCATGCGTATATTATCTGCATTGATGCATGGTGTATTTATGAGTGTAGCCACTGCTATAGCGAGTGATTTAGTAACACCGGACAAACGTGCAAGTGCAATTGCGATGATGTTTACCGGTTTAACCGTTGCGACAATTACAGGTGTTCCATTTGGTACTTGGATTGGTCAGCAATTTGGTTGGCAAATGTCATTTATAGCAATTGCAGTGATTGGATTAATCAGTTTTATAGCAAATATGATTTTTGTACCTAGTGATTTAACAGAATACGATCAAGCACCTATGTCAGAGCAACTTAAAGTATTTAAAAATCCATCTTTATTATTGGTTTATATCATCACTGCATTAGGATATGGTGGAACGTTTGTTGTGTATACCTATCTTACAACATTATTAACAGAAAGCATGGGTTATGGAGAATCAGCAGTCGTTGTAATATTAATCTTTTACGGTGTGATGGTAGCGATTGGTAATACATTAGGCGGTAAGTTAACAAATCGCCAACCCGTACGTATGCTAATCGGTATTTTCATCATGCAAGCATTGATTTTGTTAATCGTCGGTGTGACTGCGCACCTGCATATTTTAGGATTGGTTTCAGTTTTATTAATGGGACTGTTCGCATTTATGAATGTTCCAGGTTTACAACTGATTGTTGTGTTGCTTGCTGAAAAAGATAATCCAGCTACTGTCAATTTCGCTTCTAGCATTAATATTTCAGCCTTTAACATTGGCATTACATTAGGATCTGTTATTGGCGGCTATGTTCTAGAACACTATTCTATTAGTGCAACACCTTATTTCGCATTCGTTATGGTTATATTCGCGAGTGTATTAATGTATGGCTTATATAAACAACCTAAAATTAAAACAGCTTTTAATTCATAAATGAGAGGACAAATATTATGAAATATAAACATTTAAATGGAAATAACAACCCTATGCCTCAATTAGGTTTAGGTGTATTCAGAGTAGAAAATAACGATACAGTTAAAGATGCAGTTAAACATGCAATTATAAGTGGTTATAGAAGTATTGATACAGCGTGGATTTATGGAAATGAAGAAATGGTTGGCCGCGGGATTAAAGAAGGCATGGAAGCAGCAGGTATTTCACGAGACGAGTTATTCATCACATCTAAATTATGGTTGGATGACTTTGGACGCACACAAGTTGCAGCAGGCTATCAAAAATCATTAGATAATTTAGGTTTAGATTATCTGGATTTGTTTTTAATTCACTGGCCTGGTACTGATGAGTCATTAATGATAGAAACGTGGAAAGGTATGGAAGATTTATATCGAGCAGGTAAAGTGAACCATATCGGTGTTTCTAACTTTAATATTGAACATCTTGAAGCCTTAAAAGCTCAAACTACTATCAAACCGGAAATGAATTAAGTCGAATTCCATCCATATATGACACAAACATCACTTAGAAATTATTTGAAAGAAGAAGGTATACAGATGGAGTCTTGGTCACCTTTGATGAATGGAGATATATTAAAAGACGAAACAGTGAATGAGATTGCAAAAGCGCATAATAAATCTTCGGCACAAATCGTAATTCGATGGAATATTGAAAATGATGTAGTGGTCATCCCTAAATCTGTTACACCTTCACGTATTGAAGAAAATATTGATGTGTTTGATTTTTCATTAACGCCAGAAGAACTCAAAAGAATTTCGTCATTGAACGAAAATAAAAGAATCGGACCTGATCCTGCAGAATTTAACGGTAAATAACAATAATGGAAATTGAAGCGGCACTTCTTATTAGGAGGTGCTGCTTTTTTGTGTTGTTCAAAAAACATAGGGAATCCCCTCTAGGTTATAGGTGAATCCCTAATACATCTTACATAATAGAAATCGTACAATAAGAGTAAGTTGAAAAAATAGTAAACAGTATTTACGAAGTTAACAGCCTAGTGAGCAAAGTAATTGAGATGAGAGGATGTTAGAGATGGCAAAATTTGGATTAAACTTCTTTAAGCCGACTGAAAGATTTAATGGTAATTGGTCTGTTTTACAAGATAAAAGTAGAGAATGGGAAAAAATGTATCGTGAACGTTGGAGTCACGATAAAGTAGTCAGAACAACTCATGGGGTGAACTGTACAGGTTCATGTTCTTGGAAAGTATTCGTTAAAAACGGTGTCATTACTTGGGAGAACCAACAAATTGACTACCCAAGCTGCGGTCCAGACATGCCGGAATTCGAACCGCGTGGATGTCCTCGTGGTGCTTCATTCTCTTGGTATGAATACAGCCCGCTTCGCGTACGCTACCCATACATCAGAGGGAAATTATGGGAACTTTGGACAACAGCATTAGAAGAAAATGAAGGTAATATGATTAAAGCTTGGGCTTCTATCGTTGAAGACAAAGAAAAAGCAGAAATTTATAAACGTGCACGTGGTAAAGGTGGACACATCCGTGTCGCATGGAAAGATGTTTTACAACTGATTGCAGCACAACTTCTTTACACAATCAAAAAAGACGGTCCTGACCGTATCGCAGGCTTCACACCGATTCCAGCGATGTCAATGATCAGTTATGCATCAGGTGCACGTTTCATCAACCTATTAGGTGGAGAAATGTTAAGTTTCTATGATTGGTATGCCGATTTACCACCAGCGTCACCGCAAATCTGGGGTGAACAAACAGACGTACCTGAATCAAGTGACTGGTACAACTCAAGCTACATCATTATGTGGGGTTCAAACGTACCGTTAACACGTACACCAGATGCTCACTTTATGACAGAAGTTCGTTATAAAGGAACAAAAGTGGTTTCAGTTGCACCTGACTATGCTGAAAACGTGAAATTCGCTGACAACTGGTTAGCACCAAACCCTGGTTCAGACGCAGCGATTGCACAAGGTATGACACACGTTATCTTGCAAAAATATTACGTAGATGAACCTTCTGAAATGTTCGTTAACTACGCTAAACAATATACAGATATGCCATTCTTAATCATGTTCGATAAACATGAAGATGGCTTCAAAGCAGGTCGTTTCTTACGTGCAAGCGACTTAGGTATGGAATCAGAAAACAACGAATGGAAACCTGTTGTATTTGATAAAGAATCAAGTCAAATTATCGTACCTAACGGCACAATGGGTCAACGTTGGGAAGAAGGCAAGCAATGGAACTTGAAGCTTGAAAATGAAGACGGTTCTAAAATCGATCCAGCGTTAACAGTAGCTGACGATGAACATGAAATTAAAATTATGAAATTCCCTTACTTCGATAACGCTGGCAACAGCATTTTCGAACGTCCGATTGCAGCACGTAAAGTAACATTAGCAAACGGCGAAACAACATATGTGGCGACTGTTTTCGACTTAATGACAAGTCAATACGGTGTACGTCGTTTCGGACATGAATTAGAAGCAAAAGGTTATGACGATGCGGATACAGAATACACACCAGCATGGCAAGAAAAAGTAACAGGTGTGAAACAAAAAGTAGTCACTCAAGTTGCTGAAGAGTTTGCCCAAAACGCAATTGATACAGGTGGCCGCTCAATGATTATCATGGGTGCAGGTATCAACCACTGGTTCAACTCAGACACAATTTATCGTGCAGTCTTAAACTTAGTTATGCTGTGCGGTTGTCAAGGTGTAAACGGCGGCGGCTGGGCACACTATGTAGGACAAGAAAAATGTCGTCCGATTGAAGGCTGGAGCACAATTGCCTTCGCGAAAGACTGGCAAGGTCCGCCACGTTTACAAAATGGTACAAGCTGGTTCTACTTCACAACAGACCAATGGAAATATGAAGAGTCTGGTGTCGATAAATTAGCATCACCATTAGCAGAAAATATTAAACACCAACATCCAGCTGACTATAACGTCACAGCTGCACGTTTAGGATGGCTACCGTCTTATCCGCAGTTCGATACAAACAGCTTGAAGTTCGGTGAAGAAGCAAGAGATGCTGGAGAATTCAACAACGAAGCAATTTTAAAACGTGCTGTTGACTCTGTAAAAAATCGCGAAACGAAATTTGCGATTGAAGATCCGGATTTACGTAAGAACCATCCGAAATCATTATTTATCTGGCGTTCAAACTTATTATCAAGTTCAGCAAAAGGACAAGAGTACTTCATGAAACATATGTTAGGAACAAGTTCTGGATTACTTGCTGAAGCAAACGAAACAGATAAACCTGAAGAAATGATCTGGCGTGATGAAGTACAAGGTAAATTAGACTTGATTGTCGCATTAGATTTCCGTATGACTTCAACACCATTAAAAGCAGATATCGTCTTACCAGCTGCAACTTGGTATGAAAAACACGACTTATCATCAACAGATATGCACCCATTCGTTCACCCATTCAATCCAGCGATTGACCCATTATGGGAATCACGTTCAGACTGGGATATCTTCAAATCATTAAGTAAGACATTCTCTGATTTAGCGAAAGTGCATATGCCAGGTACATTCAAAGATGTGGTGACTTCACCATTAGCGCATGACTCTAAACAAGAGATTGCGACACCTTACGGTAAAGTTAAAGACTGGACAAAAGGCGAAGTTGAAGCGATTCCTGGTAAAACAATGCCTGGCTTCTCAGTTGTAGACCGTAACTATACAGAAATCTATGACAAATTCATTTCTGTCGGACCTTTACTAGAAAATGCGAAGTTAGGTGCACACGGTGTCAGCTTCCCAGTTAAAAAACAATACGAAGAAGCTAAAGATATCGTTGGTACATGGAATGACGATACAGTGAAAAACGGCTTGCCACGTATTGATACAGCAAGACGTGCTGCAGATGTCATCTTAAATATTTCATCAGCAACAAACGGTGAATTATCTCAAGCGTCATATAAAGACTTAGAAGATAAAACAGGTATGCCTTTAACAGATATTTCTAGTGACCGCAGTGCTGAAAAGATTACATTCTTAAACATTACATCACAACCACGTGAAGTAATTCCGACTGCAGTATTCTCTGGTTCAAATAAAGGTAAGAAACGTTATTCACCATTCACAACAAACATTGAACGTTTAGTACCGTTCAGAACATTGACTGGACGTCAAAGTTACTATTTAGATCATGAAATCTTCCAGCAATTCGGTGAAAGCTTACCGGTTTATAAACCGACATTACCACCGATGGTCTTCGGTACAAAAGATAAGAAAGTCATCGGCGGTCAAGATAACTTAGTCTTAAGATATTTAACACCGCATGGTAAATGGAATATTCACTCAACATATCAAGATAACCAACACATGCTGACGTTATTCCGTGGTGGTCCGGTTGTTTGGATTTCTAAAGAAGATGCAGAAGCACACGATATTAACGATAACGATTGGTTAGAAGTATATAACCGTAACGGTGTTGTTACAGCAAGAGCCGTTACATCACACAGAATGCCGAAAGGAACAATGTTTATGTACCACGCACAAGATAAACATATACAAACACCGGGTTCTGAAATTACAGGAATGCGCGGCGGTTCACATAACGCACCGACTCGTATTCACTTGAAACCTACGCAAGTAGTTGGGGGCTATGCCCAAATCAGCTATAGCTTTAACTATTACGGTCCAATTGGTAACCAAAGAGATGTTTATGTAGCAGTGAGAAAGATGAAGGAGGTAGATTGGCTTGAAGATTAAAGCACAAGTAGCCATGGTATTGAACTTAGACAAATGTATCGGGTGTCACACATGTAGTGTCACTTGTAAGAACACTTGGACAAACCGTCCGGGTGCAGAATATATTTGGTTTAATAACGTAGAAACGAAACCAGGTGTCGGTTATCCGAAACGCTGGGAAGACCAAGAAAAATATAAAGGTGGATGGACACTGAACAAGAAAGGCAAATTAGACCTTAAAGCGGGCAGCCGCTGGTCTAAGATTGCTTTCGGTAAAATCTTCTACAACCCAGATATGCCAGTCATTAAAGATTACTACGAGCCTTGGACTTACAATTACGAACATCTGACAACTGCAAAAGCAGGCAAACATTCTCCAGTTGCGACTGCACACTCAGTCATTTCTGGTGACAAAATGGATTTACATTGGGGTCCTAACTGGGAAGATGACTTAGCAGGCGGACACGTAACTGGGCCAGAAGATCCGAACATCCAACGTATTGAAGAAAAAATCCAATTCGACTTTGACCAAACATTCATGATGTATTTACCACGTTTATGTGAACACTGCTTAAACCCAAGCTGTGTAGCATCATGTCCATCAGGTGCAATGTACAAACGTGACGAAGATGGTATCGTGCTTGTTGACCAAGAAGCTTGTCGTGGATGGCGTTACTGTATGACAGGATGCCCATACAAAAAAGTTTACTTCAACTGGAAAACTAACAAAGCTGAAAAATGTACTTTCTGTTTCCCACGTGTTGAAGCTGGCTTACCAACAGTATGTTCAGAAACTTGTACTGGCCGTATGCGTTATTTAGGTGTATTACTGTATGACGCTGACCGTGTACATGAAGTTGCATCAACTGAAAATGAACAAGATTTATACGAAAAACAATGTGATTTATTCTTAAATCCATATGATGAAGAAGTTATTGAACAAGCGTTAAAAGACGGCGTATCAATGGAATGGATCGAAGCTGCACAAAACTCACCAGTTTATAAATTGGCAATCGAGTACAAATTAGCTTTCCCATTACACCCTGAATACCGTACATTACCAATGGTTTGGTATTGCCCACCATTAAGCCCAATCATGAACTACTTCGAAGGTAAAGATTCAATCAAGAACCCAGATGCAATCTTCCCTGCAATTGAAGAAATGCGTTTACCAATTGAATACCTTGCAAGCTTATTGACTGCTGGTGATACAAAAGCAGTTAAAGAAGCATTACAACGTATGGCAATGATGAGAAGTTATATGCGTGCACAAGTGACAGGTAAAGACTTCGATTTAGATCGTTTAGACCGTCTTGGTTTAACAGAACGTCAAACTAAAGATATGTATCGTCTATTAGCGATTGCGAAATATGAAGATCGTTTCGTAATCCCAACATCTCACAAAGAACAATATATGGACACTTATGCTGCACAAGGCAGTCAAGGTTATGAATTCAGCGATAACACAATCGGCGGAAGCGGTTGTGACGGCTGTGGCGCACCAGTAGCAATGAAACCGGGACAAACTGGACAAGAAGCTTATAACGAAAGCTTCTATGGAGGGATTTTCCGTGATTAACCTGAATAACTTTTATAAATATCAAGAGTCAATCGGTTATTTTGCGCAACAATTGAACTTTCCAGAAAAGTTAACTTTCCATCCTAAGACATTTGAAGATGTTTTCGATAGTCACCATCCAGCATATGCTGAGATGGTGGAATATCGTGAACGTATTCTAAGTTATCCGTTGACTGAAATTAAACAACTGTATACAGATACATTTGATTTTAATAAAGAAGCACCGCTGTATATGACTTACAATAAATTTGATACGCAGAAAGAACGCGGACAAATGTTAGCGAAACTCAAAGTACTCTATGAAATGTTCGGACTCGATATGGTCGATAATGAACTTTCAGACTTCTTACCGTTAATGCTTGAATTCTTATACGCTGCACAATGGCAAAACGATGATCGTGCAGAAGGCAATATCGAATTCATTATTATGGTAATTGAAGATGGAACATTTGCGATGCTGAATCAATTAAGAGAAATGGATAGTCCGTATGCACCTTTAATTAAAGGCTTAAGAGAAACACTCAAATTATGTTTACAACCAAGTGAAGAGGTGACACCGCATGCTTAATCAATTTTTGTGGGTCATATACCCATATTTATGTATCGCCATTTTTATTCTCGGTCATATTGCCCGCTTTAGATATGACCAATTCTCTTGGACAGCAAAGTCCAGTGAATTTATTGAAAAGAAACGTTTGAAATGGGGCAGTTTATTATTCCACTTAGGGATTATCCCGGTAGCAATCGGACACTTTGTGGGTTTAGTAATCCCGCCATCATGGATCAGCGCAATGGGAGTCAGCCATGAGATGTACCATTTCGGGGCTGTATATATCGGTAGTATTTTTGGTATAATAACATTAATTGGAATGTTTTTATTAACGTCACGCCGTGTATCAGTTAAGAATATCAGACATCTTAGTTCTGCATCAGATATGGTTGTAAACTTTTTCTTGTTGATTCTTGTATTTATGGGGTGCTATGCAACGTTAGTAACAAATGCGGTTATGCCAGATTTTGATTATAGATCATCAATTTCTGTATGGTTCAGACAATTATTCACATTTGGACCAGATGCAAATTTAATGACAGATGTGCCATGGTCATTTAAACTTCATGTATTACTTGGTTTTGGTATCTTTGCGTTATGGCCATTCACAAGATTGGTTCATGTGTGGAGTGTACCATTGACTTATGCGAGCAGAAGTTACATTATTTACCGCAGAAACAAAGTCAAACATAGATAGGAGGAGACAATTTGAATAGTGTAGTTGCGACGGGTTACTTTAACTATCAAGCTGCTTTGGAAGAAATCAGAGAAGAAGAACAGTTTGATTTTGCGGCGATTGCTTTGCCTGAAGATGACTCACATAGTGCAGTCATCAAATGGAGACATGCGTCAGGCAATCTCAATAACCGCTATCAGCTGATTGTCTTGCGCCCTGGCAAGGGGTTGGCTGGTCTTGTTATCCGAACTGGCTCTAGAATGATTATCGATGATGTCAATACTGTGCTGAGTCCAAACGACAAGCTCAGTTATCCGATTGTTTTAAGTGAATCACTGACAGCAATGGTTGCCATTCCTTTATGGCATGATAATCGTGTGTATGGCGCATTGTTGCTAGGTCAACGTAATGGGCGTCCATTGCCTGAAGGCAGTGAAGAGATTCGCATTAATCACAGGTTAGGGAGTTTTAGAGATGAAATCAATTGATAACCGTGAAAAATTACAAGAATTATTGACCAAGTATTATTTAAATACCAATGAAAAAATGGTGTTTTTAAATAAGGAAGGTCAAGTGATCGCGTTGAATGAAGCGGCGGAAGAGGTCTTTTCTGAAGAAAATGACTATAGTCAAATGACGAATGCGATTTGCAGAAGATGCGAAGGTTATTCAAATGAGTTTGATATTATGTCATGTGAAAACTGTTTCTTAGAAGCGTTAGAAATCGGCAAAGGCAGCTTCCAAGTCTTTATGCGCACACGAGACAATAAAATTGAACCATACACTGCTTCATACGAAATCATCGATACAGCCAATGAAATCTATGCATTTACACTACACAATGTTTCTCCTCAGATTGAACGACAAGATAAACGTTATCAGCGTTTGATGATGCAAAAAACAATTTCAGCACAAGAAAATGAACGTAAGCGGATTTCCAGAGAATTACATGATGGTATTGTCCAAGAATTGATTAATGTAGACGTTGAATTACGTTTATTAAAGTATCAACAAGATAAAGATGAAATGGTTGATAATTCTAAGCGTATTGAAGGCATTATGTCACGTTTAATCGATGATGTCCGTAATTTATCTGTAGAGCTGCGCCCATCTTCATTAGATGACTTAGGACTAGACGCTGCTTTCCGCTCTTACTTTAAACAGTTCGAAAAGAACTATGGTGTGCATATTGCGTATCATACTGATTTTTCGGCACAACGTTTTGACAGCGAAATCGAAACGGTAGTTTATCGTGTGGTACAAGAAGCATTATTCAATGCGCTGAAATATGCACAAGTAGACACAGTTTACGTTTCCTTACACTTAGGAGAAGCGTCCATTATCGCTGAAGTGAGCGATCACGGTACAGGATTCAATATAGGTGATAAAGCCAAAGGAACCGGCCTAGGATTATTCGGCATGAATGAACGTGCTGAATTAGTCAATGGTTCGGTTAATATTGATTCACAAGTGGGACGTGGTACAATAGTGACGTTAGAAGTTCCAATAACTGATAAACGATAGGAGACTTGATGTTGAGAATTGTTATTGCAGATGATCACGCAGTGGTGAGAACGGGCTTCTCTATGATCTTGAATTTCCAAGAAGATATGGAAGTCGTAGATACTGCTGCTGAGGGTGTTGAAGCATACCAAAAAGTGATGCAGCATCGCCCTGACGTGTTAATTATGGATTTAAGCATGCCGCCAGGGGAGTCAGGTTTGATTGCGACAAGTAAAATTATGGAAAGTTTTCCTGAAACAAAAATACTTATTTTAACGATGTATGATGATGATGAATATCTGTTCCATGTCTTAAGAAATGGCGCAAAAGGCTATATTTTAAAGAACGCACCAGATGAACAATTAATTTCAGCTGTGCGTACGGTTTATCGTGGCGACACTTATATTGACCCTAAAATGACGACATCATTGGTCAATGAATTTGTGAATAATTCTGACCAAGATGGCAAAAATACGAATGATCCGTTTCGGATTTTATCTAAACGCGAGTTAGAAGTATTGCCTTTAATTGCCAAAGGTTATGGAAATAAAGACATCGCAGAAAAATTATTTATTTCAGTGAAAACTGTAGAAGCACATAAAACACATATTATGCAGAAGTTAGAATTAAAATCTAAACCAGAATTAGTGGAGTATGCCTTAAAGAAAAAATTGCTTGATTTTTAAATAGGAATGACATTGAACTCATCAAAATAGATGAGTTCTTTTTTTAATTTAAAGTCGAACAATTTGAATAGTATGTGACTAATATGTGAAAAAATTGTGATGAAAAAAGCCTTTAACATGCTGATTTCAACTAAAATAGAGGGATTAGGGAAAAGCCGAATGTTTTAAGGGAATGCCCTTATGTTCAATAATTCACCTAAATAATACACTATTAAGTGTAAGCAGTATCTTTAACTGATGAATAAAATAACTTCGACTCAAAAAACACATCAGGGGGATACTGCTGCTCTTATTAAATATGATATGAAAATGTAATGTTAGGGTGAAAAAAATGAACAAATCTAGAGGCGGTTTACAGTTAACCATCCAAACGTTGAGTTTGGTTGCCGGCTTCATGGTATGGAGTATCATTGCACCATTGATGCCGCTGATTTCAGAAGACATTAAAATTACGAGCGGACAAGTTTCAATTGTACTCGCAATACCAGTTATTTTAGGATCTATTCTTCGTATTCCATTCGGTTATTTAACAAACGTTATTGGCGCAAAATGGGTCTTCTTCGCAAGTTTTATTATTCTATTAGTACCTATCTTTTTATTAAGTTCAGCAACATCAGTTAACATGTTAATGATTGCAGGCTTCTTCTTAGGGGTAGCAGGTGCGACTTTCTCAGTTGGGGTAACGTCATTACCTAAATATTTCCCTAAAGAAAAAGTTGGTTTAGCGAATGGTATTTACGGTATGGGTAACTTAGGGACAGCCGTATCTTCATTCTTAGCACCACCATTAGCAGGTGTTATCGGTTGGCAATCAACAGTGAGATTATACTTAATCTTAATGGCAGTATTCGCAATCATAATGTTCTTCTTAGGAGATGCTAAAGAACCTAAAGTTAAGGTTCCATTTGTAGCACAAGCGAAAGATTTATTAAAAGACTTACGTTTATATTACTTAAGCTTATGGTATTTCATTACGTTCGGTTCTTTCGTAGCATTTGGTATCTTCTTACCTAAATACTTAGTTGATCATTTCAATTTGACTTCAGTAGACGCAGGAATCAGAGCAGGGGTCTTTATCGCGATTGCGACATTACTTAGACCGCTTGGTGGTATCATCGGGGACAAAATTGATGCGGTGATGGCATTAAAAGTCGACTTTATTATTATGATTATCGGTGCTGTCTTATTAGGTATTTCTGATGGTATCTTATTATTTACAATCGGATGCTTAACAATCAGTGCATGTGCAGGTATCGGTAACGGTTTAGTATTCAAATTAGTACCGCATTACTTCCACAAAGAAGCAGGTGTCGCAAACGGTATCGTATCAATGATGGGTGGTCTTGGAGGATTCTTCCCGCCATTAGTGATTACGTATGTGACAAGCTTAACAGGAACAAGCCACTTAGCTTTCATCTTCTTAGCATTATTCGGAGTGATTGCGTTTATCACGATGTGGCATTTAGGCAAGAGAAACCGTTCGCTTGCAGCTAAATAAGAACGGTATGGATGAATGAACGTGTAAATATTGAAGACGTATGGACCACTAATAGATGAATGTTAGTGGTCTTTAGTCTTATTAAAAAGCAGGACAAGAGAAAGGTGATAGACCTACACTTGTCCTGCTTTGAATGTTATTTAATTGCTTGAAGTTTAGTGTGCGCGGTACGTTCACGATTAATTTTACGTGTCGTCATAATCAATGCCGCAAATGCAATACTGACACTTAACATCGATGAACCGCCATAGCTGAGCAACGGTAAGGTTACACCTGTTAAAGGAATGGTACCTGAAACACCGCCGATATTAACAAAGGCTTGGATAAAGATATAACTGCCGATACCGATACATATCAGCTTGTAGAAGTGATTTGAAGTACGGTTAGCATAGATTAAACTTTTCACCACAATGAGTCCATAGAGTCCTAATACAATCAGTACCCCGATTAAGCCTAACTCTTCAGACAAGACAGTGAAAATAAAGTCTGTATGCGGTTCTGGCAGGTACCCAAGTTTTGAAACTCCATTGCCGAGTCCTTTACCGAATAAACCGCCATTACCGATTGAAATTAAAGCACTTGTCAGCTGATACCCTTCATTATTTTCATATTTGAAAGGATTTAAGAAAACAGCAATACGTTTGATTCTGTAAATGTTCTTCGTATCAAAGAGTAATGTATAAATCAGATACATTGCTACAGGCAAGAGTGCGATGCCGAAGATTTGTACTTTAATTTTATTCTTGATATCAGAATAAAGTAAAATGCATCCTATAATGACGACGGTTAACATGGTTCCACCTAAGTCACCTTGTAAGAGTACAAGGACCAGACCAAAGCCTAATAAGAGTAACGGTGGAATTAAATGATTAATTTGATAGTCACGCTGTCTGCTTAATCGTCGATCAATGATGTATGAGAAATAAAATATAGAAGCGAGTTTTAAAAACTCGGAAGATTGGAGACTGAAAAATCCTAAGTTCAGCCAGTTTTTGGAACCGTTGATTTCTTTACCTATTAATAAGGTCAAAGCTAAAAGTCCAAAGGTAACTAACAGCATGACCAATTGAACATTTGGAGATTTAAAGAAATCGATTCTGACAAAAAGAGAGAAAAAGATTATGATAAGTCCAATCACGAAATAAATAGCTTGGCGTTTCATGAAATGGTTGCTTGCGACAGGGTAGCCGCCTGTTAAAGAACCTTTTGAAGCGGGTACCATACTAGCACTATAAACCATGACAATCCCAATAAAACCAAGCAGGATAAAGGTTATGATCAAACTCAGATCCACACCTTTAGTTGCGTTACGCAACGCTCTGAGAAATTTCTTCAATTCTAGTCACCTCTACGATTGTCTGTTTTTCCTTAAACGCGATGTGAAATATAATGCATTAAATATCTATTATATAGATTTTGTTTACAACTATCCACCTTTTATAGGTAAAAGAAAATTGAATGAAACACAAATAAAAAAATAGAGTATGTACAAATAAAAAAAAGAAGCCTTGAAATGACTTCAAGACTTCCAAATCAAGCATTGCTTCACACAAGCTTTATCTATTATTTTACGGTATCATAGTAACGAATGTTGTCTGAGATTTCTTTAAGGTAGAAGTTGCCTTTTGGTTCAACTGCTAACTCAGTTTCAGCATCAAATTCAAGGTTGTCGAAGCGTTTGAAGAATGACTCGTACTCTTCAACAGATAATGCTTTTCGGTTTTTCAACATTGCTTGGTGAGCTTCAACATCAAGTGCATCTTTGAAGCCGTCTGCAAGTGTAGCTGTGAAGAATTCACCTACTGAACCAGAACCATAGCTGAATAGACCGATACGGTCTCCGCTATTTAAATCATGGTTTTCAAGTAAAGAAATCAAGCTTAAATAAAGTGAACCTGTATAGATATTTCCGACATAGCGGTTATAATCCGTAGCAGATTTGTAACTGTCATTTAATCTTGCTTGTGTATCTTCTGAGGCTGTATCTGTTAAAATAGAATCAAGTGCTTTTTGACCCATCTTTGTGAATGGTACATGGAAGCATAACGCAGCAAAGTCAGACAATGATTTATGATAACGTTTCGCGTACTCGTTCCAACTTTCTTGGAAAGAATGGATATAGGCATCTTTAGATAATTTACCGTCAACAAGCGGATAAATTTCACCAGATGGTCTCCAGAAATCGTAAACGTCTTCTGTAAATGCAACTGAATCATCATGCAACTCAGCAATACGCGGGTTATGACTGATTACCATAGCGACTGCACCAGCACCTTGTGTCGGTTCACCGCCACTGTTAAGTCCGTAACGCGCAGTATCACTTGCGATAACTAATACTTTTTCATTAGGACGTGGTACTAAATAATCTTTTGCCATTTGAATCGCAGGAGTCGCTGCATAGCATGCTTCTTTCATTTCGAAACAGCGTGCAAAAGGTTGAATTCCTAGTAGATGATGAATCTGTACAGCAGACGCTTTCGCTGAATCAATTGCTGATTCAGTTGCGACAATAACCATCGTAATATCTTTCTTGTCTTGTTCTGTCAAGATAGGTTGAGCAGCGTTCGCACCCATTGTTACAATGTCTTGACTGACTGGGCTTACAGCCATTTCAGTCTGACCGATACCAATCAGAAACTTGTTTGGATCTACATTGCGTGCTTCGGCTAAATCAGCCATATCTACGTAAAAGTTCGGAATATAAAAATTAAGTTGGTCGATACCAATTGTCATAAATAACCAACATCCTTTCTTGATATGTTAAATCACTTTAAATCATATCAAAAGAGGGTACAAAAATACAATTTTAAATTAGTAGCTAGTGATAAAAAAGGAGACTAAATTATGAGCAAAATCGCAATTGTTAGTGCAAAACGTACACCAGTAGGAAAATTCAGAGGGAAATTAAGAGATTATTCTGCAGTACAACTTGGCACCATCGCTTTAGAAGCAGCAATTGATGCTATCAATCTGCCGAAAGATAAAATCGAGAATGTAATTTTTGGTAACGTATTGCAAGCAGGCAACGGTCAGAATCCAGCACGTCAAATCTTGGTGAATGCCGGATTGCCGACATCAACTCCTGGAATGACTATCAACGAAGTATGCGGTTCTGGTTTAAAAGCTGTAATCTTAGGTAAACAACTGATTCAATTAGGGGAAGCAAAAGTTGTCGCAGTTGGCGGTGTTGAAAGTATGACAAATGCACCGAAACTGGTATTACCTGGACAAGAAAAACCTGTACCAAGCTTTATGCATGACGGTTTGACAGATGCGTTTGAAAATGTACCGATGGGGATTACGGCTGAACGTATTGCGGATAAATATGAAGTGACACGTGAACAACAAGATGCGTTTGCGGTCAATTCACATCAAAAAGCGTACGAAGCATCTCAAGCTGGTAAATACCAAGCAGAAATGATTCCATTAACAGATGCAGATGGCGAAGAAATGACAATGGACGAAGGTATCCGCGGTAACAGTAATGTAGAGAAACTTGCGACTTTAGATACTATCTTCAAAGAAGACGGTACAGTAACAGCAGGAAATGCTTCAAGTATCAATGACGGTGCATCAGCCTTAATCTTAATGGATGCAGACTATGCACGTGAAAACGGCTATGAAATTATGGGGATTTTAGGTGATTACGCAGAAGTCGGTTGTGATCCTGAAATTATGGGTATCGCACCTTACTATGCTGTATCTAAATTATTAGAGAAAACAAATCAAACAATTGATGATATTGATTTAGTAGAAATGACAGAAGCATTTTCAGTTCAAAGTATTGCGGTTAAAGAGAATTTGAACATTCCAGATGAGAAATTGAACATCTATGGCGGCGCAGTTGCAATCGGTCACCCAATCGGTGCTTCAGGGGCACGTTTAGTGACATCATTAGTTCATGAACTGCATCAAGAAAATAAACACAACGGTATTGCAACAGCATGTATCGGCGGCGGTTTAGGTATCGCATTAGAAGTTGAAAAAGGAGAGTAAGCAACATGAAAGCATTGGGGAAAGATTTCAGACACTTATCACGTCAAGATAAATTACAGCGTTTAGAAGACAATGGTTGGATTTCACAAGAAAGTCATCAAGAATTGTTAGATATACCGCTGCTTTCTGAAGAAGTGGCTGATAGTCTGATTGAAAATGTGATTACACAAGGTGCATTGCCTGTCGGATTATTACCAGACATTATTGTAGACGGTAAACATTATGCGGTGCCGATGATGGTAGAAGAACCATCAGTCGTAGCTGCCGCAAGTTATGGTTCGAAGTTAGTCAATCAAACTGGCGGATTCAAAGTTGAATCGAGTGAACGTTTGATGATTGGACAAATTGTCTTTATGGAAGTAGAAGATCCAGCACAATTAGCTGAACAATTAATTGAGAAAGAATCACAAATTCATCAAGTCGCAGATGCAAGTTATCCATCGATTTTAAAACGTGGCGGCGGTTATCGTAAAATTGATGTCGATACGTTTGAAAAAGAACAACTAGTTTCGTTAAAAGTTTATGTCGATACGAAAGATGCGATGGGCGCTAATATGATGAATACCATCTTAGAAGGCATTTCGGGCTTCTTGAAAGGCGAATGGCCAGAAATTAATGTCCTAATGAGTATTTTGTCTAATCACGCTACAGCGTCACTTGTGCGCGTCTCAGGAGAAATTGATGTTTCAGCTTTAGCACGTGGTGAGATGAGCGGTGAAACAGTTGCGAAACGCTTGGAAGCTGCTTCAGTTTTAGCTTATGTCGATCCATACCGTGCAGTGACACATAATAAAGGTGTTATGAATGGTATTCATGCAGTAGTATTAGCAACAGGCAATGACACACGCAGTGCTGAAGCCAGCGCACATGCATATGCATGTAAAGAAGGACAATATCGCAGTATGACAAAATGGGAGTACTTAGAAGATAAAGGTCGTTTAAGAGGAATGATTGAAATTCCGATGACACTCGCAACTGTCGGCGGCGGTACAAAAGTGGTTCCGATTGCACGTTTAGCACAAGAAATCTTGCATGTGGATTCTGCACAAGAATTAGGTGAAGTTGCAGCCGCAGTCGGCTTGGCTCAAAACTTCTCTGCGTGTCGTGCTTTAGTATCTGAAGGTATTCAAGAAGGTCATATGAGTCTGCAGTATAAATCATTGGCGATTGTCGCAGGTGCGAAAGGTAACGAAATTGAACAGGTAGCCGATGCTTTAAAACAAGCAGACACTGCGAATATGGCTGAAGCGGAAAAATTGTTAGCTGAATTACGTAGTAACTAAAAATAAATGTTATAAATCAATATGAGATGTCATTTTGATAAGAGAAGCGGGTTCTTAAAGAGGACTCGCTTTTTTGACGTAAAAAAACAGCATCCCTTAAAGGAATGCTGCGAAAAATAATTATTAATCGATTGTGATATTAGAACCTGCTAAGTCTTGTTCATCTTTCTTAGGCAATACAACAGTTAAGACACCATCTTTGTAAGATGCTGAAATCTTGTCGCTGTCGATATTACTGAAAGAGAATTCACGGCTGACACTGTCAGTGCTACGTTCTCTTTGGATTACGCGACCTTCTTCATTTTCAGTACGACTTTCAATTGAGCGTTTTGCGCTGATTTTCAGTGTACCTTCATTATAAGAAAGGTTGATATTCTTTTTATCAAATCCTGGTAAATCTGCTTCAACAATATATTGGTTATCTTTTTCTTTAATATCTGTTTTTACAGCATTTACTGTTGGGATTTGATCTATAAATTGGCGTCCGAATTCTTTGAAAATGTCAGTGGGTTTACTTTCGAAAGGCATATAAAATCGCTCCTTTTCATTGTTTAATTAAAGCTCGCTTTAGTCATTCATACCCGAATTCTTGTAAGGCAATCTTACTGAGTATTCAGCGAGTTCTGACTTTAATTATATCACGTCCAGGAGCTGATAGATAATCAGAGGATTGTAGTGTTAGGCTTCAGAAAAGTTATTAACGATAAATTTCGATAAGATAGATTTAATTGTTTTCGCATCTTCCATTGAAATGTCTAAATCATTGAAAACTTCCATCGCAATATGTGAGATTTCGTGGCGAGTGTTAACACCTTCTTCAGTTAAAGAGACAAGGAGATTTCTTTCGTCTGATGGCTGTCTAAGGCGTTTGACAAGTCCTTGTTTTTCTAACTTTTTAATCATAGGTGTTAATGTTCCGGAATCTAAATATAATCTTTCCCCTAAAGATTTGATGTTGATAGATTCATCGTCTTCTATAGCGAGTAGAACAATATAGCCAGTATATGTCAGCCCATATTTCTTAAGATGCGGGGTGTAACGCTTAATTATCTCTTTAGACGACACATAGAATAAAAAACATAATTGTTTATCTAAAAAGTTGTTAGGTTCATGCAATTAAATCACTCCTTATTTAAAACAACGATATTATGAACGCAATCACTTGTCAAGAATAAATTTCGTGCCTATAATTTACTATGTTTAAACTTTGTAGTATGAAAATATTCAAATAGATTCCGTTTTGTTCGAAAAATAAACATAATAGATAAAGGAGCAAAAAATATAATGGAAAAACAATGGTTTGATGATGTGCTGAGAGCACGTAAATCAGTAAAGGTTTATGACCCAAATGTGAAGATTTCACATGAAGAAATGGATGAAATGTTAGGGAAAGCAGCACTAGCACCTTCTTCAATTAATATGCAGCCATGGAGAGTTGTTGTAGTAGATAGTGAAGAAGGAAAAGAAAAAGTCCGTCCTGCTATGCAATTCAATACAAGACAAAATGATACATCTGCTGCGATGGTTGTTATTTTTGGTGATTTACGCAACTACGAGTATGGTGAACAAATCTATCAAGGTAACGTTGATAAAGGCTATATGCCTCAAGAAACTAAAGATGACTTATTATCTAAGTTTCTACCATTTTATAAAGGGTTAAGCTTGCCGCAAATGACATCTATCGTAAATATCGACTGCAGCTTGTTTGCGATGCAGTTCATGCTTGTCGCTAAAGCACATGGCTATGATACTAATCCAATCGGCGGTTTCGATAGAGAAAATATTGCTTCTATTTTAGGTTTAGATCCTGAACGCTATGTTCCAGTAATGG
This sequence comes from Staphylococcus sp. HMSC055C03, assembly GCF_001809385.1. NCBI lineage: Bacteria > Bacillati > Bacillota > Bacilli > Caryophanales > Staphylococcaceae > Staphylococcus > Staphylococcus sp. HMSC055C03. Next base: position 193,010 of record NZ_KV797474.1, read on the forward strand.
TGGTTGCTGTAGGTAAGGCAGATCAAGCAGCACATCATACGTATCGTTTAGATGTAGATGCTTTCAGACGTTATTTCTAATGTAATCATCGACAAATTTGTTACAATATAATTAAACGTGTGACAAGTAAGGGAAACTTCATTCATAATTATATAGATAATATATTTTTATATGGATGAAGTTTAAAGGCTAAAGGAGTCTGGCTATGAGTAAAAAAGTTTTTCATTTGATTTTAATTATTATCGGTTCCTTAATTATCGCAACAGTATTCTTCTTTGGTTTGAAAACCTATCAAGGTAAGCAAAATTTAAAATTGGTGGATCAGTATATTGCTGAACATCAATTACAAGATAATATCAAATCAGAAAAGAAAAAATTCAATGCGAAAGACGGCGTTTATTATAAAGAGGTTGTCTTTAAAGATGAACCGCAATTAACGTATGTGATTCAACCGATGGGGACTTCAAAGGGATTATTTGCACAAGCATTTGATACGCAAACAAGAAAGCATATCAAAAAAGCTAAACATAATTTCTTTGATGACAATTATAAGCTTAAATAACCGATTAAGTATGTTAGAATAAATGTGATTAAGACATTAAACACGATGAATAGTGTTTAGTGTCTTATTTGCGTTACAAGGATAGTTGTGTGAGTATGAAAACTCTATCACAACTTATCAAAAATTGATTATTATCATCAAAAATGGATATAACACCTTTAGTATCAGCATAGAGAAAAAACATGATAGGAGGGACGGCATGACACACAGAAATCAAAAACGTTGGCCGGGCTTTGTACTCGTGATTATTGGCTCTATCTTCTGGGGCGTCGGCGGTACAGTATCACAATGGTTGTTTGAAAATAAACAATTACCGGTCACGTGGTTCGTGGGTGTTCGTTTATTAGTATCTGGATTACTTTTAGTTATAATGTCATTCTTTTTAGAAGGTAAGAAGACAATCACCATTTGGGCAGATAAAAAAGATACGCTCAAATTATTTATTTACTCACTCATTGGTATGTTAGGTGTGCAATACTGCTTTATGGCGACCATTCATTATGGTAACGCAGCAGTAGCGACGTTGCTCCAATATTTAGGTCCTGTCATTATTATCTTGTATTTAGTTGCAGCTAAAGTCATCCGTTTCAGATGGAAAGAAGGTATCGCAGTCACATTGGCACTGAGTGGTACATTTTTCCTATTAACGAATGGTTCGCTTGCAACATTATCTGTTCCGATGCCAGCAATTATTTGGGGTGTAATGTCAGCTTTTGCGATGGCATTCTATACCATCTTCCCCGTACAATTGCTTGCTAAGTGGGGAACGGTCAATGTTGTAGGTTGGGCGATGTTAATCGCAGGTATATTCTTAAACTTCTTACATCCGATTTGGAAAGTTGATACATCAAATTGGGATGTAAAAGTCATTGTGTATTTATTCATTTCAGTGATTATTGGTACGATGTTTGCATTCTGGCTATTTATTTCCAGTTTGAAATTCTTATTCCCGCAAGAAGCCAGTGTACTTGGTACGATCGAACCGTTAACAGCGATTTTATTATCGGTTGTATGGCTAGGCGTATCATTCGGTGCTTGGCAAGTTATGGGTGTCGCATTAATCGTATTAATGGTAATCTTCTTAGCAGTCGTCAAAGACTAGCGGTATAATTAGGATAGAAAGATAATTGCTTCAAAATATGTTATTTTACACTGTTATTTAATATAATTTTAAACGTTTAGTGTAAAATCATCTTGAAGTTTTAAATTTTTCTATCCTAATTATTTATTTTCTGATATAATTAAACAATGTCAGAAAAAGGGGAGATGCATCAATGGCTATATTTAAGAGAAAAATAAGTTTACCAGTGCAGGTTATGATCGCGCTTGTTCTTGGTGTTGTTGTAGGACTATTGCTTTATGGACAAAAAGACATCGCGAATTATATACAACCGCTTGGTGATATATTTTTAAACTTAATTAAAATGATTGTTATTCCAGTCGTTTTCTGTTCGCTTGCCTTATCTATTTCAGGTGTAGGTGAATCTAAAACAGTTGGACGTTATGGACTTAAAACAATTATTTACTTTGAAGTGATTACAACTATCGCAATTGCATTAGGTGTTTTGTTCGCGAATATCTTTAAACCGGGGACGGGACTAGATCCGAACAAATTACCAAAAGGTGATATTACTAAATATGAATCATCAGCACATGCAGCTGAACATTCTACATATGGCAATCATTTTATTGATACCATTGTTAATATCATTCCGACGAACTTTTTCGAAGCATTAGCTAAAGGCGAATTGCTTCCGATTATCTTCTTCGCTGTATTCTTTGGATTAGGAATTGCAGCTATCGGAGAAAAAGGAGAGCCTGTTAAAGCTTTCTTAAGCGGAGTGTTAGAAGCGACATTCTGGATGATCAATAAAATCTTGAAACTCGCGCCTCTAGGCGTATTCGCATTTATTTGTGTAACAATTATGACATTTGGTGCTTCAGCATTGGTTCCACTATTGAAATTAGTGGCTGTTGTTATCGGCGCAATGGTCTTCTTTGTAGTAGTAGTATTGGGCATTGTAGCTAAATTATGCGGCATCAGTGTATTTGATATTATAAAAGTATTGAAAAGTGAAATTTTATTGGCATTCTCAACTTCAAGTTCAGAAGCAGTATTGCCAGTTATGATGAAAAAAATGGAAAACTTCGGTTCTCCGAGAGACGTGACATCATTTGTAATTCCAATCGGCTACACATTCAACTTAGATGGTTCAGCACTGTATCAATCAATCGCCGCATTGTTCGTTGCACAAATGTATGGTATTCACTTAAGTTTAGGTGAACAACTTGTATTAATCTTTACATTGATGATTACATCAAAAGGTATGGCAGCGGTGCCGGGAACTTCAATCGTTGTACTTTTAACAACATTAGGTTCTATGGGCTTACCAGCAGCCGGTCTTGCATTAATCATCGGTGTGGACCGTATTCTGGATATGGTTCGTACATGCGTTAACGTAGTCGGTAACGCATTATCAACAGTCGTTATTGCGAAATGGGAAAATGTCTTCGATAAACAAAAATCTGAAGACTACTTAAAATCTATTTAAGCAATACACACATATAGAGAGGTTGTTAAAACCTGACTCTAAATTTAAATTTTCTGACATAATATTTGTAAAACTATTAAAAAAACACCGGCGTAAAAACGTCGGTGTTTTCGTATGCTTAATGATGCATATCATGAATCTTCATCATTAAACCATGTGGAATATCATCATGTTCTACCACTTTTTTCTTACTGAACTCATCAGTACCTACTTTTTTAACAAGTACCACAAAGTCGCCTTTTTTAGGCTTAAATTGATCGTCAGAATCAACTTTAACATTCTTCTCAATGTGATTATCTTTTTCACTGATCATTTTTTCAACCGTTTGATTATCTTTCATAATCCCGTAATATGTTTCTTTTTCACCAGAAGCAAAGATCATAATAACTAATACGATACATGCGATTGTTAAAAGCGCAATCAGTGATATACCTAATGTTTTACCATTCTTTTTCATATGTGTGAAACTCCTTTCTTTATCTGTTAATAGATATACCGAAAAATGATAAAAAAAGCAATGAATAACAACATGGTTATATTTGTTATAATGAAGTGTAACTTAGTCAAAAGGAGAGAGCACGATGCATATTATTGTTTATTGCGGTGCAAGCACAGGACAAAATCCAGTGTATTTAAAAGCAGCAGAAGCGTTAGGTACATGGATGGCACAACACAATTATGGCTTAGTCTATGGCGGCGGCAATGTCGGTTTGATGGGACATCTCGCAGATACGGTTAAACAACATCAAGGCCATGTGGTAGGTGTCATGCCGAAATTCTTAGAGGAAAAAGAAATTGCACATCAAGGTTTAGATGAATTGATAATTGTTGATACCATGGCTGAGCGTAAAGCAGCTATGTTAGATAAAGGGGATGCTTGTTTAGCTTTACCTGGGGGACCAGGAACGTTAGAAGAAATTACGGAAATGGTTTCTTGGGCAAGAATCGGTCAAAATGCTAATCCATGTATCTTTTGGAACGTGAATGGTTATTATGACAAAATCGAAGCGTTTTATGACCAAATGGTTGAGGAAGGTTTTTTAAGTCAGGCAGACAGAGATTTGATTTTATTCACAAATGATTTTGAAACATTAGCAGCCTTTTTGAGAGACTATCAGCCACCGCATATACGTCAATATAAATAAAATAGACATCATGTATCAAAATAATGATTACTTTGATACATGATGTCTATCTTTTAGTTTGAAACTAGGTCAGATTTTGCCTTTGCGCCATAAAAGTAAAAAGACAATCGCAACGATAATCATAGAGATACCGAGTGTCGCAATCCAAGAAGTCGGGCTATGATCGTTAAGCGGAAGCGGTACGTTCATACCGAAGAAACTGAATACTAAAGTCGGTAACGTCAAGAAGACTGTAAAGAGTGTTAAAGTCTTCATGATATTGTTCATATCATTTGAAAGCAGAGATTCATATGAAGTCGTGATACTTTCTAAGATACGTGTATGCAACTCTGTTGTTTCAATGGCTTGGTTTGTTTCGACAAATAAGTCTTCAATCAAGTCTTCATCTTCTTCGAAACGTTTAATCGGCGGCAGTTTGAAAAGTTTATTGAAGACATCTTCATTACCTTTCAATGCAGCTAAGAAATAAACTAAACTCTTTTCAACTTCCATCAAGTTATAAAGTTGTTTGTTCGTTACTTTTTTCTTCAATTCACGTTCGATGCGTAATCTTGATTTATTCAATAAACGCAAATTACGGTTGTAGTGGTTTGAAATGGTTAATAAGATATTCAACGCAAATTGACTGCGATAATGCAGATTTTGACTAGATTTCGCAAAGTGATCTAAGAAATCAACTTCATGATCGCAAATCGTCATAATGCGTCTGTGTCCGATAATAATACCCAGTGGAATTGTCATAAACGAAATAATTTTATTGTTCGTATTATTGACGATTGGAAAGTCGATGATGATTAAAGAATAACCTGTTTCGTCATCAAATTCGACACGTGCGCTTTCATCTGCATCCAAGGGGTCTTTTAAGAAGTCTTCTGGAATATTAAAGCGCTCAATCAAAGATTCTACTTCTTCTCTCGAGGGCTCGGTAATATTAATCCATAAAGCTTCCTCTAAGGAAGTGGTATGTATATCTTGATGAACATTATGTTTATAAGCTGTAATCATTCTGAAGCTTCCTTTCTGTGTGTAAATCAAACATGCAAGGTTTAACATCTATCGTTTAAGTTAAAACTATAGAGAACGCTTTGCTCGATTTATTTGATATGTGCTTAATTATAGTACCATAATTTAATGATTTGTGTAGTCTAAATAAGGAGAGATGCGACACATGGCAACGACAATCCAATACTTATTACGTATGATTACAAATGAAATGAAAGTAAAAGCTGACCAATTGTTAGGTGTATACGATATTACGTTAGAACAAGCGCAAACGTTACGTTATATTTTTGAAAGTGACACAGGCGTCATTCCGCAAAATGATTTAATTCATATTTTTAATCGTAAAGGCCCAACAGTGAGCAGCGCATTGAGAAGTTTAGAAAATAAAAACTTAATAGAACGTATCAGTGATAAAAATGATACACGTAAAAAAGATGTCGTCTTAACTGCAGTCGCAAAAAAAGATGTCAGAGAAATTATTGAAATCTTAGATGAAGTGGAATCTACTTTATTTTTAGACATTCCAAAAGCTGACCAAGCGGCATTAAAAGAGATATTATTTAAAATGAAAGATAATCTAAATACCTTAAATGAAGAAGATAAAGAATTCTAGTTGTGTATAATTCGTGAATAATAACGCGATACTTTCTGAAAGCGTTGCTGTCAGTTATAATAATGAGTGATGCAAAAAGGAGGGTTTTTAGGTATGCGTAGAATTCTGTATACATTTTTAACTTATACAATTATAGGCTTATTATCAGGTGTTTATTATCGTGAATTGACAAAAGCCTTTGAGTTTACAGGCAAAACACAACTTGCGATTGTGCATACACACATACTAATGCTTGGTATGTTTATATTCCTAATCTTATTAGTCTTTGAAAAACTGTTCTCAATTAGTAAATACTACTTATTTAACTGGTTCTATTATGTTTATAATATCGGCTTGATTGTGACAGTCGCACTACAAGGCATTAAAGGGACAATGCAAGTGACTGGCGCAAGTGTTTCACCAGGTATTGCTGGAATTGCAGGACTAGGTCACATGACGTTATCAGCCGGCTTTATTATCTTGTTCTTCCTATTGAAAAAAGCAATTTTAACACATCCTATTGAAGGACAAACCAACCAAAATAAAAAACTTTAACCTTTATTTTTAAAAGAGATACGACTATTTGTGTTGTGTCTCTTTTTTTAATAGCTAAAGTTTTCCTCATACAACTAAATCATGTAAAATATAAGTGAGAACAATTTTCAATTAATGATTATGCAGCACAGAGAAAAACTAGGAGGCAAGCATAACTATGAAAGATTTAACTATTATCGGCGGAGGACCTGCCGGTTTATACGCAAGTTTTTATGCAGGTATGCGCGGCATGAGTGTGCGTTTAATAGATGTACAACAAGAGTTAGGTGGCAAGATGTGTTTATATCCTGAAAAAATCATTTGGGATATCGGTGGTGTCGCACCGAAACCTTGTTTTGAAATTACGAAAGATATTATTGATCAAGGCCTGCATTTCAATCCAGAAGTACGCTTACAAGAGCGTGTGATGGATATTCATAAAGTTGCAGAACGTCATTTTGAAGTGACAACAGATCAAGGCAATGTATATGAATCTAAAGCAGTCATTATTGCTATTGGTGGAGGAATTATCCATCCAAAACCCTTAGATATTAAAGATGCGAGTCGTTATCAAATCTCAAACTTGCATTATGTTGTACAAAAATTATCACGCTTTAGAAATAAACGTGTATTAATTTCCGGCTCTGGCAATTCTGCGATAGATTGGGCGTGTGAAATAGCGCCTTATGCAGAAAGTGTGCATTTGATATATCGTAAGGATCAGTTAAAAGGCTTTGAAGCGATGCAAGATAAGCTCGCAACATTTGGTGTAATTCAACATCCAAATAGTCAAATCACTGCGTTGATCGGGGATGAAGCACAAGAAAATATTGCTTCAGTAGTCATTGAAAATAGTGCGACAGGAGAAGCGGAAACTTTAGAAGTCGATGATGTCATTATCAGTCATGGCTTTGATATTGAAAATCCATTGTTAGAAGATGCTTCAACAAAACTAGAAATGATGAATGATTATCAAATTAAAGGACAAGGTAACGCACAAACGAGTGAAGCGGGTATTTTCGCTTGTGGTGATATTATTCATCATGATGCCAAAGCACACTTGATTGCGAGTGCCTTCAGTGATGCAGGGAACGCCGCAAACCTCGCAAAACAATATATTGAACCTGAGGCAGAGAAAGAAGGCTATGTCTCAAGTCATAATGAGGCATTTAAAGAAGAAAACAAAGAAATTATTAAACAATATAATGAATCATAACAGTAGAAAAGGGATGTCTTCTCGAACGTGAGAGGACATCCCTTTAAATGTTTATATCTATTTATTTAAATCTGGTGTTGTAGCTGAAGTACGTTCACGTAATTCTGCTTCAATTTCTTCTAAGCTGCGTCCGCGAGTTTCTGGTAAGTATTTTGCTACGAAGAATAAAGCAAATACACCAATTACGGCGAAGATTAAGAAGACACCATGTGTTGGTAAGACATCAGTTAACATTGGGAAGAATTGTGCGACTGCTAAACTTCCGATTGAAAGTGTTAAAGCAGCGATTCCTGTTGCGGCACCACGTGCACGCATTGGGAATAATTCCGGCAACATTACCCAAAGTACAGGGCCCCAAGAGAAGCCGAAGAAAATAATAAAGATTGTAAGACAAACAATGCTGATCCAAGCTGCTGATTGAATACCCATCATCCAAATCAGTAATGCCATAATGACTAATGATGCGACCATACCGATATTACCGATAATTAATAATTTCTTACGGTCTACTTTATCAATAATCATAATCGCTACAATTGTCACAAGTACGTTGACTGTACCGATACCGACTGAACCTAAGATAGAAGCAGAGTCACCTAAACCTGCTTTAACAAAAATAGTCGGTGCGTAGTAAATAATTGCGTTAATACCGATGATTTGTTGGAACAATGCGAAGACACAACCGATGATAATCGTTGGACGTAACCATGGTGAGTTTAATACTTTCCATGTACTTTCTGAAATCGCATTGATTTCTTTCATTTCTGAGATTTCATGATCAATCTCATTTTTAGGGAACGTTAAAGCCATTACTTTACGTGCCGCATTTTCACCGCGATGTTCAAGCAGCCATCTTGGACTTTCCGGCATAAAGATAACACCGACTAATAAGATGACAGAAGGGACAACCGCAAGTCCTAACATCCATCTCCAGCCTTCGACACCTGCGAAAGCGTAACTTGTTAAGTATGATGCTAAAATACCGATTGTAATCATTAATTGGTTTAATGAACTTAAAGAACCACGTGATTCTGTCGGTGCCATTTCGGATAGATAAACTGGCACAATAGCTGTTGAACCGCCGACTGCTAAACCAATTACTAAACGACCGATGACTAACATAGTTAAGTTAGGCGCAAGTGCTAGAGCTAATGCACCTACTATGTAAATAATTGCGATAATAAAGACGACGCGACGTCGACCTAATTTATCTGATGAAGGTCCACTTAAACCTGAACCGAAGATTGCGCCAATCAACATTGATGAAACGACAAGTCCTTGTGTGGTACCGTTTAGCGGGATTTCATCTGGAATATAAAGCAGGGCACCTGAAATAATACCCATATCATAGCCATATAGTAATCCGCCTAGTGCACCAATGAAAAAGATGAGGTTTTTGTTAAACGTTTTACTCATTATGAGTCCTCCTGGTTATTTTTATCGTAAATTCAGTATACGCTTTCATAAAATTAAAGTAAATATCAATATATTTCCATTAGTACAATAAAGCAAAATAGAATTAAATGTAATTACCATTTTAGTAAAAAAAGACAACTCCAAATTAAGAGTTGTCTGATTGAGTATTTAAATTATTTTTCGTTAATCTTCACGAGATAACGACCAGCACTATGATTATTTAATAAATTATCCATTGCTTCTGGCACGTCATTGAAATCAATGACTTGTTTAATAGAGTGCAGTGCTTCTGGTTTTAAGTCAGTAGCTAATCTGCGCCAAATTTGTTTGCGGACTTTCATAGGTGTTTCTGCTGAATCCACACCTAAAATACTGTTACCACGTAAAATGAATGGTAAGACCTTCGTCTCAAATGCCAGACCTGCTGTATTGCCGATTAACGCAATACTGCCTCTATTTTGTAGGCGTTTTACAATGTCACCGACATGTTTGCCGCCGACAGGATCAATCACTGCTTGCCATTCTCTTTTGTCTAATGGTTTGTCTGAGGTATCTTCGACACGTGGGACCACATCTGTTGCGCCGATAGATTTTAAGTAATCTGCATTTTGTTTATTGCCTGTGCTTGCGATGACTTTATAACCGATATTACTTAGCATCATGACAGCTAAACTGCCGACACCGCCACTGGCGCCACGTACCAGTACAGGTGAACCTTCTACTGTTAAGCCGTTGTCTTCTAATTTTTGGATGGCTAATGCTGCAGTATAGCCCGCAGTACCGTAAATCATGGCTTCTTCTAATGTTAAGTCTTTAGGAAGCGGTACAATCCATTCTTCTTTGACACGTGCGTATTCACTAAGTCCTCCATGATGAGATACACCTAGATCATAGCTTGTCACAATAACTTGATCGCCTTCTTTATAAGTAGAAGTCTCAGACTCTACAACTGTACCTGCTAAATCTATACCTGGAATAATCGGATAGTTTTTAACGACTCCCGCACCTTTTTTAGCTGCTAGCGCATCTTTATAGTTGATGCTGGAGTAAGTAACTTTGATTAATACATTTCCTTCATCTATTGTATCCATGGGTAAATCTTTAAGTTCAGTATGGATTTCTTTGCCTTCTTTTTCTGCATAATATGCTTTAAATGTCTCAGGCATCTTTATCAACCCTTTCAAATAAATAAACTAAAGCGATAGTATCACGAAGTAGCCAGAACAACAAACAGGTTGCTGTAGCTAAATGATAAATATCTGTCATAATAATATTTTCTTAAAAGAATTTTTACAATTTTGATGTTTATAGAATATAATGGAAGTGTATAAGTTAAGGGATAATACATTTAAAAGATTGAAAGCCACTCAAGGAGGAGAACAGAATGAAAAAGTTATTTGCCAGCGTTTTAACGCTATCTTTAGTGCTAGCAGCTTGTGGAAATGATGACAGCAAGAAAGAGGAAGACAACAAAGACAAAGATCAAACAACACAAGAAAGCAAATCTAATCAAGACAAAGAAAAGAACAAAGACAACGAAAGCAGCAAAGATAAAGACAGCAATAAAGAAAAAGAAAACAATGAACAAGCAAATGATGAACAAAGCAATGACAAAGCGCAACAAGACGAGTCACAATCAACAGATGCGCAAAACAATGACAGCAATCAAAATGCGACTTCTGAACAATCAAATAACAATCAACAAGCTTCTCAAACATCAGGTGCCAATGATGGTCAAAATAGCAACAATAACCAACAAGCAACACAGCAAACATCAAATCAAACAAATGCTAACCAAGCATCAAACCAAGGTACAAATCAAACAGGTTATGTAGCACCTTATCAAGGTCAAAATACAGCACCTGCAGCACGTACAATTGGTAAAGCACCAGTAGATCAATCTACTTTAAAAGTATTGCCGAACTTCCCGCAATCACTACAAACTGCACAAAATGAAATCAACAACTTAAATGGTCAATCTAACCCTTACAATGACTTTGGCGTACAAGATAATGGTGACGGCAGCTATTCTTATGTGTTCAGTTTCGCAAATCAAGCACAACCTGGCACATATGCATTAGTTAGAGTCGACCAACAAGGTAAAGCAGCAATTTTAGATCCAGCATATCAAGCAGGTCAATAATATAGTATTTAGTTTTAAGTTCAAATAATTGGAACATAAGATAATCATGCAAAAGGCTCAGCACAAAATATGCTGAGCCTTTTTAATATTATTTTTTAGTTTTTACGTCTTTTTTGACGTTTAGGTAAATGTTGCACAATCAAGCTTGCGATAGTTTCAAATGAATGATTATCTCGATTAATATATGCACTTGCAATATAAGGAATTTCTTGGTTTATGAGTGCTTTGGTTAATGATTCAGCATCTTGATACGTGACTTTATCAAAGTCTTGCCAAACTTCTAGGTATAAACCGCGTTCTGTTTGATAGTGTTCAAGGTTTGGAGTATAAAGCGCAACGGTTTTATCAATAGTTAATGCATCAAAGACAACTGACGAATAGTCACTGACTAATACATCACAAGCAAGTAATAAATCTTGTGTCTCAATTTGAGCAGCAGGTTGAATGACTGCTTGCGGTAATTGTGTTTCAGCTTCTTTACTTTCGATATGGCCACGATAAATCACATTATAATGATCAAGCAATGACTCAGAAAGTGGTAACATATCGTTTGGTTGTGGATCTGTTTTCCATGTCGGCAAGTAAAGTAACGTCGGTTTGTTAGGGTCTAATTTAAGTTGTTGTTTCATATATTGAACATAAGTTTGTTCTTTATATTTATCTAATAAGTATCGGACACGTGGGTAACCGCATGCGACAACTTCTGTATATTGCATCGGGAAGGCTGATTTAAACAAATCAGCTGCATGAGAACTATCGCATATAAAGTAATTTTGATGTAGCCACTTGTTGTATTTTCGTGCACGATAATTATAAATTTCTTTATTTTGATAAGGTTCTGAGCTGTCTAAGAATAACTGTTTTAAAGGCGTGCCATGCCACAATTGAATGATTGTACCGTTCGGTTTGATGTGATCGGGTATATAACTTTCAGCGACGACAACTTCCGCGTTTTCAATTAGTTCTTGTGCTTCTTCATGTTCTGGTGATACAAAGTGCGGGCCTGTGGCATCATTTGTGATAAAGAAAGCAGGATATTTAGAGTAATGCTTAGCAAAATAATTAAATAAATAGCGAGAGTTGCCTCTAAAGCCATAATCAAATCCTAAGAAAATGACAGCACCGTTTAATTCCACTGCTTGTTTTTCATAAATATTGCTCATGCTTTGATGCTTTTCAATACTGCGACTGAGTACTGAACGTGTTATAAAGTGCGGCAACATAAAATGTGTCTTCCAAAGTAGTGAATCGACAAATCGTTCAGGCTCAGGTAAAGCTAAATTGCGGAACTTAAACGGTGGTTTTTGATGATGTAAGTAAGCTAATTTATTTAAATTAAATTGTGTAATTGCGTTATATTCATGTTGTTTAATACTTTGATAGAATGTTTGGGAAGTACGGATTGTATGTTTAAAATCAAAGATTACGTGACCATTTGTTTCTACGTTTTGATTTAATAACAGGCCAATTGCTAAATCAAAAGCCGTTTCACAGTGTACTTCATCTATAACGTCTAATACTTGCTGAATACTGAAAATAAGATTAGGAAAGTGATTAATATTATTCATCCAAGTATTAAAGTTGATTGTCTGATCTCCAAAATAGCGACAGTCATTTTGATAGTACTGATCGATGGTGTAGTCAACAACGATTGAGTTTTGTGTTTCATGGTGTTTCAATGCTTCTAATTGATCAGGATAAATATCTATATTTAAATCAGAAGGAATAAAATGCGTGTAACCTTTAGCTAAGGCTTCTTGAAGGTTAATGCGCATTTTTTCATTTGATTGATATTCTGTTGTTAATATTTTCATATTATGACCTCAGTTTGATTATATTAAACTATATTTTAACATTTTGACTGCAAACTGTGAATGACAAGACGTATACGTTATTAATTAAACTGTACTATTATAATTTAAATTTTGACTAATACAGATGATTCATAACATTTTATGATGTAAGCGAATACATTGGTATGTAAGGGTTTCCAAGCAAAAAACAGTTTGAAAAAATTACGAAAAACTAATTGAACAGCTCCATAAATCGTGTTATATTATATGTGAAATAAATCACAAGACTAAATTTGATTTTGCAAATAAATATAAACACAAAATAAACTACAGAAAGAAGCGACAGAAATGTTAGTATCTTCATTTGATCCATTCCACAATTTACTTATTTCAAGTCTCGTAGCAGGTGTGCCAATTATCTTATTCTTGCTATGTTTGACAATCTTCAAAATGAAAGGAATTTATGCTGCATTAACAACATTAATCATCACAATGGTTGTTGCAGTATTTATCTTTAAACTTCCTGGAGCGATGGCCACTGGGGCGGTTATCGAGGGATTCTTCCAAGGTTGGTTCCCAATTGGTTATATCGTTATTATGGCAGTTTGGCTTTATAAACTCTCAACAAAAACTGGTCAGTTCAGTATGATTCAAGATAGTATCGCTACAATCTCTCAAGACCAACGTGTGCAATTATTGTTAATCGGTTTTTGTTTTAACGCGTTCTTAGAAGGGGTTGCAGGTTTCGGTGTACCGATTGCAATCTGTGCGATTTTATTAATTTATCTTGGTTTTAAACCATTACAAGCAGCGATGTTATGTTTGGTCGCTAACTCAGCAGCAGGAGCATTCGGGGCTATTGGTTTACCTGTTGCCGTTATTGATACTTTGAATTTACATGGCGGTATTACTGCACATGAAGTTTCAACTTATTCAACATTAACTTTAGTATTCATCAACTTCTTTGTTCCGTTTTTAATTGTCTTTATCATTGATGGTTTCAAAGGTATTAAAGAAACACTACCATTTATCTTAACGGTTTCAGTGGTATATGCTGGTTTCCAAGGTGTGTTAACATTCTTCCAAGGTCCAGAGTTAGCAGACGTGTTACCACCTTTAGCAGCAATGGGTGCTTTAGCTATTATGAGTCGTAAAATGCAGCCGAAACATATCTTCCGTATTGACGAAAACGTGAAACCACCGGTTACACAAAAATTAAACTTTAAACAAATTATGTATGCATGGAGTCCATTCTACATTTTGACAATCTTAATTATGTTTTGGAGTATGCCATTCTTTAAAGGCTTATTCTTACCGGGCAAACCATTAAGCTTCTTAGCAGCTAAATTTACAGTGCCAGGTACTTATAGTGAAGTGACTAAAAAAGCTATTGTGTTGAACTTGAATATCTTAGGTTATACAGGTACAGCAATTTTATTAACAATTATTATTACTGTATTATTATCTAAAACAACTGGCTTTAAAGATGCATTTAGTTTATTAGGTGAAACATTTAAAGAATTATGGATTTCAGTTGTCACAATCTGTTTCATCTTAGCTGTTTCAAAATTAACAACTTATGGCGGTTTAAGTGCTGCAATGGGACAAGGTATTTCTAAAGCAGGCGGTATCTTCCCATTATTCTCACCAGTATTAGGTTGGATCGGTGTATTCATGACAGGTTCAGTAGTTAATAACAACTCATTGTTCACACCAATTCAAGCTTCAGTTGCTAGTCAAATTGGCGTTAGCGGCGGCTTATTAGTTGCAGCAAATACAGTAGGTGGGGTAGCAGCAAAAATTATTTCTCCACAATCTATTGCGATTGCGACAGCAGCCGTTAAACAAGTAGGTAAAGAGTCTGAACTCTTAAAAATGTCATTACGATATAGTGTAGGCATGTTAATCTTCATCTGTATCTGGACATTAATCTTATCTTTAATTTTGTAATAGGTAACAATGAAAATAAAAGAAGCGGAGCCGAAATTATTTCGGCTCCGCTTCTATATTTATCACAATAACTAATTATTCAGATGTTTCTAATGCTTTCGCAAAATCTTGATAGACACTATCTGCTGAATAAGTTTCAACAGTCGCAAAAGCATTTTCGATAATCTTTCCTTGTTCAGAAGGTGGTGCAGACATTACATTTAAAATGTGTTCTGAAAGGGAAGATATATTTTGGTACTCAGCCAGGAATCCATTTTGGTTAGATTGAATTAAAGTTTCAGGTCCTGTATTACCTTTAAAGCTGATTACGATGCTGCCTTGATTCATGGCTTCTAAAATGACTAAACCAAACCCTTCATTACGAGATGGTACTACTGTAATCATACTTTCAGCCAAACGTAATGGCAGATGCAATGTAGCAGGATGCAACTGTACAATATCTTTTAATTGATGTTGTGAAATGAATTCTTCGAGATCATGTTTTTGTTGACCATCACCATAGATATGTACAGTGAAATTCATTTCACGTAAACTGTCTTGAATCATTTCTACACTGCGTAATAAAAGATCGAAACCTTTTTCATATTCTAATCTTCCGGCCGCAATAATTTGCGGTTTCTTTGGAATTTCAATACGAGGTTCATTCATCATATTTGGAACGACATAGACAGGGGTGTCAATGATTGATTTGAATGCTTTGCGATCAGCATCCGTTAAGACTGTAATACGATTTAAGCGTTCATAAGCAGATTTAATTTCTTGTTGATAACTCTTAGTGTAAGCTTCCCAGTTCATATGTTCCATGCCGACAGTTAGGACGTGGTCAGGTGCATAATCTGCAAGCAGCAAATTATAGCTGGCACGTGTACCGACTAACACATCTGTTTCTACATGTTGAATCGCATGAACGATTTTCTTTTCAACATGACTTGAAAATTGCGATAAGCCAGGTTCATTTTGAGTGATCAGTTGCGGCTTGAGGAATGGTGTCCATTTACGTAGACGATTCATCAAGATATCTACTAAGTTATGAGGTTTTAAATTATAATCGACCAATGCTTTGACTTCTATATCTTGATGCAGTTTGAAATAAGGTGCTTTACTTCCTTTGAAAACTGATATAATTTCCACTTTATGACCTTTCACTGCCAACACATTTGCGAGTTGTGTTACGGCCTTGACAGTACCGCCCATTGAATAAATGTTGTGCATTAAAAAAGTGATAGATTTCACGTGGTGTCACCCCTCCTGTATATTTCTGTTTAATTATAGCATAATTCAAACTATGCAATACAAAGGTACATGCTTTGCAATATATTTTTAACCTGCACTTAAAACAAAATGAATCGTATTTTCGTGTTTAAGCACCTTCCCCCTTTTGTCTTAATCTGTTTATGTATATAATAAAGGAATAGAACGAAATCATTTAGCAACAATATCCAGGCATGACTTAGGTGTGTTATTTTTTAAGTGTTTAATTAAGCGCTTTCTCAAGAGAGGGTTGAGAGAAGAGAACGACATACTTAAGAAGGTGTCATCTTCATTATGAAAAAGGGGGCTGTATTTGTTATGAGTTCACAACATAGCAAAACAGATGTCATCTTAATTGGTGGCGGAATCATGAGTGCGACATTGGGTACATTACTAAAGAAAGTTGCACCAGAAAAAGAAATTAAAGTATTTGAGAAGTTGGACGCATCTGCACAAGAAAGTTCAAATGCATGGAATAATGCGGGAACAGGGCATTCTGCACTATGCGAAATGAACTATACGAAAGAAATGCCTGACGGTTCTTTGGATATTTCTAAAGCCTTAAAAATTAATGAACAGTTCCAAGTTTCTAAAGAATTCTGGTCTTATTTAGTAAAACACGGTAATTTGACACAGCCAGAAGCATTTATTCATACGGTACCGCATATGAGTTTCTGTATCGGTGTGCGTAATGTAGATTTCTTAAGACGTCGTGTCAAAGCATTGAAAGAAAATGCATTATTTAATGAAATGACAATGACAGAAGATAAAAGCCAAATTGAAAAATGGTTGCCTTTAATGATGGAAGGCAGAAATAACAATATTCCAGTTGCAGTCAGCCGTGATGAGACAGGTACAGATGTTAACTTTGGTGCTTTAACACAAAAACTATTTGACTTCTTACAACAAAACCAAGTCGATGTAGAGTATGAGCATCAAGTTACAGACTTAAAACAACGTAAAGATGGTACTTGGAAAGTTAAAGTGAAAGACTTAAAAACAGAAGAAACAACAACTTATATTACTGACTTTGTATTTATCGGAGCTGGAGGCGCTAGCTTGCCACTGCTTCAAAAAACACATCTGCCAGAATCGAAACATATCGGCGGATTCCCAGTCAGCGGTTTATTCTTAGTCTGCCAAGATCCTGAAATTGTAAGTCAACATAATGCGAAAGTGTACGGTAAAGCTAAAGTAGGCGCACCGCCGATGTCAGTACCGCATTTAGATACACGTTATATTGACGGTAAACAATCATTATTATTCGGTCCATTTGCAGGATTCTCACCTAAGTTCTTAAAAACAGGTTCAAACATGGACTTATTCAAGTCAGTTAAACCAAACAACTTATTGACGATGTTATCTGCAGGTGCGAAAGAAATGAAATTAACACAATATCTGATTTCACAATTAATGTTGTCAGATGATGAACGTATTGAAGAGTTACGTGAATTTATCCCGAATGCGAAGAAAGAAGATTGGGATATTGTCGTAGCAGGCCAACGTGTTCAAGTCATCAAAGATACAGACAAAGGTAAAGGTACATTACAATTCGGTACAGAAGTTATTTGTTCTGAAGACGGTTCGCTTGCCGCATTACTTGGCGCATCACCAGGTGCTTCTGCAGCGGTGGATGTAATGTTAGATATTTTACAACGCAGCTATAAACATGAATTCCCAGAGTGGGAAACAAAAATTAAAGAAATGATTCCATCATTCGGTCAAAAACTTGCTGAAAACCCAGAGTTATATAAAGAAGTTAAAGCGGATGTTGAACATTATTTGAAATTAAATAATCAAAAATAAGCCATAAAATAGCGCTTCAGTCAGATTTAATTCTGATGCTGAAGCGCTTTTTGTTTTTTATTGATTTAATGGTTCCAAAGTAGGTGTGTTATCTGCTTGTGATAACGGCATGCTTAAAATAAAGGTACTGCCTTCACCTAGAGTACTTTCCACTTTAATGTCTCCACCATGCAAACGCATAATCATTTGTGCGATGGCTAGACCTAAGCCATTGCTTGTCGCAGAAGAATTTCCTTTATAGAAACGTTCGAAAAGATGAGCTTGTACATCCTCTGACATACCTGGACCATCATCTGTAATACGACAAATCATAGTTGTATTATTTTCAGAGAATACATCTATATCAATACTGCCTTCTTGTTTAGTATATTTAATTGCGTTGGTCAATATATTATGAAATGCCTGATAAAGCAGACGATAGTTACCTTTGACTGTAATTGGTTCAAGATCAGTCATAATTAATAAGTCTTTGGCGTCAATCGCATATTGTTCGTGACGCACCATTAAACGCAGCATCTGAGTAATTTCAACGTCATCGTCATAATCTAAGTGGTCGTTGTTATCTAACTCTGCAAGCAATAACAATGCTCGCGTTAAATTACTAAGACGACTCGTTGTCGCATGGATTTCATCTATATAATACTGTCTCGTTTCGTCGTCTTTCGCTTGACTGAGACGATCTAACAGCTGATGGATATGCGTTAAAGGTGTTTTGATTTCATGCGAAACATTTTGAACAAAGTGCTGACGCATGTCATCAAGTTGTTTAAGTGACACACGCATTTGTTCGAAACGATATTGGAGCGTACCTAGCTCATCATGACGTGTCGTTTCTATCGGTGTGCTAAAGTCACCCTCCATCAAACGATTAGTTGCATTTTTAAGTTGTGTAATTGGTTTGATTAACGTGTAAGTTGAACTGATAATCAGTACCATCGCAATAATGAGTAATAACACAATTAATACTGCTAAGAACACACGGAACTCACTGAATGATTTACCGATATCAGGACGCATAAACACCGCTACATTACCTTCTGGTGTCTTAAAACGTGTGCCGACAGTATTGTTGGTTTCATTATCAAAGAAACCTGTCACAAAGAGTTGGTAGGGATGGTTTTTAATTCCGTGATAATTATGTCCTTTCAATACACTATCAATGGTCTCTTGAGTCAGTGTATCGCGTCTGAAACTTGCGCCATAAAAAGTTTTATGACCTTTTTGATCGACGGTGACAAGCTGGAAGTTCAGTTCGCTTAAATGTTTGAAGTAGGCTTTCATATTAGTTGTATGGGATTCTTTTTGGTACTTTTTAGCTTCTTGTAAGGTGGTCATAATCTTATGGTCATTTGAGGGTTTCAAAGCAACGTGATACAAAACATTGGTCAAAATAAAACTTGCGACAGCGCTGAGTAATAAAATGACAATCGTGTAGACTGCAATCCGTGTATAAAGTGATTTAAACATGAACTTCCACCTTATAACCTAAGCCTCTGACCGTTTCAATCGTGACATTACTGCCGATTTTCTTTAAACGGTTACGTAAGCGTCTGATATGCACATCAACCGTACGGTCATCCCCTTCATAATCAAATCCCCATACACGATCAATACATTCTTCTCGTGAAAAAACTTGTTTCTCATGACTTGCTAATAAGAAGAGTAAGTTAAATTCCTTATTCGGTAAGGTCATTGTTTTTGTATCACAAGCAATTTCTAAATAAGATTGGTTCAGTTTTAAGTTACCGATGGTTAATTCATTTTCCGCATTAATTTGATAGCGTCTTAAAACAGCTTTGATCCGGAAGATGAGTTCTTGTACTTCAAAAGGTTTGGTTACATAGTCATCAGTACCCGTTAAATAAGCTTCTTCTTTATCACTTAAAGCATCACGTGCGGTCAACATAATGACCGGCATTTCATAAGAAGCTTTTATTTCATTACATAATTCAAAGCCATCCATGCCATCCATCATAATGTCGACAATCGCAATATCAGCTTGATGTGTTTCTAAATAGTTTAAGGCATCACGCGCATTGGAATGCGTGGATGTTTTAAAACCTTCACGTTCTAAATAGGAAGATACATAATGAAGGATTTGATAATCATCATCGACAATGAGACATGTTGTCATCCTTATCACTCCTAGTAATCATTTAGATTAATTATACCTTTCAGTAACTGAGTGACACAAATATATCAAATGAACAAAAGTTTCGGTTTGTTCATATTGAGTTCATAAAGTCTGCTTACAATATAAGTATCATAAAAGAAAAAGGAGTCAATAATATGAAGTTAGCATGGAAAGAGATCGTATTCTATAAGTTCAAATATATTTTAATAATGCTGATTATCTTGTTACTGGCTAGCATGGTATTATTCATTAGCGGACTCGCACAAGGGCTTGGACGCGAAAACATTTCTATGTTAGATAATATGAATGCTGAAAAATACGTCGTACAAGATATGAAAGAGCCGGTGATTGAGAAATCAGCGCTTAAACCAGACGAGAAAAAAGACATCGAGAATGTAGTCAACGCAGAGCCATTCCAAATCGGAATGCAATCAATGAAAAGCGAGAATTCAAATGACCTAGACATCATGTTGATTAATCCTGGTAAAGACTTCAAACCAGCTTTATCAGAAGGTCATTATCCAAAAGCTGATAATGAAGTTGTTATTAATAAAAAATTAACAGCTGATGGTGTGAAAAAAGGTGACACTGTAACATTCAAGAATGGTGACAAAGATTATAAAGTTGTAGGTCTATTAGAAGACACAATGTATTCACACACATCTGCAGTGATGACAACAGGCGATACGTTTGAAAAATTAGTGCCAAAAGCAGCAACATTCTATCCATTAAAAGATGTATCTAAAGCAGATGAGAAAAAAATTAATGACATTAACGGTGCAAAAGTAGTAACTGAAAAAGACTTAACTGACAATATTCCAAGTTACAACGCAGAGCAAGCACCATTAACAATGATGATTGTCAGCTTATACGTGATTTCAGCAATTGTCTTAAGTGCATTCTTCTACGTTATGACAATTCAAAAAATCTCTGAAATCGGTATTTTAAAAGCTATCGGTATTAAAACAAGACACTTGTTATCATCATTAGTATTCCAAATCTTACTTGTTACAATGATTAGTGTGGTTGTTTCATTACTGATTATTAGTGGCCTAGGTATGATAATGCCAGTAAGTATGCCGTTCCACTTAACTGCAGGCAACATGTTACTTGTAGTAGGCGTCTTCGTAGTCGTTGCAATTATCGGTGCGGCATTATCATTCATTAAACTCGTTAAAGTAAATCCAATCGAAGCAATCGGAGGTGAAGGATAATGGGTTTAGAAGTTAAAGATATTACAAAATCATTTGGTACTGGCCAAGCTAAAACAGATGTTTTAAAAGGTGTTAACTTTGAAGTTAAAACTGGAGAATTCGTTATCTTGAGCGGTGCTTCAGGTTCAGGTAAATCAACGTTATTAACAATTTTAGGTGGTCTACAAGATCCAGATACAGGTAAAATTATCTACAATGGTGCGCCATTGTTCTCAAAAGAAAAAACAAACTCAGATATGCGTTTAACTGAAATCGGCTTTATCTTCCAAGCTTCGCATTTAGTGCCTTACTTGTCAGTTCGAGACCAATTGACATTAGTAGGACAAGAAGCGGGCATGTCTAAAAAAGATGCGAAAGCACGTGCAGAACAATTATTAGACCAAATCGGTTTGAAACATCGTTTAGATGCTTATCCGTTCATGTTATCTGGCGGTGAAAAACAACGTGTTGCGATTATGCGTGCATTCATGAATAATCCAAAAATCATCTTAGCTGACGAACCAACAGCAAGCTTAGATGCCCACCGTGCAACAGAAGTAACTGAAATGATCAGAGAACGTATCACAAATGAAGATATGGTCGGAATTCTTATCACACATGACACAAGACTCTTTGAATATGCAGATCGTGTCATTGACTTGTTCGATGGTAAAATTATTAATAAAAAAGATGACAGTGAAGAAGTATAAACACAGTCAAATATAATTAACGCTCATAATAGTAGCCAATGATTAATCGCGTTAATTGGGGAAACATTATTAAGGGAAAATAATGTAAAAAAAGTTGAGGTCAAACCTAAAATAGGTGAGACCTCAACTTTTTTATTTATATACATAACATTATATGAGTTAGAACATAGATAAAAAGAATTCAAGTAATATAGGGTGCTTAATGAACATACTGCCAATGAACAAAGCACCGAAATAAATGGTTAATAACAGTTTATAACAATACATCAAAGCAAAAAAGTCTCTGATTAATGCTGTATCAAAAAATGGATAAGGTGTGCGACTGCCAGCACCGACTGCGTTCATCTTAAGAACTTGTGCAAAACGCAAGCCGCGTAATATGTGAAATTGACTCGTGACAATAGCGATGTGTTCAAAAACTTGATTGCTGATAAGTGCTTTTGTATTATTCAGGTTTTCAAAAGTGCTATGTGATTGATCTTCTAAAATAATACGATCTTCTGGAATGTGTTGTTCAATTAAATACGCTTGCATGGCTTCAGCCTCTGACACTTTATCTCCTTCACCAGTCCCGCCGCTGACTACAATGTAAGGATTGCCATGATGATTTTGATATAAAGCAACTGCGCGATCTAAGCGCCAAGCCAGCATTTGTGTCACTTGATTGCGATATAAACCTGCGCCTAGTACAATGATTACATCAATCGGTTCTGGCAGTACAACCATACTAAATGCTGAAGACCAACTTAAATAGTGGACTAGGGCAAAGAGTGTACTGATAGTAATCCAACCGATCCATAAGAAAAGTGCATTCAGCACGGGTACTGGAATATGACTTAATAAATTTAAAGCCAATGCTAAGAAAGTAACAGCTAAAGTCAGACCCAAAATTCTTGTGAAGAACATACGTGCACTTTTCCAAACTAAAATAGCCCGATGCTTGAATAATAAAAGTAAGGCACCTATTATTGATACGCTGGCTAAATCATAAGGCAATGTACGCGTGATTAAATGAATAAATAATATGATGAATCCTAAGACCAGAGTAATGAAAAAGGATTGTATATTTAAAAAGCGATAGTGATTAAAGTATAAATAGATATAACTACATAAAATCAATAGGCTTAATATGAGTGAAAGTAATAGCATAATTAACCTCTGTATAATAAATTTCCTTCTTCTAATCTTACCCTATTTCGCCTTATGTTACTTTAGATATGATATGATTAGATATACGGATTGTTTAATATGTAGAATAAAAAGGTTCTCATACTGAGATGCAATAAGAAATTTTTATAGTTATGAAGGAGAAAATCATGGAAAACATTGAGCAACACACGCAGTTTATGGCAATGTTTATCGAAGATATTAATACCCTCATGGCAAGTTTGCTAGAAGGTTTACGTAAGGAATATCATATTTCGATTGAACAATCTCAAGCTTTATTTTTACTAGACAATAATAAATCTTTGACACTTTCAGAAATTACTGAAAAACAAGGTGTCAATAAAGCTGCCATCAGTCGTCGAATTAAAAAGTTAATTAATCTTGAATTAGTTGAACTTGTAAAACAAAATGAAAACGTAGACCAACGTTTGAAGTATGTGAGACTTACTGACAATGGTCGCGAATATATAGAACGTACTAAAGTGATTGTAAATGATGTTTCTACATACTTGCTTCAAGATATATCACAATCACAAATAGAAGAAACAGCTAAAAACTTAAGAATTATCGATCAACGTATTAAAGAATATATTTCTAAAATTCGATAAATCAAATAGCATTGATAAAAATCGGTACCTTATCAAAGTGTACCGATTTTTGTCATAATTACTGTTAAAAAAGGACATAAGGCTAAATACTGATATAATTTTATTGTGTAGTCTATTATAATAGAACTATCCAACAGTTTTACAGAAGAAATGTCGGTTTTAGTTTTACTTTTTTGTGCAATACCTGTAAAATTTGTGCGGGTTACATAAAATTTAAGAAAAACAAACATTCTTTACATAGAAAATCGAGTTATTTTCAACATTTCCTGGGAAATGTGAGTAAAATTTGAAAGTATTGAAACGAGGTGAACTGTCAATGGGGCAATCCGAAAAGCCGGATTCTAATGAAAGCCGCAAAACGCGTGAACAACGTATGCGCACAAATCAGAATCTACGTAAAATGGTGCCGTGGGGTATCGGTATTTTTATCGTTATCTTATTGATTATTCTGTTTTTCTTGTTGAGAAATTTCAATACACCAGAAGCACAAGCAAAAATCTTAGCGAATGCAGTGAAGAATAATGATACACAACGTATTGCGACGATTTTAAGTACACGTGAGAATAAAGTAAGTACGTATGAAGCGGAAACGTACATTAAATATATAAAAAGTGAAATTGGCCAGAATAAGTTTGATAAAGAACTGCAAGAGACGATACGTAACATAGACCGTAACGACAAAGATGCCAGCTTTATTAAAACACCTGATGGCAATAAAATACTGCGCATTACTAAAAATGGCCGCCGTTTTATTTTCTTTGATAACATCAGTTTCACTACGATTACTAAGAAACCGATTATTAAACCTAAAACGAAAACAACGTATATTTTCAGAGCGGATGATCGAAAACGTAAAGTTATTGCAGAAGCTAATGAAGCCACTATGTTAGGTAACTTTATTCCAGGTGATTATAAAATTCCAGCAACAAAAGAAACAGCTAATGGTAAATTCAGTGGTTATTTGACTTTCTCATTTAAAAATAGTAACAGCGAAACAGTCGATGTTCATGAAAAATTCCCTGAGGCGAATTTAAACATCAAGTTAGAAGGTGCCAATAAATTAGAAGGTAAGCATACGAAAGTGAAAATTAATGGTAAGTCTTACAATTACGATCACACACGTTTATATGGACCTTACCCTGTAACTGATGAAGTTGAAGTATCAGCAGAAGGTAAAGTCAAAGGCAGAACATTCGAATCTGACAGCATAAAAATTTATCCGAATGAATTAAAAGAGAATACCCCTGTGACGTTACACTTCGAAAAAGAAAAAATTGAGAAGTATGTTGAAGAGAAAGAAAAAGAGGAAAACAGTTTAAAAAATAAATTGTCTCGGTTCTTTGATAAATATACGTCAGCTTTAAATGAAGCGTCGACGGATAATAACTTCGCAAGTGTGTCTCCATTTTTAAAATCAGGAACAGATAATTATAAACAGACACAACATTTGATTCAAACAGGTCAAGGTGCAGCGTCTTTTTACCAATCGCCCCAAGTCGTTGATGTAACGACTGAAGGGGCGCACGTTTACGCTGAAGTCTTAACTTTAAATAACCAAGGTGTATGGGTTAAATCAACCTATAAACTTTTAGATGATAATCATAAATCGGGTCAGATACCAAGTACTGACGACTTGAAAATTATCAGCTCTCAATCATAAATAAACTCCTTTTTATCCATTGGATAGAGAGGAGTTTATTTAATATACGTCACTTGTAGTTTTGTTTATTTGAAATACGAGTTTTATTTTCATTGTAATATTTTGACTATCGGTATAACATGAGGATATTAATTGAATTGTACAGAGAGAAAGAAGGGGATTGTTTGTGAGTCAGGGACATACATATCAAGAGCGACCGCCTATATTTTTGATTATTATCTTAGGGGCGCTGACAGCCATCGGTGCGTTATCCATCGATATGTTTTTACCAGGGCTGCCGCAAATCAGATCGGATTTTAATACAACTGCATCTGCGGCACAATTAACACTGACTTTATTTATGGTTGGATTAGCGTTTGGTAATTTGATTATGGGACCTTTATCAGATGCTTATGGAAGAAAGCAACCTTTAATTATAGTGATGGTCATCTATACTATCGCAAGTATAGGTATTGTTTTTTCAGTGAATATCACGATGATGATCAGTTTAAGATTGATTCAAGGTTTATGTGCAGGGGCAGCTGCGGTGATTTCACGAGCGATTGCCAGTGATATGTATCATGGAAAAGCTTTAACAAAATTCCTAGCTGTTTTAATGTTGGTGAATGGTGTCGCACCTGTGATTGCGCCAGCACTGGGCGGCATTATCCTATTATTTTCAACATGGCATATGGTCTTTATTATCTTAACGATTTTCGGGATTTTTATGGTATTCAGTACCTCTATACGTGTGCCAGAATCATTAAGTAAGCAAGCGAGAGAGCCAGCTGATATCAAATCAATTTTAATTCAATTCAAACGTTTGTTGAAGCGCCCGAGATTTGTTTTACCAATGTTGCTTCAAGGTATGACTTTTGTGATTTTATTCAGTTATATCTCAGCCTCTCCTTTTATTACACAACGTATTTATACACTTTCACCACAAGCGTTCAGTATTATGTTCGCAGTGAATGGTATCGGCTTGATTATTTCATCACAATTATCTGGTAAATTAGTTGATTACTTTTCACCTTTAGCAATAATGCGTGGTTATACTTGGGTTCAACTCGTCGGAGTTGTCTTGATTTCAATTGTGCTGATTTTCCACTTGCCCATTTTCTTTTTATTCATAGCTTTCTTTGTGTTAGTCAGCCCAGTAACAGGTATCGCAACACTTGGATTTTCAGTGGCGATGGATGAACGTACAGGAGGCGGGGGCAGTGCTTCTAGTTTACTCGGTTTAGTTCAAACATTAATCGGAGGCATCAGTACACCGTTAGTCGGTTTAATGGGTGAAAGCAGTTATATCCCTTATTTAATTATCATTTTTATCGCATCAATTGTATTAATAATACTTCATTTGATTACTGCCAGAGTCTTTGCGCAGCCTCTATCAGAGAATGAGTAGTGAAAATATATAAAGCAGTGTTTTATTTATTCATATAAAAAGAGGAAGTGTCTTCGTCAGACGCTTCCTCTTTGCTTATTATTGAGTATTTTAAGCTTGTTGTCTCATTTTAATAGTATTGACTAACATCGTTTGTGCCATTGCTTCAGGTGCTTCTGTACAATCACGTCTTAACCAAGTATGAATTACACCTAATTGGCCTCCGATTAAGTAATGTGCAAAGTAAATCTTATCTGAAATACGTGTATAATCATTCAACAATCGTTCGTAAGATTCATGTGTAAAAGTAACGAATTTAATAATCACATCTTTTTGTGGATGTGTGACAAAGATGGCACGAAAAAATCGTTGAAATCGATTAATGTATCTGAAGATAATACGGAAAAACTGAAGGAGCTTTTGATTATCCTTTTTAATGGTTTCAAAATCTTGATATACAATGTGCATTAACTTTTGATAACGCGACATGTGATAGTTTTGAATCTGTTCAAATAAATCGTATTTATCTTGGAAGTAGTCATAAAAAGTAGAACGGTTAATACCACTATATGCGCAAATCATTTTAATTGTGATTTCTTCTGGCGCATAGTTTTCCATCAGACCAATTGTATTTATAAATATTTTGATTCGAGCACGCTTTTTCATCTCTGCACCTCTTCGTTACACTTTAGAATCGCCCGACACATTTTTTAAAAGTGTTGGTGTTTTTTTAAGTTACATGTCTTTATACTATTAAAAGTGACTTTGAAAAGCAAATAGGAGGAAAGTATGTATGAAGAAGTTAATCATTATTAATATTGTGACAATCGGAGTGCTTGTGTTAATCGGCATCGGCGGATTTTACTATTATAACCAAGCAACAAGTTATATAAAAACAGATAACGCGAAAGTAGATGGCCAACAAATTAAAATTGCGAGCCCTGTTTCAGGTAAAGTAGAATCATTTGATGGCAAAGAAAACAAATACTATAAAAAAGATGAACAAATCGCAGAAGTAGCAGGTAAAGGAGAAGACGGTTCTCCACAAAAAATGGATATTAAAATGCCTCAAGCCGGAACTATTGTGAAAACAGATGCGCAAGAAGGCGGCATGGTTCAAGCAGGTTCTCCAATGGCATATGCTTATAATTTAGATGAATTATATATTACCGCAAATGTAGATGAGACAGACATTGGCGATGTTGAAAAGGGTAGAAAAGTAGATGTTAAAATTGACGGTCAAGATTCTAAAATGAAAGGTAAAGTAGAACAAGTCGGTAAAGCGACAGCTTCAAGTTTCTCTTTAATGCCTTCATCTAATAGCGACGGCAACTATACTAAAGTATCACAAGTCGTACCTGTGAAGATTTCACTTGAAAATGCACCGGCAAAATCAGTGGTTCCAGGTATGAATGCTGAAGTAAGTATTCATAAGTAAGGAGGTCAATCTATGACACTTGCTTTAATTATATATATTGTCGTTGCATTACTGATTGTATTGCTGATCAATGTTTTCTTAAGAAAACGTAAAACTTCTCAATCAGTACGTCAACCTAACCCCTCTCACATCAAACAAAATACTGATCCTTCAAGATTTAAAGCGAGCGATTTAGAAACATCAGATGAATCAACAGAGGAGACAGACTTAAAACAGACTCACTCAGATGAAACAGAAACTGAGTCCACATATGAACAAGAAACAACACAAAACTCAGAAACAGAAGAGACAAAACAACCTGCACAAGGCGATTCGGTCATGTATCGTTTTGGTAAAGGTGCAACACGTAATAAAGTTCTTGCGGCGATGTTGTTTGGGATGTTTATTGCAATTTTAAACCAAACATTATTAAATGTGGCATTGCCTAAAATCAACAGTGATTTCAATATTACCGCGTCAACAGGTCAATGGTTGATGACTGGTTTTATGTTGGTAAACGGTATTTTAATTCCGGTCAGTGCCTTTTTATTCGACCGTTTTTCTTACCGTAAATTATACTTGTTCTCACTTGTTATTTTCACACTCGGCTCATTAGTGTGCGGGATTGCGATGAACTTCCCGGTTATGATGACTGGCCGTGTGCTTCAAGCAGCGGGCGCAGGGATATTAATGCCACTAGGTTCTAATGTGATTATGACGATTTTCCCACCGGCTAAACGTGGTATGGCTATGGGTGTGATGGGCGTTGCGATGATTTTAGCACCAGCCATCGGCCCGACATTATCAGGTTATATCGTTCAAAACTATCACTGGAATCTTATGTTTTACGGTATGTTCTTTATCGGTATTGTGGCGATTGTTGTCGGTTATTTCGGTTTCAAAATTTATCAACATACGTCTCAACCTAAAGCAGATGTACCAGGTATTATTTTCAGTACATTAGGTTTCGGCGCATTACTGTATGGCTTTAGTGAAGCAGGTAATGCAGGTTGGGGTTCAAATGAAATTATCGTTTCATTTACTATCGGAGTTATCTTTATTATCTTATTCATCTTAAGAGAGTTACGTATGAAGATGCCGATGTTGAACTTTGAAGTCTTGAAGTTTCCGACTTATGCATTAACAACACTTATTAACGTTATTGTCATGATGAGTTTATATGGCGGTATGTTATTATTACCGATTTATTTACAAGATTTACGTGGTTTTACCGCGATTGATTCAGGTTTATTACTATTACCAGGTGCTTTAGTTATGGGACTATTAGGTCCGATTGCTGGTAAATTGTATGACATGATAGGTATTAAACCACTTGCGATATTTGGTATCGCGGTTATGACATACGGAACATGGGAGTTAACGCATTTAACAATGGATACACCGTATTCGCATATTATGGGGATTTATATTTTACGTTCATTTGGTATGGCATTTATTATGATGCCGATTATGACAGCAGGTATGAATGCATTGCCAGCACGTTTAATTTCACATGGTAATGCCTTAGTGAACACATTGCGTCAATTAGCGGGTTCTATCGGTACAGCTATTCTCGTTACAGTGATGACGACACAAACAACTGAACACATGAATACGTTCGCACAAGATTTAGATAAAACGAATCCGGCGATTCAAGATCAAATGAAAGAAATGGCCATGCAATATGGCGGTCAAGAAGGCGCAATGAAAGTGATTATGACCTTCTTAAATAAACTTGCGACAGTTGAAGGTGTCAATGATGCTTTCTGGATTGCGACATTATTTAGCGCTATCGCATTATTCCTTAGTTTCTTTATTCAAAGTAAGAAAAAAGCAGATGCATTTGCGCAAGAACATGATCATTAAAAAATATTGAAGATATTAAGAAAGCGACAGGTGCTGTATCTGTCGCTTTTTCTAATAAAAACGCCTCTGCGTCCTTTACGCAGGGGCGTTTCTTCAATTATGATTCATTTTTTAATTTGTAGGGTCTGTATTTGACGTGTTAGTTTGAGAATTCTTCGTAGGTGCTTTAAATGGCCACCAGTTTCCTTGATTGAATGATTGTGCAACCGAAGGAATGAAGAGTGGTAATAAGAGTACGTTATAAATGATAAGTCCGATAATAATCACAGTCGCAATTTCCATAAGTGTTAAGGCACCAGAAGTATAAAGTGCTGCGACAGTACCGACTAAAATGACACATGCGGTCATGATAACTGTACCCATCTTACGCATTGAAGTGATGATGGCGTCAGTGACTGAATGACCTTGTTCGACTTCTTCGGTGAAGCGGTTGACTAAGAAGATTGCGTAGTCGATACCTAAAGCCATGAGTACAACAAAGCTGAAGAATGGAACAACTAATGAGAGGCCACCCATATCAAATAAGTTTGTAAAGATTAAGTTTGAAATACCGATAGATGCATAATATGTGATTAAAATAGATGCGATCATATAAATCGGCATAATAATTGAGCGTTCAAAGATTAACAGTACAATAAATAAGAATACTGTAATCAATGCGATGGCTTTACTCATATCACTATTGACTGTTTTTTCTAAGTCATTGTTTTGTGATGATGTGCCACCAAACTCAATATCACTGTTTTCGAATGATGTGCCTTTGACTTGATGATCGACAGTTTCGTGTATCGTATCTACAGTCTGCATAGCTGATTTAGAGAAAGGATCTCCTTTTAATTCAACAGTCATTAAGAGTACCTTACCATTGCCTTCGCTATACTGTTTAACCGAATCTTTTAAATCTGTATTTTTCAACATATCATCTGTGATGTGCATACCAGACTTGTCGATGTTTTTGTCATCGGCCATTTCTTTTAAGCGTTGTTGAATCTGAGTTTGTCCGTCTTGAACTTGTGAAATACCATTTTGTGATTGTTCTAACCCTTGTGCTAATTGACCAGACTGTCCAGTAACTTGTTGAACAGCTTGTTGTGGTGGAAGTTGAGAACTTTGTTGCAGCATTTGTTGTACACGTTGTTGTTCTGTTAGAGGTTCAACTTGTGACTGCATCTCACCTAAACCATTGTTGACTTGATCGAGTCCTTGATTCGCTTCATTTAACTTGCCTTGAATGACATCTAGTTGATGCGATGCTGAAAGAGATTTAATCGGTTCTCCGGTAGGGCGTGTAATCGTGCTGACACTATCGACACCTTTTATTTTTTCAATTGATTGTGCCAAGACTTCAGCATCATTCACACCTTTAGAAGTTGTCAGTTTATGATCATCTGCGATTGCAATATTTACTGGGAATGCTTGTCCCATAGTGAAGTCATCTTTAATGATATTGATGGCTTTGATGGAATCATATTGATCACTGATTTCATTAGTATTGTCGAATGAAATTTTATTAGGTGCGAAAATAATAATTGGTACCAAAATTACTAACACAATGACAAGGCCAAAGAAAGAACGTTTCGTTGTAAATTGACCCAACGTGCCCCATAATTTACTATCTTTGTGTGTACCAGCATTTCTGCTTGGCCAGAATATTTTTTCACCCGTTACCATTAATAGTGTAGGCAGCAAGGTGAATAAGATAATCATCAGACATAGCACACCGATTGCGATACCCATCGCTGAACGGAAGAGACTAAACTCTACAAAGAATAATGCTGCAAAGCCGACTAATACTGTAATGGCACAGATTAAAATCGTGCGTCCGCCATTTTTGAAAGTGTTAAATACAGCTTGATAATTGGATTGGTTTTTACTCAACTCTTCTTTATAACGGTTAAGTAATAAAATACAGTAATCCGTTCCAATACCAAACAGCAACGCGATTAAGAACGGTTGAATATAGATGGAAATTGGAAAATCGATATATTTGACAAGCAGTGCCAAAATACCTTGTGAGAATAAATAAGAAATACCAACTAAAAGTAATGGTACAAAAGGTGTAACTACAGAACGGAAGACTAAGAATAAAATACCGAGAATTAAAATGACTGTAATAATTTCAGTTTTCTGCAAGCCTTCGTTCACACTCTTGTTGATATCATCATTGATGATTTCATTACCAGTTAAATAAGAAGACTTAAAGTCTTGATGAATATGATTGATATCATCCGCAGCATTTAAAGTCTTAGTTTTATCATCTGTCGTTTCTATAGGAATGAGCACAGTTTTTTTATTATCTGCCACTAATTTGTCTTCAATGTTCTTACTTTCGACAGGATTAATGACATTTTCAACATGTTTCACTTTCTTGATGTCTTTAACATAGTCCTTAAGCTGTTGACGACTTGTTTTATCTAGAGGTCGATCTAACTTGACGACAGCGCTGATACTTTCGGAATCAGCACCGACTGCTTTTAATTTATTTGTATATTGTTGTGAGGTCATATTATCAGGAGGCTTTATATCACCTTTATCTTCAGCTAATTTTGTTAAATTAGGTGCGAAAATTAAAGTACAAGCCACCATTATCACAACAATAATTGAAATTAGCCATCTGAATTTCAATATTGTTTTCATTTTCTATATTGACTCCTTTTTTATAAAATTTCCTCATACTTTTTAGTTGAGAGGTGTTAACTATATCTATGATAAAGAGAATTGAGTTTATTGTAAAGTTAAATGTTTGAGAAAATTGAATATAAAAAAGCAACAACTCGGTGTGAGCTGTTGCGTAGTCATTAACTATTTAATTCGAATACGACGGTTTCTGAAGAATAAGCTGATAAAGAGTAAACCGAAACAACACGCGAGTAATACGGTCGCATTACTTATTGCTTCACCTGTGACTAAGATTTTATCAGGTGAGAGGTTAATAAAGTATTGTTGTAATGTTTCAGATACGCGTTTCGCTGTTTCTTCAACGATATAAGCCAGGCCGAAAGGAATCGCAAACATAATGGCGATTAAGACCATATTGACAATTTTTATCGCAGTACGATTAAAAATCAATGTTAAAACCGTCAAAATCAAACTGAGAATACCTGCGAAGAAAAAGGCGTAAAAGGCCAGTTTCAATTTGCTGATATTATCTTGCAGTTGGCTGATTTGTGTTAAATCAACATTTTGACTCGAGATGTTTTGCAGTGTCTCTTGGAAATTCAAGATTTGTGAAAAACGAATGGGTTCATTCACGAGTAAAATATTGAAAATAGGTTCTTTCAGCATACTGTAAATCGAGATAATTGTCAGAATCAATACGATGATTTGAATAATTAAACTGACGTAAGAACGCTTCTTTTTTGGTGCGAAATACTGGCCGCGTTGAAGCGGTACTCGATCTAAAGGAGCTTTATCAGCCCGTCGTAAATTATTTTGAGCCATAATGGACCAAATACCTCCCTTTGAAGAAAGAAGAACAGAATGATTTATATATTCTTATAACTTATCTTCTGACTGTATTGTATATATTTTATCACTGATGACTTGAATCACATAGTACTTTCCTTGTGTTTCGTAGAGTTGTGCTACAGTCAGCCCTTCTTCATAATAAGCTTGATTGATCGTGTTGTTTGATGGGATTCCACTATGAAGTTGTGATAATTGTGTTGTTAAACCTTGTTTTGTATTTTGAATTAAAGTCGTGATGTCTTGATTGGTTTCTGTTCTTTGTAATTGATTTTGTAGCGTATCTATCATTTGACGTTTACCTTGAATAATCGCATGCATAATACCACGTTCAAATAATTTATAGTCAGGCCCCTTAGTTACATTGTCTTTGCGTTGATTGAGCTCGCTAAGTTCGACTTTGACATCATCCGTTAAATCCAACAAAGTTACTTGAAGTTCTTCTTGAAGGGATAAACTCATTTAGAATCTCCTTTTTGAGGTATTTCAATACGATGCCCCAGTTGTTTTGGCCAATCAACCTTAGGTTGTGTGTGGTAGTAAAGTTCAACATTGCGCATAAATGTTTCTGGGAAAGGAGCTGATTTTTCACTATCACGATCGATACCCATCATCATTTGTTCATTCGTTGCGACAATGTTGCCTTGTTCGTTGCGCATAATTAAAAAGAAATGCAGACGCTTATAGTCATAGTTATAAAGATGAATATCAATTTGATAATTATCATCCAACTTAAGCTGGGATAAGAATGTTGTGTGTTCTTCAATTGTGAAAATCGTGTAGTTTAACTGCTTACGTTCGTCTAATGAAAGACCGTTATTATAGTTGAATTCATTCGTTGCTTGGCTGAACGCTTCGTTATATTGTGAATCATGCATATGCTGATTATGATCAATCATAGATTTTTCTACTGTACCTGTTAATGTAAATAGGTTGCTCATTAAAAAACTCCTTTACCGATTATTATTTTTTTATTTATCATGTATTGTTTTATACTTTATAACCCTCCATAATATACAATTCAATAGGGATAACTTCAAACATAATTAATACTAAAAATGATAAACTAATTTTATGACATAGGGGAGGGAAACGCATGAGTATGTCCATATATTATCAAACTCATTCACATGGCTTCAAAACAGTAGAAGACAAGCGTGATATTCCGTCAGATGCGACGGTGATTTGGTTTGATTTGAATGAACCGACTGAACAAGAAAATAAATTTTTATTAGATAACTTTGATTTTAACCCATTAGAAGTTGATGATACTATACATGCTAATCCAAGGGCGAAGTATAAGAATTATGGAGATTATCAAAATATCGTGTTTCATCGACTTTCAGAACAAAACTATCAAGTTGAAGTCTTGAATATTTTCATTAAAAACAATATCTTAATCACATATCATCATCAGCCGATTGATGAAATTGAAGCAGTTCACAAGCAAGTCACTGCTCATTTCGATAAAGATTTAGATTGTGATGATATTGTTCTATATATCCTTGACCATATTGTGGATGAATATTTCAATCACGTGGAAAAGATATCAGATAAAGTGTTTATGTTTGAAGATGAACATGGAGGAGAACGTACCAACAAGTATATGATGGATGATTTGTTTGATTTACGTTCTGATATTATCAAGATGAACCGAATCATTATGCCGATGAAAGAGTTGATTGATACGTTGCAATATTCGAGTGCTTTAGTGAGAGATGAAAGGCATAGAATGTATATTCAACATATTAAAGATCATATCGTCAAAGAAGAAAATATGTTGAGAACAGCACAGGATATCACGAAAGAAATCAGAGACAATTTTGAATCATATACTACATATAGAATGAACCACGTCATGCAGATATTAACTATTGTTTCAATGATTTTCATGCCATTAACATTGCTTGCGGGGATATACGGAATGAACTTTGAATATATGCCAGAATTGAAATGGCATTATGGTTACTTTATATGCCTAGGATTGATGGTACTAATTACGTTATGGTGCCTTTGGTTCTTCAAACGTAAAAATATGCTTTAGCATGATTTGAAATGGGAGCATTAAAAACTGGAACGAATGTCAGTTGATTGATACACTATCACTAATACATGAAAGAAAAGAAAGTAGGAAAGACAATGAGCGACTCTAAAAGGGAACAACGAAAAGATGATCACGTAAAAATTGCGATGGCACAAACTGATCCGAAACTAACTGATTTTGAACGTGTCAGATTTGTACATCATTCTATTCCAAGCGTGGATGTAGAACAAGTAGATTTATCAGTCAAATTACCAGACTTTGACTTAAGTTCACCCCTATACATTAATGCCATGACAGGCGGCAGTGAATGGACAAAACAAATCAACGAAAAGCTTGCGGTAGTTGCGAGAGAGACAGGGCTTGCAATTGCGGTAGGTTCAACACATGCTGCATTACGTAATCCAAAAACTGCAGATTCATTCAATATTGTAAGAGAAAAGAATCCAGAAGGTATTTTGTTTAGTAATGTCGGTGCAGATGTGCCTGCAGACTTAGCTAAGAAATCTGTAGAGATGTTGGATGCAAATGCACTGCAAGTACATGTCAATGCACCACAAGAACTTGTAATGCCAGAAGGTAATCGTACATTTTCAAATTGGATGGAAAACTTGAGCTTAATTGTTCAAACAGTTGATGTACCTGTGATTGTGAAAGAGGTCGGTTTCGGTATGAGCAAAGAAACGATAGAAGCTCTATATGAAATCGGTGTACGTTATGTAGATGTCAGCGGCCGCGGCGGTACGAACTTTGTTAATATCGAAAATGAACGCCGTGATTTAAAAGATATGTCTTACCTTCAAAATTGGGGACAATCAACAGTCGAATCTTTATTAGAAAGCCAATCACTACAAAATAAAATGATTGTATTTGCGAGCGGCGGTGTACGTAACCCGCTGGATGCTGTGAAATGTATTGCGCTAGGTGCGGATGCAGTAGGTATGTCTCGACCTTTCTTAGAACAAGTTGAAAATAATGGGATTACACAAACTGTAGAATATGTAGAAGCGTTTCTTGAACAAATGAAACGAATTGCGACGATGTTGGATGCATCAAATATTCAAGATTTACAACAAACGTCAGTCATTTTTGATCAATATCTAAAAAATTGGATAGAACAACGTGGATTAAATTAGAAAATAGCACAAAAATCATTGTATGAAAATATACAAAAATAAGTGGAAATATAAGGAGAGCGGTTCAACTGGTAGAGGGTTGAACCGCTTTTTTAGTAACAAATTGGTTTTGGTATAGGCAATCACGAAGAGCTGGACCTTTGAGTCCATAGGCTCTGGCAACGCTTACACTTATTATAGAACATTAATTTGCACAAAGCAATTAGATTCATAAAAAATGATGGATTGTACAAAATAAAATGATTGGTAAATAACAAAATTACAGATGAGTATTATTTAGTACCTATAAGAAACATTTTGACATAAATGTGTATTGATTTATATCTATCTTTAGAAACTGAGCTGAATTTATAATAGGAGTATATTAATTCTCTGTCGAAGGGGGTCAGGGAGTGAGACCTAGTTATTCACAATTCAAAGAAACCGTGCTGATAGAACCGACATCACCAGTTGTTGAACCGTTTTTATACTATTATGATAAGAACCAACATCACATCTCAGGGCTACACATCAGTATAGAAGTTGAGTTAAATAATTGGAATGTTTCTCTCGAAAACAATATCAACACGAATATTATTACAGCCAGTCATACTTTTAAAGTTGATCGTGCTGAAAATAATGTGAAGTATCATTTGGTTGTCATAACACCCGAGACAAATACCGCTATGATAATAGACATCAATCAGGATTTGCGTATAGAGTTGAGTCGTTCATCGACAAAATATATATACGACATAACCAACTATTTGATTAGTGGCGAGAATTATATATATACTGCTTATTTAAGCTGTCAACTGACTCATCATAATTTACAAAATTTCAAAATTGAACGTATTTTTAATGAATGCTTTATCTTAAAAACTTCTACGTGATTTTGAGTGGTCGGACTGTTAAATAAACTATCATACAGTGCTTCAACTCTAAATTTTAAAATATGGACACTAACTTTTTTCAAAGAATGTTAACATATATACATGAATGATTACATCCAAAGTAATAAAGGATGAGTCTTGACAGTTGTTTGTGTGTGACTCCAACATAAGCAATGTGACAGATTAAATAAGCAAAATGATTTAGAAACTTAGGGTAGACTATTTACAGATTGTAATAGTTTTTGTGAATTGATGAGATGTCCTTGTCTATGATATATAGATGAGGGCATTTTTGCGTAGTTAGAAAAAGTTGGAAATAGAGTCGTCCTAAATACTCTATTCAAAATAAAGCCACAACATTTTGACATATCTGTTAAAAGTATGGCTATCCTCTTCTAAATTCTATATATTGTGGTAATTTAGTATTTAGAACACAAGATATAGTAGAAAAGGGGAATTCTATGTTGAAACTAGAAGAGAGCTTAAGTCGCTTAATTAATAAAGATCCGACAGTAGTTAATGAAAACGCGAATAAAGACAGTGAAACATTTACGACAATGCGTGACTTAACTGCAGGTGTCGTTTCAAAATCATATGCCTTAGAACACTTATTACCAAAACATGTGGCAGCAGCACATTTAAATGGAGATATTCATTTCCATGATTTAGATTATCACCCATTCCAACCTCTAACAAACTGTTGCTTGATTGATATTAAAGGGATGTTGGAAAAAGGGTTTGAAATTGGTAATGCACAAGTAGAATCACCAAAGTCCATTCAAACTGCGACAGCTCAAATCGTTCAAATTATTGCGAACGTATCAAGCAGTCAATATGGTGGTTGTACAGTTGATCGTATTGATGAAGTATTAAGTCAATATGCAGAATGTAACGCCAGAAAACATCGCGAAATCGGAGAAAAGTTTGTATATCCTGAACAATTGGATGATTATGTCCGTACGCAAACTGAAAAAGATATTAAAGATGCGATGCAAAGTTTAGAATATGAAATTAATACACTTTATACGTCTAATGGACAAACACCTTTCGTGACACTAGGTTTCGGCTTAGGCACAGATACATACAGCCGAATGATTCAAAAGGCAATCTTGAAAACTCGTATTCAAGGTTTAGGGCATCATCATGTGACTGCCATTTTCCCTAAATTGGTTTACTCCATTAAAAAAGGTGTCAATTTTGCGCCTGAAGATATCAACTATGATGTAAAACAGTTAGCTTTAGAATGTTCTACTAAACGTATGTATCCAGATATTTTGAACTATGATAAAACTGTTGAAATTTTAGGTGACTTCAAAGCGCCGATGGGTTGTCGTTCATTCTTACCAGCATGGCAAAACGAAAAAGGTGAAAATGAAAACAGCGGTCGTTGTAATTTAGGTGTTGTTACTTTGAACTTACCGCGTATTGCGATTGAAACAGAAGGCGATCCAGCTGCATTCTGGAGATTACTTGATGAACGTATGACATTGATTCATGATGCATTAGTTTATCGTATTGAACGTATTCAATCTGTGATTCCAAATAACGCACCAATCCTTTATAAAAGCGGTGCATTCCACAATCGCTTAAAAGAAGATGATAATGTGATGGAATTATTCAAACATAAACGCGCAACTATATCTATGGGCTATATTGGTCTTTATGAAGCAGCAACTGTTTTTTATGGACCTAACTGGGAAACAAATCCAGAAGCGAAAACATTCACATTAGACATTTTAAGACGCATGAAAGATTTCCAATATCAATGGACAGATGATTACGATATTTTCTTCAGCTTATACAGTACACCAAGTGAATCATTAACAGATCGATTCTGTCGTTTGGATACAGAACGTTTTGGATTAATCCCAAATATCACAGATAAAGGCTATTACCAAAACTCTTTCCATTACGATGTACGTAAAGCAGTGTCACCGTTTGAAAAATTGGATTTTGAAAAAGATTATCCTTTCTTAGCGAGCGGCGGTTATATTCATTATTGTGAGTATCCTAAATTGACACATAATACAAAGGCGCTAGAAGCGGTATGGGACTATTCATATGATAAAGTCAGTTATTTAGGTACGAATGCGCCGATAGACAAATGCTATGAATGTGGTTTTGAAGGGGACTTTAAAACAACAGCACATGGCTATGAATGTCCACATTGCGGTAATCATGATCCTGATACAGTAGATGTGGTTAAAAGAACTTGCGGTTATCTTGGTAATCCTGTTCAAAGACCAACGATTGAAGGGCGTCATAAAGAAATTGCTGCACGTGTGAAACATATGAAAGGAAACGAATAACGATGTTATATGCACAAGTTGAAACTGGACAAGGTTATCTCGCAAAGATTGAAGAAGAATCGTTTGTGGATGGAGAAGGGGTCAGATGCAGTGTGTATGTATCAGGTTGTCCTTTTGCATGTGCCGGCTGTTATAATGTCGCAGCACAAAAATTTAAATATGGCACACCTTTTACAGATGAAACGTTGACTCAAATCCTTGATGCTTGTGCACCAGATTATATTGCTGGGTTAAGCCTGTTAGGCGGCGAACCATTTTGTAATATAGACATTATCCAACCCTTGATTGAAGCATTCAGAGCACGTTTTGGTCATACTAAAACGATTTGGGTTTGGTCTGGTTTTATGTTTGAGAATTTAAAACATAATACAAAAGCACGTAAAGAACTTTTAAAACAAATTGATGTCTTAGTAGATGGACCTTTTGTCCAACAACTTTATCAACCAGGCTTAGCATTCAAAGGTTCGCTGAATCAACGTGTCATCAATGTACCTTTATCTCTACAAACAAATACCATTATAGAAATATGAAAAAAGTGGTCTCTCCTGAACATAAGGAGGACCACTTTTTTCGTTTATCAATAACTATTAAATTTAGTATCCATTTAAGATTTCCAAGTTTCTTGTGCGGGTTTCATCTCAGATTTCCGCATACGTGAAACGTAAGGGTTACCCTCTACAGTAAAGCGTAATGGTTTATGTGTCCATTCGCCTTTATTAGGAATGCCGATACGTGGGCTTTCAACAATGTCAACTGGATAACGACGTTGTTTTGTATCGATTTTTAGAGGACCTTCATTTAATTTAAAACCATCTAAGGCCATTGTCATATTAAAGGCACGTGTCCATTTACCTGGACCGTTTGTTAAGTCTATACCATCTTTGCCGTTACGATTTTCTTTCATTTGTTCAGTAATCGTTTCGGGTTCTAGTGCACGGATTAGTACCCCTTGGGCAGTACCTGCTGGTTGTGTCACAAAGTTGATTAATAGATGTGTATGCATGACATGTGCATAGATTGTACCGCCATCTTTATACATGGATTGTACACGAGGTGTATTTCGTCCATTGTACGTATGAGCAGCTTGATCAACGTCGCCTAAATAGGCTTCTGTTTCAACGATATAACCAGCATACGTTTGTTCACCATCGTCGAATTGGACTTTAACTCCTAATAGATCACGTGCGATTTCCTCGGTTGTGCGATGAATAAAATCCATGACTTTCCTCCTCATCTATTTAATACAGTACTTTCTATTTTACGCAAAGATGATAAGGAATAACAATATTTCGTTTGAAGAAGAAGTTTGTAGATATTGTAAAGTTCAGAAAAACTATGCTAATTTTACAATAAATCTGTTAAAATAAAAAAGAATAGTTTTAAATAACTATTACCTTTTAAAAGACATAAAAGAGTAAGTTGTAATACATAGAAGTATCGTAAAACAAAAAGTTAGAGAGGAGGATGAGTATGATAAGACGTGTTGGGTTTTTAGAAGCGTTTAAACTTTTCTGGAAAAATTATGTTAATTTTACAGGCAGATCGACACGCTCAGAATATTGGTTTGCGGCGTTATGGATGTTGATTTTATATGCGCCATTAACTTTTGTGATGATTTTAGGAACCATATTTTTAGTCGGTGGGGCTGCAGTTGATTCCAGTGGAGTAGCAGTTATGGGTATGATTTTATTCCTCATCTGCATGTTGGTTTATGTATTGTTTGCCTTAGCTACATTTATCCCAACTTGGGCTGTTATGATCAGACGTTTTCATGATACAGGCAGAACTATGGTGACGCCGATTGTTATGTTCGTATTGAGCATTGTGATGAATGTGTTTAATTTTGTACTTAATATGGATGAATCAACTGAACTAACACCAGCGTTAATTATATTTTTAATCATCAGCTTGGTTTATTTAGGTTTGTGGATTTATGTTCTTGTAGTGCTTTGTCTACCGAGTCAAGATAAAGATAATAAGTATGGTCGCAGTCCTTATGTGCATCGTTTTGAACAAGGTAATACGCCAGCCTCTAATACATCTCATGCTAAATCAGTTCAATCGACAAAAGGCAGTACGACCAGTCATGATTCAGGTTCAGATTTTTAATTTTGCTAGCGTTTATTGAGATAAGCATCTATTAGAAAGTAGTTCATATAGAATCTAAAAAATGGAGGAGATATACGATGCATGAACAACACAAAAAGAGTGTCGGATTCGTAGAAGCTTTTGTTTTATTCTGGAAACGTTACATTGATTTCAACGGGAGATCACGACGTTCAGAGTTCTGGTTTATGGTACTATGGACAATGATTATTAACATTGTATTGAATAGTCTGGATGTTTTATTAGGTTTGAATCAAAGTTTTGATAATACTTCTTTTGGTTTAACAACACTTTTTGAAATCGCAAGCTTCATTCCAGGGGTCGCTTTGCTTACAAGACGTTTCCATGATACAGGCAATACAATGGTGGTCCCAATTATCTTTTCTGCGCTATTAGTAATAGAACGTATTCTTTTATTTGTGGATTTAGGAGATGGCATGTTTGCTACAATTGTAGATGCCATTATCTCTATTGCACAGCTAGTATTTGTAATTTGGGTGATTGTCGTAGGTGTACAAAAGTCACAAGAAGGTCACAATGCTTATGGCCCAGAGCCTGTTGGGCAACGTTACAAACACGCCTAAAATCGAATAACAAAATAACAACATGGACGATACTTTTATATAGAAGGTATCGTCTTTTTGTTTATTATATGTGTCAATTTGACTAATATACTTGTCAAATTGACTATTATCATATAGCATGTGTATTAACGGAGGTAAGACGCATGAAAACACGATTAAAAGAATTGCGGGCACGAGATGGCTATAATCAAACACAACTTGCGAAAAAAGCAGGGATTTCACGACAAACCGTCTCATTAATTGAACGAAATGAATTTATGCCTTCCGTACTGACTGCCGCAAAAATTGCGCGGATATTCGGAGAACGCATTGAAGATATTTTCATTTTCGAGGAGGACGACTATGAGTAGCACGAAAAAGAATTGGAAATATGCAGGGAAAATCGCATTAGGTGGACTAGCAGGCGGATGTGTAGGATTATACTTCAGTTTTCTAGGTAACCATTCATCGTTACAACTGTTCGATTTTCAAGCAACCATTATTACCACACTGTTTACTATACTTTTAATTATAGGTATTGGTATTGTAATGAAATTGCAGCTATCCCAAGCTAAAAATTACAAGCATCTTTCAGAAGAAGATGAAGTGTTAGGAGATCATTATGATACTTTGTTCAATCGTAAGTTTTTCAACGCTTCAGTATTGAGCCATCTCAGTACATTTGTTGCGTTAGCGAATATTATTTTAGTCACTACGTTTAAATTTGCCAATAATCATTGGGAGGTTTCAGTCATCCCTTTTTTAATTTCATCAATTTTTAGTGTGATGTTTAAAATCTATTTGCCTAAATTAGATTCAAGATTACCAAATCCTAATGATGAACAATATGGAGATAAAATGATGAAAGCGATGGATGAAGGCGAGAGATATGTTACATTTTCAGCGATATTTAAGTTATTTCAATATAACTTACTTGCATTAACTATTTTGGTTCTCGTATTGGCATTCTATTCAGCAATTACAGGTCATACACAATCATTAGCTTTAACACTGCTATTTATCTTATTTGTCTTTAATGTTAGTTTTTATTACGTAAAAATTTACAAGTATTATAAAAGCAAATAAGTGTAAATTCTTTGTGGACAGTTTGTAAATTTAGATATTTAATAATATTATTATCATATACTTATGGTATATGATTAACAGAGTTGCTTTTCCAACACCAACGATAAGGAGTGATGTACGATGGCTTTAGTTTTAGAAGATGTGACAAAGCAATATGGCGATAAGACAGTGGTCAACGATATTTCATTAACACTTGAAAAAGGGAAGATGTTAGGGTTCTTAGGACGAAATGGTGCTGGGAAGACGACAACATTCCGTATGATTTTAGGACTGACACCATTAACAAAAGGGATCGTTACATATAATGGTGAAAAGATGGGTGAACATATGTTTAACCAAGTAGGTTATCTGCCTGAAGAACGTGGTTTGCATCCAAAAATGAAAGTCGCAGATGAGTTGCGTTATCTTGCGACTTTAAAAGGAATGTCAAAAAAAGATTTTAATCAAGCGTTAGACTATTGGTTAAATCGTTTTGAGATTAACGAGAACAGAGATAAGAAAATTGAATCATTATCTAAAGGTAACCAACAAAAAATTCAATTGTTAGCTAGTTTGATTCATAAACCTGAATTATTGATTTTAGATGAACCTTTCAGTGGTTTAGATCCAGTCAATGTAGAATTATTAAAATCAGCAGTTAAAGATCTGAACGAACAAGGTACTACTATTATTTTCAGTTCACATCGTATGGAGCATATAGAAGAACTGTGTGATGATATCTGTATTTTGAATCATGGTGATTTAGTTTTACAAGGCGACATACAATCGATTAAAGATCAATTTGATTTGAAGAAAATTGTGATTGAAACTGAAGATGCTTTAGAAAATTTAGAAGAAGTTGAAGGTGTTACACGTGTAGAACGTTCAAAACGTATGATTACTGTTTCTGTAGAAAATCAAGCAGCCGCAAAACGTGTCTTTGACGTAGTAGCTCAACATGGGTTTGTGAAACGATTCCAAGTGCTTGAACCTTCAATTCAAGATATTTTTATTCAACAGGTAGGTGATATTCATGAATAAATTTTTAGCTACGTTCAATTTGACGTATAAGAATAAAGTGAAATCACGCGCATTTATCATTATGACGGTCATTTTAGCAGTGATTATTATTGCGGCAGCTAACTTCAATAAGATTATCGATTTGTTTGATAACGGGCCGGATAAAA
Source organism: Staphylococcus sp. HMSC055C03 (assembly GCF_001809385.1). Classification (NCBI taxonomy): domain Bacteria; kingdom Bacillati; phylum Bacillota; class Bacilli; order Caryophanales; family Staphylococcaceae; genus Staphylococcus; species Staphylococcus sp. HMSC055C03. Next base: position 237,837 of record NZ_KV797474.1, read on the forward strand.
TCGGCATTGCTTCTAATGAACCGAAAATTGCGCAAATGGTCAAAGCACAAAGCAAACATATTGAAGAAAAAGGTACAGAATTTAAAATCTTATCTAAAGAACAAGCGTTAAAAGAAATAAAGAAAGATAAAATTGATAAAGCTTATATCATTGATCAACAAGGACAAAAAATTAAAGGCGAAGTTGTTAGTAAAGACGCACCTTCTGATGAGAGTGTTCAAAAATTAGAAAGTATTTTAACACCGATTCAAACCCAAGCAGCAGCGCAACAAATTAATTTAAGTCCAAAAGAACTTTCTGATTTACAACAAAAAAGTGAAGTCACTTCAAAAGCAATCGGTAAAGGTGGCTCAGATACTTCTCAAAGCAATAAATTTTTAAATTGGATTATTTTATATGCGGGCATCATGTTGATGTTCCTGGTGATTATGAACTATGCCAACCAAGTAGCGATGGAAGTTGCGACAGAAAAAACATCACGCGTTATTGAAATGGTCATTACGAGTATTTCACCTGTGAAGCATATCTTAGCTAAAATTCTAGCGATGATTTGTGTCGCTTTTACACAAGTGTTGATTTTAGTTGTGATTGGTGCCGCAGCACTGTATTTTTCAGATGCAGGCGACTTAATGAAAAAGTTTGATATGACTATGACACCTACGACAACACGATTGATTATTGTCGGCGTACTTTCTATCATTATCGGCGTGGTTTCATATACTGTATTAGGAACAATTTTAGGCGCACTTGCGACACGTATTGAAGATTTAAATCAGTCGTTGATGCCGATGACAATTATTAGTTTCATTGCTTTTTATATCGCATTATTCAGTATGAACAATCCAGATATGATGTTAGCTAAAGTAGCAAGCTTTATTCCATTGTTATCACCATTCTTATTATTTGTTAGAGCTTCGACCCCGAATTTGGAACTATGGGAAATCATAGTGAGCATGGGTTTATCTGTAATCGTACTTGTTTTACTCGTATGGATAGCAGTGAGAAGTTATCGTGATTCAGTTTTAACGTTTGATAAGAATATCTTTAAAGCGTTGAAACGTGCAATTAAAAAATAAAAATGACAATCCTATAAAAAGATTTCTAAATGGCGCATGGTTTACTGTATTTCATCTAGTAAACCATGCGCCTTATTGTTAAAATATAAAGTGAGGAAAGTATTATAAAAAATAGGTGGCAGTCAGTATATGATGTATCCAATTGCAATTTTTATTTTAGCAGGGCTGTGTGAAATCGGCGGCGGTTATTTAATTTGGTTGTGGTTGAGAGATGCACAATCACCGTTGTTAGGGATGCTTGGAGGTATCCTGTTAATTACATACGGTATCATCGCAACATTCCAAGTATTTCCAACATTCAGCAGAGTATATGCAGCATATGGCGGTGTGTTCATTGTCATGAGTATTATATGGGGATATGTTTTTGATAAACAGATGCCAGATAAATATGATGTCATCGGCGGCATTGTATGTATTATCGGTGTCTTGATTATGTTGCTGCCTGATAGAGGCTGATGATTTTCATCGGGCAAGGAAAGGGTGTATTGAAATGATGTTTACAGAAGTGGAGCACCAAAGAAACGGTTTGGATTTAATCAAGGTTGATAACGACCAAGCGAAAATTATCTTTTCAAATTTTGGGGCGCGTATTGTGTCTTGGAAATATGAAGATAATAATATTGTGTTAGGAAATGTTGTTGAAGCGGATGAGTATTACCATGAAAATCCGTATTACTTCGGCGCAAGCGTCGGTCGTTTTGGGGGACGTATTGAAGACGGACGTTTTGAATTAGAAGGTAAAACTTACCAACTTGAACAAAATGATCCGCCTCATCATTTACACGGCGGTTTTCACGGAATTAATAAACACTATTTTGATTATGAAATTAAAGATGACAATGGCGGCTATATTCAAATTATCTTTACTACAACTGTTAAATCAGCAGATGATCATTACCCGGGCGATATTAAACTAAAGATTATACATACGTATGATATCGACAATCGATGGACGATTGAATATAGTGCAGAAGCAACAGAAACAACGTTATTTAATCCGACTAACCACGTTTATTTTAACTTGAACAGAGATAATAAAGAGGTGAACAACCATATCTTAACAAGTTCAACATTGAAAATGCATTTATTAAATGACAAGAATTTACCAACGCTTAATGATACTGTAGATTTAATTCAGGTATTAGGTAAACAATCAATGCGATTTGAAGATATCGGCAAAGCTGAAGATGAACGATTACATGCTCAAATTGAACGTTATCATGGCTTAGATCATCCATTTACAATCGGTGATGAACTGACTGTTGAAAATAGCCAATTCTTATTGAAAATGAAAACAGATATGCCACATGTGGTTATCTTTACTTTTAATGAAACCAGCAATTGGGAAAGTGATATGAACATTTATAAACCACACTCAGGTTTTACTTTAGAAGCACAATGCTTACCAAATGATATTAATTTACTAGGAGAAGAAGCACCTTCTATTTTACGTAAAGGTGACACATTCTTTTCTAAAACAACGTATCAAATTATAGAAAAATCTGAGTAATATAATGACAAGGAGTATTCAGTGATGGATGTTAGAGCGTTAAAATTACAAACTGTGAAAGACGCAGTCTCAGAAATTAAAGATGGTATGGTTGTCGGTATTGGTACAGGCAGCACGATTGAACTCTTATTACCGCATATCGCGAAATTATTAGATGATGGCGCTACAATTACAGGCGTTTGTACGTCTAATAAAACCGCATTGCTTGCGAAAGAATTAGGGATTACGATTGTTAACGTCAATGATGTCGATCATATTGATGTGGCGATTGATGGTGCAGATGAATTTGATCCGCAATTAAATTTAATCAAAGGCGGCGGTGGTGCACTGTTTCGTGAAAAAGTTATTGATGAAATGGCTGAACGCTTTGTGGTCATCGCAGATGAAACGAAACAAGTAGACTACTTAGGCCAAACTTTTAAATTGCCAGTAGAAGTTGATCGCTTCAACTGGATGCTAGTAGCGAAAAAAATAGAGAAAGATACTAAAGCAAAAGTATCACGTCGTAACGTGGAAGACATTACCTTTATCACAGATAATGATAATTATATTTTAGATGTTGAATTACCACCAAACACTGATCCATATGACATGCATGAATATTTAGTTCATTTAACAGGTGTATTAGAAACTGGATACTTCTTAGATCTTGCTGACCGTGTAATTGTCGGTAAACAAGAAGGTGTCGAAATTATTGATAAGGTCTAAAGAGACTTATTTTATTTAAATGAATAGGTTAAAAAGAAGCGCTGACAGATAACTGAATGATATCTGCCAGCGCTTTTATAATATAGCGATTCACTTATTTAGGTTCGTCTGTGTCTTTAGTTTGTGCGGGTTCATCGTCTTTGATAGATTCAGAATCGTCTGTTGAATGTTCAGGCTCTGTATCTTCAGTGACTGGTGTAGTTTCTTCTGTTTGTGCAGTTTCTGATACTGCAACATCTTCGTCTTCTTCATCTTTTGGATAGTCTAAAGGATTGTTCGGTTCAACTTCCTCTAAAGAATCTTTTGTGAAGAAATAGAAAGCTGCTCTGATAAGCAGACTGAGTAAGATGAAAACAGCGCCTACAAGTGCTGTGCTTAATGCGATTACTTTCATAGAGAAGACGTCTCCTAGTTCTTCACTGAAGAAGAAGACTAATCCAAATGACATTAAAGCATGGAATGCCACAGCAATGTAAATTGTACGTCCTTTAGTACCTCTGATCAATTCGCCGATAATCATTGAGAATGCGAAGTGATACAACAAGTTATATAATGTGAATTCTAATGTATAAGTCGTATTCACATTCCATAAGGCATATAGGATACCGATCAGGATAGATGCGAATAACGTATTCGTTTTTGTTTCTACGACATTCTGCAAGTATGAACGGAAACCGAATTCTACAAAGAATGCCATTAAAAGATGTCCGATTAAAATAGATGTGACAGACACAGATAAGTTTTTAGATTGTAAAATAATAAAACTGTCTGCGTAAGTATTAAAGGCAAACATACAAATAATACAAATCACAAGCGGTAAGATTAAAGCTAAAATAATGCGTTCAATCACTTTAAAACTGATTGTGAATTTTAAACTTGCGAGCTGAGCGCGTTTATTTCGAAATACAATTAAGCAGATAATAGCTGCGATAAATGGCGCAAGTGTACTCAAATCAAAGACAAAGCGTTTGAATGGAACTTGGCCTTGAAAATCTTTCAGTACCAATGGGAGTGCGTATGCAAGTACATAGAAGACAAAGATCGTCATAGCCCATTGGAAACCTGATATGCGTTTCGTGTCCATTATGAAACCTCCAATAATTACGGCGATATCCATACATTTTTATATTAACTTCTATCATATAATACATTACAAACAGAGTGAACCCTTAAGTATGTATTGAGAGTTTTAACCGTATTTTTAAGCGTATGGATATACATAATAACCTAATAGTATTATACATCTCAATAAAACATAAATAAATCACTTCCCCTGAAATGACTTCTAAATGAAATCTCGTTGTAAAGGTTGAATACAATAGTCTTAAGTGTAAGCGTTTTAAATTTTTTCGGAAAAGGGTATGCAAAAAGTAGAATAGACTGTTAAGAAATGTATATAATGATTCACAAGGTATGACTTAAGGAGGATGTGGAACCATGTATAAGCAAGCCAACAAAGATTTATGGACAGGTAGAGTGGATAGTGAAACAGATTCATCGCAATTCAGACACTTCCAAACAATTGAACTAAAAGATATCAATGAAACAAATTTTGATCGAAAACAAGGAACTGGCATTTTAGGCTACGCTGTAGATAAAGGGGTAGAACTGAACAATGGCCGCGTAGGTGCACAAGAGGGACCAGATGCGATACGTAAAGCATTTGCGAACTTATCAGTGTTAACACCTTGCTCAGTTTATGATTATGGCAATGTCTATCATGATCATGACGCATTGATTGAAACACAAGAAGAATATGCAGACTTAGCTTCAAAAATGTTTGACAATCATAATTATTCATTATTAATCGGAGGCGGACATGATATTGCTTATGCACAGTATTTAGCCATGCGTAAATCGCATCCAGATGCATCTATTGGCGTTATTAATATTGATGCGCATTTTGATACAAGAGAAGCAGAATCATCCACTTCAGGAACAAGTTTCAGACAAATTTTAGAAGAAGATGACAATGCGCATTACTTTGTTTTAGGTATTCAACCTGCGAGCAACACAAAACATTTATTTGATTACGCGGAAAAACGTGGCATTGAATATGTCACAGTAGATGAAATCTTACATGAGATTTCTCCAACGATTAAAGATAAAGTAGACCACTTCATTAATAAGCATGACGTGATTATGCTGACGATATGTATGGACGTGGTAGATAGCGCATTTGCGCCAGGTGTCAGTGCACCGGCAGTAAATGGCTTAACACCGCATATTATTTTAGAGTTAACAAGACGTGTCATCGGACATGAGAAGTTAATTTCTGTAAGTGTTGCGGAAACTAATCCATTGCATGACGTCGATAATCGCACCGCAAAACTTGTCGCATTATTACTGCATAATTTCATTCATTAATAGAGATAAATAAGACGGATACTTCAATTTGTGGAAGTATCCGTCTTATTTTAGTTCATTTTCCAATAATTGATACAGGCATCAATCAATTGATTGGCAGGTTCTGAAAGCTTACGTTTCTCTAGATAGTTTAAATAAATCGTTCGTTCAATATTTGGTTCTAATTTGACCGCATTTAAATGATTTGCTGAAGAAGATTGGTAGTAGAATCTTGGGATGATTGTATGTCCTAAACCTCTATGAACAAGTGTTGTCGCAGTTTCAAAACGATCGACCTCAAGTACAATATTCGGATGAATATTCATATGTTTAAAATATTCATCAACGTGCTTACGGACTTGGTATTGTCGATTAGGCAAGATTAAAGGCAATTGTTGTAATGCTTCAGCGCTGATGCACTTTTGATTATTAAACGTATTCTTCGGTGTAATCAATACATAAGGCTCTTGGTATAAAGGAACAGAGACAATCCCTTCACGTTGAATGGCTTCATTAAAAATTGCGAATGAAATATCAAAATTCAGCAAGCTGGAAATAATACGTTCAAGACTATGTTGTTCGACAATTTGATAGCGCTGTTTATGATATTGATAATGATGTTGTTGGATGACCATTGCCATCCATGCGCTTGTAGACTCTAATATTGAGAGTTTAATGCGTGGTTCATCACTGATATTTAAATCATACATCTGATCTAGCGTACGATGATACATCTCGACTAAGTCTGTCGCATGTTTATAGAATTGAATGCCTTTCTCTGTAATCTTTAAAGCTTTTGTTGTACGGATAAATAGAAGATACCCCAAATCATCCTCTATTTTCTTTATCGCAGTTGTTAAAGATGGCTGACTGATATGTAGAAACTGTGCTGCTTTTGTAAAAGAATTGTATTTAACAACTGCTAAAAAGTACTCTAATTGTATAATTTTCATGAAATTATCCCCCTGATTAGACATGCCGAAATCTTTGTAACACGTGCGTTTTCCCCTTGTTATAGTTTGAATCTATAAATGATTAGTTTATTGATATTTGAAGCTTATAATCATCTACGCGTATACTTAAGTTGTATTACAAGTTATACAAAAATATTCTAACGCAACAGTTTTAACGCTAAAATTTCGGAATATTCAATAAACTACCGCAGTTAATAATCTAAAAATTATAACTATTCATTCATTATAACATGGAATAGTCAGTGTAACTTGTAAGAATGGTAATGTGAGGTCGGTCCGTAAACAAGGGGACGTACATAAAATGAAGGGGATCATTTTTACGTAAGCTGATCGACCTTTCACTATCATTCACAAATTCATAACATGATGCGAAGCTTAAGTCATCGAGAGCCAGTCAGTTGAAACAGCTTTGTCGTACTTGTAAAACAAAGGGGTGTGTCAAGTATGAAAACAGAAGCAGATTTGGTTTCTGGCGATATGGAATTCCAGCCTGAGAGTAAACCCGCTGATAAGCAGACGGGGGTCGGCATGTGGCGGTTTTACGTATTCAGCATTATCGGAATTTTATGTTTCTTCGTACCAGTGACAATTAACGGAACGAACACGATTATTGTAGATCATGTTCATTTATGGATTCGCGCAGCATTCGGAGTAGCAATGCCTTACGTTGCATTGCTGATGATTTTAGTAGGTGCAGCATTACCGATTATTCGTAAAGACTTTATGAAATCAGCGACAGACTTTGTGGTGACTTTATTTAAAGTACTCGGTGCTGTCATTGGTATTATGTATGTCTTTAAAATAGGTCCGGCATTGTTATTTAATCCGAATTACGGACCGTTCTTATTCGATAAGTTGATGTTGCCGCTAAGTATCTTGATTCCAGTCGGTGCCGTGGCACTATCATTACTTGTTGGTTACGGGCTGCTTGAATTTATCGGGGTATTAATGCAGCCGATTATGCGTCCAGTCTTTAAGACGCCAGGTAAATCTGCAGTAGATGCCGTAGCATCTTTCGTCGGAAGTTATTCATTAGGTCTCTTGATTACAAACCGTGTCTATAAAGATGGAATGTATAACAAGAAAGAAGCGGTCATTATCGCGACAGGTTTCTCAACAGTATCCGCAACATTCATGGTAATTGTCGCAAATACATTAGATTTAATGCCGCATTGGAACTTATTCTTCTGGAGTACGTTGATTATTACATTTGTAGTGACAGCTATTTCGGCACATTTACCGCCGATTCGTAATGAATCAGAAGAATATTACGAAGGCCAAGAAGGTCAGAAAGAAGTAGAAGTTAACGGCAATCGTGTTGTCGCAGCTTATGATGAAGCAAAACGTCAATCACATGGTTCTTTACCATTACTCAAAAATATTTGGGTGAATGTGAAAGATGGATTTGAAATGACGATGGCGATTTTACCATCTATCTTATCAATCGGATTCTTCGGATTGTTGCTAGCGAATTTCACACCAGTGATTGATTGGTTAAGTTATATTTTTTATCCGTTTATCTATATTTTCCCGATTGCGGATAAACCATTGCTAGCGAAAGCTTCAGCGATTTCACTGATTGAGATGTTCTTACCATCATTATTAGTTGTGAAGTCAACGATGGCAGTTAAGTTAGTGACAGCTATTACAAGTATTTCAGCGATTATCTTCTTCTCAGCGCTGGTACCTTGTATTTTAGCAACGGATATCAAAATTCCAATTTGGAAATTAACTCTGATTTGGTTCATCCGTGTGGCATTAACTTTACTAATCGCAATTCCATTTGCGTTATTAATTTTCTAAATTGAAATCTAAAACTGTGTATTTAATATCATAACTAAACAAAGGAGAGATTGATTATGACTAAAAAAGTAGCAGCGAAAGGCAGACAAATTAAAGCGAAAAAAGGATTGGAAATTGAATGTAAAGGATGGGAACAAGAAGCAGTCCTTCGAATGTTATACAATAACTTAGATCCAGAAGTAGCAGAGCATCCTGAAAAGTTAGTCGTTTACGGGGGTATTGGTAAAGCGGCACGTAACTGGGAAGCTTTTGATGCTATTGTAGATACATTACGTCGTTTAGAAAGTGATGAAACGATGCTAGTTCAATCTGGTAAACCTGTTGCTGTCTTTAAAACACATGAAGAAGCACCACGAGTATTATTATCGAACTCTGTACTTGTACCGAAATGGGCAAACTGGGAACACTTCCATGAATTAGATAAAAAAGGCTTAATGATGTATGGTCAAATGACAGCAGGAAGCTGGATTTATATCGGCTCTCAAGGGATTGTTCAAGGAACATATGAAACGTTTGCTGAACTCGCAAACCAACATTATAACGGTTCATTAAAAGGTACAATCACATTAACAGCTGGTTTAGGCGGCATGGGTGGTGCGCAGCCATTAGCTGTAACGATGAATGAAGGGGTAGTTATCGGTGTAGATGTGGATCCATCTCGTATCGAGAAACGTATTGAGACACGTTATTGTGATATTATCACAGATTCTTTAGATGAAGCGTTAGAAAAAGCACAAGAAGCGAAAGAAGCAGGCAAACCATTATCTGTTGGTTTAGTCGGCAATGCACCTGAAGTTTATAATGAGATTTTAAAACGTGACTTCAAGATTGATATCATTACAGATCAAACGTCTGCACATGATCCGTTAAACGGCTATGTACCTGAAGGTTATTCTTTAGAAGAAGCGTCAGCGTTACGCGATGCAAATCCTGAAGAATATGTAAAATTATCTTCACAATCAATGAAAAATCATGTAGCAGCAATGTTAGAATTCCAAAAACGTGGGGCAGTAGCATTTGACTATGGTAATAATATCCGTCAAGTAGCGTATGACCAAGGTTTAGAAAACGCTTTTGATTTCCCTGGATTCGTACCAGCATATATCAGACCGTTATTCTGTGAAGGTAAAGGACCTTTCCGTTTTGCGGCATTAAGTGGTGATCCAAAAGACATCGAACGTGCGGACCAAGCAATGCGTGAACTTTTCCCTGAAGATGAGAAGTTAATGCGCTGGTTAGATATGGCAACAGAAAAAATTGCATTCCAAGGTTTACCTTCAAGAATTGCATGGTTAGGTTATGGCGAACGTGCCAAAATGGGCTTGAAATTAAACGAATTAGTACGTAATGGTGAAATCTCAGCACCAGTTGTGATTGGACGTGACCACTTAGACTCAGGTTCAGTAGCATCACCAAACCGTGAAACTGAATCAATGAAAGACGGTTCAGATGCTGTAGGTGACTGGGCAATCTTAAACGCATTAGTCAATACTGCAGCAGGTGGTTCTTGGATTTCAGTCCACCACGGCGGTGGTGTAGGTATGGGTTATTCATTACATGCCGGTATGGTTGTTGTTGCAGACGGTTCAGATCGTGCAGAAGCACGCTTGAAACGAGTATTAACAACAGATCCGGGTATGGGTGTAGTAAGACATGCTGATGCTGGTTATGATATTGCGATTGATACAGCAAATGAAAAAGGTGTCGATATTCCAATGTTAAAGGAGCAAGATTCTAATGAGTAATGATGTTGTTATCCAAAATATTGCACAATTAATTTTACCGAAGAAAACTGATAAACCTTTAAAAGGCAATCAGTTAAATGAGTTGAAAATCATTGAAAATGCAACATTAGTTGCGAAAGACGGTAAAGTAGTTTATGCAGGACCTCATACAGAAGAGTATGATGCACAAGAAGTGGTAGATGCGACAGGCAAAGTCGTATCTCCTGCTTTGGTTGATGCACATACACACTTAGTATTCGGCGGTTCAAGAGAGCATGAAATGGCATTAAAACAACAAGGTGCGTCTTATCTAGAAATTCTAGAACAAGGCGGCGGTATTCTATCTACAGTTAAAGCAACACGTGAGGCAACTGAAGATGAGTTGTTAAAGAAAACAGACAAGTCTTTACGTGAAATGATGTCTTATGGTGTTTTAACAGTAGAAAGTAAGAGTGGATATGGATTAGATAAAGAGAATGAATTGAAACAATTAAAAGTGTCACATGCTTTAGAGAAAAAGTATGGCATTACAATGAAACACACATTCCTAGGGCCACACGCTGTGCCGAAAGAAGCGGAATCTAATCAAGCATTCTTACAAGAGATGATTGACTTATTACCAGAAGTAAAAGAATATGCAGACTTTGCGGATATCTTCTGCGAAACGGGCGTCTTCACAGTTGATGAATCACGTGAATATATGAAAGCAGCTAAAGAACAAGGCTTTGATGTGAAAATTCACGCGGATGAGATTGATCCTTTAGGTGGTTTAGGTGTAGCGATTGAACAAGGTGCGATTTCAGCTGATCACTTAGTCGCTTCAAGTGAAGAAGATAAACAAGCATTAAAAGATAGCGACACAGTTGCGGTTGTTTTACCAGGAACAACATTCTATTTAGGTAAAGATCAATACGCAGATGCACGCGGTATGTTGGATAATAATGGTGCAGTAGCCATTGCCTCTGACTTCAACCCAGGCAGTAACGTAACGAATAATTTACAAATGGTAATGGCAATTGCAGCACTGAAATTAAAATTAACTCCAAATGAAATTTGGAACGCAGTCACAGTCAATGCGGCAAAAGCAATTGATGCAGATGCAGGTACGTTAGAACAAGACGACCGCGCAAACTTCGTGATTTGGAATGTACCGAATTATGAATATGTACCATACCATTATGGTATCAACCATGCGGAATATGTTTATAAAGACGGTAAGTTATTTATTGACAACCGTATTGAAGTACAACAATAAGCTTTAACTATCAGTTAAACACAACTTTTTACAGCCATGCTTATGATTTCTCATAAGTGTGGCTGTTTTTTGCTTCTTAATAGTCTGACAATTTATGTTAAGATAAGTGCATAGAGAAGTGGGCGGGTGAAAAAATTGGAACGTCAAATGTATGTGAATCAATGGAAAGGTGATATCAAAGACAACGTGTTGGCAGGTATTTTAATTGCGTTATCTGCATTGCCTGGTGCAATTGCTTATTCATTTATTGTCGGCATGAACCCTTCAATCGGCTTATTGAGTATGGGGATTATGATGATTGTACTCAGTCTGACTGCAGGCAGGACTTTAATGATTACAGGACCAAGCAGTGGTATAGCCTTAGTCGCAGCACCTCTAGTCATGCATCATGGTGTCGGATACTTAATCTGTGCAACGATTGTCATGGGGATACTCCAATTAGGCATGGGTGCGTTAAATGTAGGACGATTGATTGAACGCATTCCTCAAGCAGTTGTAATCGGCTTTATGAATGCCTTAGCTTTATTATTAATGTCTTCGCAAATCGATAATATTTTCAACATTTCAATCGCAACGTATGTTTTTGCGATAGTCTCTTTTTTAATCATTTGGTTCGCGCCCCGATTCATTTCGTTTATTCCAGCACCTTTGATCTCAATTATTGTCTTAACCATCATTGCACATCTTATTCATCCGAAACTACATTATGTAAAAGATTTAGCAGATATCTATGTGGTATTACCTAAACTCCAATGGTCTCAGTTTCATCTGTTTACAGAAAGTCATGCCTTAATGGTTATTGTGGGTTACGGTATCACGATGGCAATTGTAGGTACACTGCAATCTTTATTGACTGCACAAGCATTGGATGTGCTAACAAATGAAAAGAGTTGTTTAAATCAAGAATCAGCTGCACAAGGACTTGCGAATTTAGCAGCAGGATTATTTGGTGGTTTTGGAGGCAGTGCATTAGTCGGTCAATCAAAATTTAATGTGAAAGTCGGTGCAACTGCACGTTATGCGACCTTAGTGACTGCTTTGTTTTTATTATTGACGATTTACGTCTTAGGGCCTGTTATCGCACTGATTCCAATGGTCGTACTCGCGACTGTATTAGTTTCGATTGCGTTGAATACTTTTGATAGACGTACTATACAAGCGATTAAAGCGAAGCCTCTGTTAAATACCGCAACGATTATCGGTACGATGATTGTCACGTTAGTAACGAATAATTTAGCCTTTGGTGTCGCGGCAGGTTCAGCAATATATTTAGTGATTTACGTTGTAAGTAAAGGAAGGGAAAGTTTATGAGTCATTTTGAACAATTAGTCGAATGGAGACGTATGTTTCATCAGCATCCAGAAGTTTCTTATCAAGAATATGACACTACTGCGCGTTTAAAAGAACTTTTAGAAGAACATGAGATTAAAATTATAGATTATCCACTAGACACAGGATTGGTGGCAGAAATCGGTGAAGGCGAAACGATTGTTGCGTTACGTACAGACATTGATGCTTTACCGATAGAAGAACAAGTAGATAGTGAAATCACGTCACAAAATAAAGGTGTAATGCATGCTTGCGGACATGATATACATATGGCAAGTATTTTAGGTGCTGCATTGTTGCTGAAAGAGAAAGAAGCAGAATTGCCTGGACGTGTGCGTATTTTATTCCAAGCTGCCGAAGAAGTGGGCAGCGGTGCACAACAAATGGTAGAAGCGGGTGTATTAGAAGGTATTAAAGCTGTGACAGGTTTTCACAATGATCCGACATTAAAAGTGGGCACGTTAGCGATTAAACCAGGTGCGATGACTTCAGCAGTAGATCGCTTCTTTATTCGAATTAAAGCAAAAGGGGGTCACGCCGCAAAACCTGAAGAAAGCAATGACCCGATGATTATTTTAGGTCAATTATTAACGAGTGTGCAGTCTATCGTCAGTCGTAATGTTTCAGCCTTTGATTCTGCAGTTGTGACAATTGGGGAAGTATCAGCTGGCAACACGTGGAATGTGATTCCAGATTCAGCACGCATTCAAGGAACAGTTCGAACATTTAATAATGAAACACGTGCACTTACAGAACAACGTCTACAAAGTATTTGTGATGGTTTAGCTGCTGCCTTTAATGCGGAGATTGAATTAGAATGTATTCATTTACCGAATGCAGTCATGAATCATGAAACATTAACACATATTGCACAAGAAGCGGCAGAAGAGACAGGTTATAAAGTTGAACAATTGAGCCAACCTAAAACAATTGGTGAAGATTTCTCAGCTATGAGTGATACTGTCCCTGGTGTTTTCAGTTTCATCGGTTCACAATCTGATTATGATTTACATCATCCGAAATATAACCCGAATGAAGACATTTTGAAAAAAGCGCCTGAGTTTCTTGCGAATTTAGTTCAAAAATTATTTTAATTTGCCGATGAATGAAATATGGATTTTGTGGTATATCAATAGAGAGACAAATAATTGAGGAGTGATAGATAATGGCACCACAAGATCCACGTACAAAATTCTCTGATCAAGATTATCCAAAACAAGAACAAGAATGGCCAGGTTTCCAAACAGATATGGATCCAAAACCAGACTGTGGCGAAACATCATATAAAGGACATGGACGCCTTGAAGGATTGAAAGCATTAGTTACAGGCGGTGACTCTGCGATTGGTCGTGCAGTCGCAATTGCGTATGCACGTGAAGGTGCGTCAGTTGTGATTAACTATCATCCGAAAGAAGAAGAAGACGCACAAGAAGTTAAGAAAGTTATTGAAGATACAGGCGGAACTGTTTATTTAAAACCAGGTGATTTATCAGATGAACAATTCAACTACGATTTAGTTGAATACGCACACGAAACGCTTGGCGGTTTAGACAATGTGACATTGGTTGCTGGACATCAGCAATACCATGAAGGATTCGAAAACTTCAAAACAGAAGATTTCACACAAACCTTCACAACGAATGTGTATTCATTATTCTGGACAGTTCAAAAAGCACTTGAGTATCTAAAACCAGGTGCGACGATTACAACGACAACATCTATTCAAGGTTATGACCCTAATCCAATCTTGCATGACTATGCGGCTACAAAAGCTGCGATTATTTCACTAACAAAAAGCTTAGCAAAAGAATTAATCGATAAAGGTATCCGCGTGAACTCAGTAGCACCCGGACCATTCTGGTCACCGCTTCAAATCTCAGGTGGTCAACCGCAAAGTAAAATTCCTGAATTCGGTCAAAGTTCAATGATGGGCCGTGCAGGTCAGCCAGTAGAATTAGCAGGCACTTATGTCTTACTTGCTTCAGACGAATCAAGTTATACAACAGGACAAGTGTATGGCGTAACAGGCGGTAAACAAATTAACTAAGCTATGATTAAGACAGCGTTCCAACAATGAATGGAACGCTGTTTTTATACATATAAACACATTATTCGCAAAGTAAGGTTTAGTTTATTATGCTATAGGTATAATTAGTATAGTAACTAAGGAGGCAGAATGATGAAACATTTTAACTCTAAAGATTTAACGCAAAGAGAAAATTATAAATTATTAAGCGGCAGCGTCTTACCAAGACCGATTGCTTTTGTGACTTCTCAAGATAAAGAAGGTAATTTAAATGCGGCACCATTCAGTTTCTTTAATGTGGTCAGCAGTCATCCGCCGATGATTATGATTTCAACTGGACGCACAGAAGGTGTCCGTAAAGATACAGCACAAAACATTATTGATACTGGAGAATTTGTGGTACACATTTCTGAATTGTCTATGATTGAAGGTATTAATAATACTGCTGCACCGATTGAACGTGAAGCAAATGAGTTAGAACGTACAGATTTTAAAACAATTCCTTCAGATGTCGTTAATGTACCAGCAGTCGAAGGGGCGCGAATCCGATTTGAGTGTAAACTGGATCGTGTGATTGAACTCGGTGATGACAAAGCGGGCAGCGATTTAATCTTAGGTGAAGTTGTACGTTATCACATCGCTGATGATGTTTATATCGAACCGCATAAAATTGATGTACAAGCGTTACATCCTGTTGGTCGTTTAGCGGGTAATGACTATGTAAAATTAGGTCAAGAATTTGTATTAGAAAGACCAACAGAATAATTGCTTAATGAAAAGTTCATACTTTGATGATTGACTAACTATTACAATCATGATAGGTTTAAAAAGATTCAAAAAATAAAAATAAATATAGCTTATCAAGAGAGGTGGAGTGATGGGCACTTTGAAACCTCGGCAACATGGTTCGCTGATAGCGACGCGTGTGCCAATTCCCATAGCAACTATTTGCTAAGAGATAAGAAACATAATGTATCCTTTTTTCTTAGCTGAAAAAAGGATTTTTTAATATCATGAGTGAGGTGTTTGAATCATGTCTGAACAGAAACAAAAAGGCAATGCAGTCGCACTGATTCCTTTAATTCTATTTGTCGGTTTATTTTTAGGTGTTGGGATTATTACTGGCGACTTTACGAAGATGCCGTTAAATATTGCGATTACGATTGCGGTTATTGTCGCATTAATAATGAATCGCAAAGAAAAATTCACAGAGAAAGTTGAAGTCTTCACCAAAGGTGCAGGCCATTCTAATATTATTTTGATGGTCTTGATTTTCGTATTAGCCGGCGCATTTTCAAAAGTGACTGAAGATATGGGCGGCGTGAAATCTACCGTTAATTTAGGATTAAGTTTAATTCCAGGCAACTTATTGATTATCGGTTTGTTTATTATTTGTATGTTCGTTTCTATTTCTATGGGGACATCAGTTGGTACAGTCGCAGCCATTGCACCAGTCGGCTTTGGGATTAGTGAGGCGACTGATATTTCAGCAGCACTAGCCATGGCAACAGTTGTCGGCGGTGCGATGTTCGGAGATAACTTATCTATGATTTCGGATACGACAATTTCTGCAGTACGTACACAACATACAAAAATGAGTGATAAGTTCAAAGTAAACTTTAAAATTGTATTGCCAGGTGCCATTTTAACGATGGTTATTTTAGGTATTTTGACACATAGCGCAACAATCAGCAGTACAAAAGATTACAGCTTTGAATTTATTAAAGTGATTCCATATTTATTAGTTTTAATCTTAGCTTTGATCGGTGTGAATGTGATTATTGTTTTGATAGGTGGAACAGTACTCTCAGGTATTATCGGTTTAATCGACGGCTCATTTAACTGGATCGGATTCTTGAAAGCCGCTTCAGAAGGTATGATCGGCATGGAAGATATTGCGATTATCGCATTAATGATCGGTGGTTTAATCGGCATCATTCAACATAATGGCGGTATTACATGGCTACTTAATTTTGTTCGCAGCAAGGTCAAATCAAGACGCGGTGCAGAGTTCGGTATCGCAAGTTTAGTCAGTGCCGCAGATATTTCAACTGCGAATAATACGATTTCTATTTTAATGGCAGGTCCACTAGCTAAAAATATCGCAGATGAATATGATATCGACCCAAGAAAATCAGCAAGTATTTTAGATATTTTCGGCAGCTGTTTCCAAGGCCTTTTACCTTATAGTCCGCAAGTCATTGCGGCTGCGGGTGTCGCAGGTATTTCGCCATTTATGCTAGTGCCTTATTCGATTTATCCGATTATTTTAGGAATCAGCGGATTAGCCGCAATCATCTTTAATTTTCCAAAACTGAATAAACGTAAACAAAAAGCGTAAATAATTTTTACTTTCTCACTTGAAAAATGTTAAAGTAATCTTGTTGTGAAATAACCACAGAGGCATAGTGACAAATGCTTTGCTAGTAGGATTACTTTGGCTTATGCTTCTAAATGCGTTAGAATAATAAAGAGTGCGAAAGTAGGTGACGACAGAGTGGCAAGATATAATATTGAAAATGACGTCGTAGTCATATCATTGGAACGTTTTATGCGCATCCCGCCCGAATTGATTTATCAAGCTTGGACAGATGCGGATATCATGAGACGTTGGTTCATGACTTCTAACCGTTCAAATCAATCGATTGACTTGATTCCAGAAGAAGGCAGACGTTATGAAATTGTTGATGAACGTAACGGTAAAAAGAACAGAGTAACAGGGGTCTTCCAAGAACTAGAAGCACCTAACCGAATTGTGATGACCATCGGTATGCCTGAACTGAGCGACAAAGAAGATACGATTGAAGTAGAAATTTTTGAACGTGAACCAGGTTCAGACATGACACAAATGAACTTCCGTTATACTGCTGTTGTTCCGAAAGAAAGACGTTGGACAACTTTGGAATACAAACAGCAGAAGAAAGAATATCATGATGCGACGGCACACGGCTTTGAAAATATGTTCATTAAGCTTCAAGACATTTTAAGAGAAATGCAAGAAGACAAAGAAGAATTTTAATCAAAACAAGCGACACACAATGCTAGAAAGCAGCGTATGTCGCTTGTTTTATTTTATATATTCAATTTTCAACAATTAGACAGTTTCTTGACCACGTTTATTCCAAGTCAGAATAAAGCTTAACATAGCTAGAATACTAATCACTGTTAATAAGATGAAACCTGCATCCCAACCAAATTGATCAACCACGAAACCAAGTACGATGTTAGCCATGACTGCACCAAATAGGTAACCGAATAAACCTGTTAACCCGGCAGCTGTTCCTGCTGCTTTCTTAGGTACATAATCTAATGCTTGCAAGCCTATTAACATCACTGGTCCATAGATTAAGAAACCAATCGCTACGAGTGCTAAGTTATCTACTAATGGATTACCTGGAGGGTTTAACCAGTAGATTAATACGAAAATAGTTACACCTAACATAAAGAAGAAACCTGCTGGACCACGACGTCCTTTGAAGAGTTTATCTGAGATCCAACCACACAGTAATGTCCCAGGAATCCCAGCCCACTCGTAAAGGAAGTAAGCCCATCCAGAGGATTTCATATCGAAATGTTTCTCTTCGCTTAAATAGACTGGTGCCCAGTCAAGTACACCATAACGAACGAAGTAGACGAAGATATTTGCGAAAGCGATTGCCCATACCCATTTGTTATTCAACACATATTTGAACAAGATTTCTTTGGTAGTTAATTCTGTTTCAAGTGTTGTTCTTGAAGCGGTCGGATAATCATTACGATATGCTTCAATCGGTGGTAAACCTTGTGATTGTGGTGTATCTCTAATTAAGATATAAGAGATGATCGCAATGATAATCGCAAGTAATGCTGGATAAATGAAGACACCCTCAAATCCTTTTAAATAACCGAAGTTATATAAGGCAGTCATAGAAATGCCCCAAGTCGCAATCGGTGCCATTAAGCCGCCGCCGACATTATGTGCGACGTTCCAAATGGCTGTTTTACTGCCTCGTTCACTCACACTGAACCAATGGACGAGGACACGACCTGAAGGCGGCCACCCCATACCTTGGAACCAGCCGTTTAAGAACAGCATAATAAACATGATTAAAATGCTTGAAGTAAAGAATGGAACAAAACCAAGCAACAGATTGACAATTGCAGTCAAAATCAATCCTAGTGTTAAGAACATGCGTGCGTTGCTTCGATCACTGACAGTTCCCATCACAAATTTACTAAAACCGTATGCGATTGAAACGGCGGACAGGGCAATACCTAATTGACCTTTACTGAACCCCTGTTCAATCAAATCAGGCATCGCAAGAGAAAAGTTTTTGCGTAATAAATAATAACCCGCATAACCGATGAAGATACCTAAGAATACTTTCATTCGTAGTTGTTTATATGTATCATCAACTTGCTCTTTTGGTAGAGGAGCAATCGGCTTTGGCGGTTTTAAGAAGTTAAACAAGAAAGCGCCTCCTTTACAAATAATTAACTTAACCTTAATACTAAATTTACAAAAGAGCAATGAACATTTTTATTTTTTAGTTTTAATATAAAAAAAGACACTCCAATCATGGAATGTCAGAACGGTATACTTAATTATGAGATTGTAGAATATTTATGCTGAGCGATACGTGGTCTGTAGTTCGCACCTAATACATCGATGTTTTGTGTCGCAAGCGCATGAATCAATTTAGATAATACGTGCGGTGTACATGAAATATCAATGTGATACGTTGTGAGTACATATTTAATGTCTTCTTGATGTTTAAGAAACTGCATAATATCAATGATTTTATCTTTGACAAACATATCTTGTAAACCGTCAATTTTAAGTTTGAAATGCATAGAAGCTTGAATATTCGGCGCAAATTGATAGACGAAATCTTTGTCTGCAAAAGGTAAAATCTGGTAGATAGGGTAGTTGTGATAACTTAAGAAACTGATGAAGTAAGGCAGGTTGCATTTTGGAATACGGACTTTTAAAACAGGCTGTTGTTTAATTCGAGTGAATTCTGCTTGAACAGCGTGACTGCTTTGAAGTTGTCTGCATAATTTTAATAATTGTCTTCGCTTAAGCCATGTTGATAGATGCCCTATATTAATAATAAAAGTGTCATATTTATCTATAAACATAGACAATTCCTCCAGAAGTATAATTTATATTTGAGTGGCATAAGATGGATGGATTGCGTGTTGTTCAAATTCATTGTAAATTGTATCACGCTTTAAAAACTTTTTCACTAGGACTTTTGGACGAAATGAAGATAATTGTTAATTTTGTCATTTTTTCAATATAATGAGTGTAATACATAGGAAAGAAAGAGAGTGAATACATCATGCGATATAGAGCAGTCGTATTTGATTTTGATGGTACGATTATTGATACAGAACAACATTTGTTTGATGTGATCAATCAACATTTAACTGCATATCAAAAAGATCCAATTTCAGTAGATTTTTATCGTCAATCCATCGGCGGTGCAGCCAAAGGGTTGCATCAATATATAGAATCACAAATTGGAGAAGAAGCAACTAAGGCATTGTATGATGATCATCATCAACAGAGTCGACATCTATCGATGATTGAAAATATCAGTCGTTTGATGGAACATTTAGAGGCTAAACATATTCCTTTTGCGATTGCAACGAGCAGTAGTCGTGAAGCGATTCAACCTGCACTTCAAGCATTAGGATTAACAAATCGGGTTGCAGTGATTGTCGGAAGAGAAGATGTAGAAGCGGTCAAACCTGAACCAGACTTATACTTAACTGCGGTTCAACAATTGAATATGAATCCAGTGAGTTGTTTAGCTATTGAAGATTCAGTCAATGGTGCAACTGCTGCAGAACGTGCGGGACTTGGAGTAATTGTAAATACTAATCAGATGACTGAACAGATGGATTTCAGCAATTTAAATTTAGAAGGAATGAATTTAGATGCTGAAACAATTATGAAACAATATTTTTAAGTGAGCAGGTGAGCGCATGTTGCTATTATTCTTTTTAGCAGGACCGTTAATTATTGGCGTTGGAAACTTAATACTTGCACCTATCTTTAATAGAAGGGTGCCGATGAATGTCAGGTTTCGCGCGTTCATGATAGGTTCTATGATTTACTTGATATCTGCCTACTTAGTTTATCAGTTTGTGTTGAAAGGGCAGTTATAACCTTAATGAGCAACTGATGGAAAAAGAGGATACGAACCATTAATGAAATTAAAATTATAATAAAAACAGAGGGTTCAAAAGTTAACGGCTTTTGAATCCTCTGTTTTGTTTATTTCAACATATAAACTAGACCGACGATGACTAAGACTAATAAAATTGCGTCTACTCCAATCATTAATGCACGACGGTTTGCTTGTTCACCTTGTGCTTTCAAACGTTTGTACATGAGATAGTTTGGTACAAGGTTGATGATAAGGAGCACAATGATAATAATAATTAAGGTAAGCTTCACTCTGATTCTCCTTTATGATCCTTTGATAAATAATCCCAGAGAAAGGCAATGACAATACCAAGTACTAGGCCAAGGCCTACTCCAAGTTTCATATGATTTGTAAAGTGTCCGATAACAATACCGAGTATAACGGTAATCGGTAATACAATCCCGACTTTCATTTTTTTAGCTGGAGAAGTCAATGCGCTAAACAAAGCGACATAGCATACACCGAATACCACAGCAGCAATTACCGACATAATTAAAGTATGTGTCAGCGATTCTTGACTGGCTGAGCGGTTTAAGAAAAAGAATAACGCACCAAATATAAATGTATATAATAGTCCGCGTGAAACTAATTGTTTAGACAATGTTGACGTCTCCTTTCAATTCAGTTCACTCAAATTATAACATAGTATATTGGTGCGTCGTATGCATATTAAAGATCGTTCTTAAATTGTTTATGGTCATTCAAGTAAGCATAGAATAGACCGATGATTAATCCGCCGCCGATATAGTTACCGATGAATGCAGCTATGATATTGATGACTGCAGGCCAGAAGTGTAAAACATCTGATTGGTAAATAGCGCCGCCGATAAATAGACATGCGTTGTAAACAACGTGTTCGTAACCCATGAATGCGAAGATAGCAACCCCAAACATCATCACAAACATTTTTGCTAGAATGTCTTCAATTTGCATCGCAATAACTAATGAGATATTGATAAAGAAGTTGGCAAAAATTGCTTTAGCTAATATTTGAGTAAAGTCAGCTGTCATTGTTTTGTGATGTAGCAAGACTTCTAATTGTTTCATCATTTCTGGTGTAACGACATCACTGAAACGTAAGATAATAAAGAAGGCTAGGGCACCTAACATATTACCGATGAAACATAACATAAAGATTTGGAAAGCGCGCCATGGCGAAATAACTTTATAATATAAACCCACTGTGAAATACATAAAGTTACTTGTCAGGAGTTCTGAATTGGTAAAAAGAATCAGTACTAAGGCAAAGCTGAAGGCAACTGATCCGACGATGTTGATAATTCCTGTGTTGATTTCTCCTGTGTGTACTTCTTGTACAAAACCAGCTTTAATGGCTAATACAAAGACTGCAATAATACTGATAATAAAACCTGCCATCATGGCACGTAATAAATAGCGCTTAAAATAAGTCGCTTGTAAGACGTCTTTAGTTTGGATAGTTTTAACAACTTCTTTAACCCATTTACGTCCATAAAATACATTATCCCAACGGATATATTTTTCACTGTTCATTCCTAAAAAAACTCCTCGCTCTAGCAAAATGTTTAATATTAATTCAGGCTGAGAGGGTTATCTCATTTTCTGTAATGCATATAGTATAATCGCATTTCTTATTTTTGTGAATACTTTCACATAAACTTTTTTCATAAATATGACTGTCTCGTGAAAATTATTGAAATACTGCATTTGTATATAAAACAGTGATTGTGTCAAAAAGACAATTGTCTCTATGTACATGACAAAGAATCAGAAAATTATCAAAAGTACATTGCGCTTTTATAAAACTCCGTGCTATAATGTTCAAATAAAATGTATTTACTAAATGGACACTGTTCATTGTGTGTGTTTTAGGAATACAATATTTTATTTGAGTGCGAAATGCATTAAAATGCGCGATGACTGCTTTTGTTGTATTTTAGGAAAAAATAAATGAAAGCGCATACATAAAAGTGTAATTTTTATGTTTTCATCTAGAAATTTTATAGTATAATAGCCTCAATGGGCTTGAAAAGTTACAAATCGATAGCAAAAAGAAACATTGTTAAATTTTTCGCAATCTTTTAAATTTTAGTAAATTGGGACGCTGAAATAGAAAGAGAGAATGGGGCAGCTATCGATAACTTGTAATAGGGCCTGGAAATCATGAAAGAGAAGGGGTATTTTCTAATGGAAGAAACTCAATTACACAGGGGATTAAGTTCTAGACAGATTCAAATGATCGCACTCGGTGGTACCATCGGCGTTGGTTTATTTATGGGTGCGACAAGTACAATTAAATGGACAGGACCATCTGTTATTTTTGCTTATTTAATTGTTGGACTATTTTTATTTTTAGTAATGCGTGCAATGGGAGAAATGGTTTACTTACATCCTACTACAGGTTCATTTGCGAACTTCGCAAGTGACTATATTCATCCAGTAGCAGGATATTTAACAGCCTGGAGTAACATATTCCAGTGGGTTGTAGTTGGTATGAGTGAAGTTATCGCAGTCGGAGAATACATGAGATATTGGTTCCCAGAACTTCCGGATTGGATTCCTGGTGTTATCGTTATTGTATTATTAGCTTCAGCGAACTTAGTATCAGTTAAAGCGTTCGGTGAATTTGAATTCTGGTTCGCGATGATCAAGATTGTCACTATTGTTTTAATGATTATTGCTGGTTTCGGATTGATTTTCTTCGGACTTGGTAACGGCGGAAATGCCATCGGTTTATCTAACTTATGGTCACACGGCGGTTTCCTTCCTAACGGTTGGCTTGGCTTCTTCTTTGCTTTATCAATCGTTGTAGGTTCTTATCAAGGTGTAGAATTAATCGGTATCACAGCAGGGGAAACTAAAAATCCTCAAAAGAATATTAAAAAAGCAGTTAACGGTGTTATCTGGCGTATTTTAATCTTCTATATCGGAGCTATCTTCGTTATTGTAACTGTTTATCCATGGGATCAACTTGGTACAATCGGTAGTCCATTCGTAGCAACATTCGCGAAAGTCGGTATTACAATTGCAGCTGGTTTAATCAACTTCGTAGTATTAACAGCCGCAATGTCAGGATGTAACTCAGGTATCTTCAGTGCGAGCCGTATGATATATACATTGGCACAACACAAACAATTACCTAGATTCTTCTTGAAAGTAATGAAAAATGGTGTACCTGTGTACACAGTACTTGCGATTTCAATCGGTATCTTTATCGGTGTTATCTTAAACGTTATCTTACCTTTATTCATTAAAGGTGCAGACAGTATTTTCGTATATGTTTATAGTGCATCAATCTTACCTGGTATGATTCCTTGGTTTATGATTTTAATCAGTCATATCCGCTTCAGACGCCTTCATCCTGAAGAAGTCCAAGGTCATCCATTCAAAATGCCAGGCGGGGCACCAGCAAGTTATGCGACTATTATTTTCTTAATTATCGTATTAATCGGTATGTTGCTTAATAAAGAAACAGTTGTATCAGTTGTTATCGGATTCTTATTCTTAGGTTTCATGACAGCGTTCTACTTCATCAGAGGATACGACAAATTACCTTACAAAGATCAACATTTAGAATAATATAAGACAAATGAAAAAGAGTTGGGCGTTATGCTCAACTCTTTTTTAATGTTCAAATTTAATTTTAGAAAGATGTTTCTTATAGTTGTTTAAAGCCATTTTAGATTGCGTAATTGTATCTAACGCATTTGAAAAGTCCATAGACAAATAACGGTAATACAGCACATTGATAGTAAAGAGCTGGGCTGTCAGAGAAGTAGTAGCCGCCATACGAAACTCATTTTCTTCTGATTCGCTGTAAATCAAATCAATATCACTATAGCGTGTCATCGGATTATGATGTGTACCCATTAAGGTAATCAGGCACAAATGATAATCCGACGCAACACGTGCAATGGCTTCGAGTTCATTGTGTTCACCGCTATTAGAAATTAAGAATAATGTATCACGAGCATCATGGGTTGCAATTAAACTGATTAACGCGTGCACACTTTCAACGCATTGTGCATTTAAACCAACCTTAGATAGTTTCTGTGTTAAATCTAATGCTGAAACAAAGGAAGCGCCAAAGCCAAATAAGAAGATGGTACGTGAACGCTTCAACCTGATACAGACTTGTTCAATCTTCTGTTCGTCAACTTCATCTGAAACTCTACATAATGTTTGAGTGCTACGTGACAACATTTTGCGTTTAATAGAATCAATCGATTCATTCGGTTGTAATTCAATAGGTTGGGGTTTTGTACGTTTGGAAAGGTATTTTGATACTTCCGTTTTTAATTCTTGAAAGCCGCCATCTGTTACTTTGTAACCGAAGCGGACGACCGAAGAAGGACTGGTATTGGTGCTGTTCGCTAAATCTAAAGTTGTCATATCAATGACTTTTTGTGGCCGTTTTAAAATAAAGTCTGCGATTTTTTTCTCGCTTTTAGTTAAAACATTATATTTTGTTTCTAGTTTAAATAGTATGTTTGTCATCATAATCACCTGCTCTATGAAAAAACAAAGCTGCTTTTTCATTTGTTTTGTAAATCATAGATAGCAGTAAACAGAACCCTTAGTTGCTACAGTTTACTTTGATTATTGTTTGTACGCCTATTAAAGCACGACTCAGACAAACCGACAGTCTCCCAATTATCAGTTCATCTTTATAATGGTTTCTAGTGTACTATAGGATGACAGCTAACACAATTGAGAATTTTAAAAACAACACTCACTAGTATTATCATACCTAACTGATAAAGATTTAAACGATTAACGTTAAAATATTAAAAAATTAGTCAATAATTGAGTGTGAGGTTAAAAGAAAAAGCAAGTGATGAATGGGTTTTTGCCACGTTTTGATCATCACATTTGTATTGCCAGTGTTAAGGATTACTAACGGCTGCAAGATTAATTTGGCTAATAAGTCACAGTAGCGTTGTGTAATAAAAGAAGGGTGTGTTTCAACTAAGCTTTGTGCTTTATGATAATATGCTTGTAGATATGTTGTGATATCATTTGCAGTCTGTTCAGCAGGTTTCTGTTGATTTAAAGTTATATAGTGATGATAGGTGTCGCTTAAAGTAATCAAATGAATCAGTTGTGCGTAAATATCTGTTTCAATGGTTTGTTTTGTCATTACTAATCATTCCTTAAAAGATAAATTTAATTTGTGATTTGAAAGCCGATAACTTAAGATAAATGCATGAGAAGTTAAATTTTGTATAGAGGAGCATCTTATGGAGTTAAAAAATAATAAGCCAGCATGGAGAGATTTAACGTTAATTCCGATTGGTTTTGTTTTAATCTTTCTATTTACTTTTTTAGAAACGTTAATAGCAGCCAATTTTAATGTACCGATGACCGTTGAAACATTGATTCCAATTTCAGCTATAGGTCAAATCAATACATATATCGCACTTTTAATTATTTACTATTATTTTCACTATAGTGAAATGCCTATGAAATTGTCATCAGGATGGCATTATGTTAAGAAACATTGGTTGTTTTTGTTGATTATGCTGCTGATCGCAATGGGAGGAGAAACACTCTACAATTATTTGGTTTCGTTCTTGCCTGAAAATTTACAGTATACAGAAACACAAAATGAACAGGAATTAGAATTATTGTTCAGAAATCCGGCATTTTTACCTTTCACATTTATTTTTGTAGTAATTATAGGTCCTGTTGTTGAAGAATTATTCTTCCGTACCATTTTGATTGGAGAGTTAGGGAAGAAATTGAATTATATTGTCATGGCGATTATTTCGGTTATCGGCTTTGCGTTGATTCATGTTACAGGATCCGAATCTCCATTTGAAATCGGGTCCTATTTAATTATGGCAATTGTTATTGTTTATGTATATTTCAAATCAGGTAAAAATACTGCAGCTACTATCGCAATTCACATCGCGAATAATTTTGTTTCTTTTATCATCACAATTTTATATCTATAATAAAAAATCCAACTGAGGTGTATCCCTTAGTTGGATTTTAAAAATTGTTGATAATTATAGATAGTAATATCGTGAGTCTTTAATGTTTTATGGAATGAATAAGAGATGTCTTGAATCGCTTGAATCGGTATTTCTTTTGTATGTCCATGACCAATATCGAAAATAACGACACGCCATTCAGCTTTGCGACATATCAATCCGATAAAGATGACATTTTCAGTATAGGTCTCACTTTCCAAATCATATTCGACTAACATCACATTACGCTCTGCGCAATAAATTAATAAGTCTGAAAAGATTTGCGGTATTGTCTCGTTTGGATTAGATTCAAATTTAATGTAGCGATCCATGCGTTTTAACAAACGTCTGATATGTGTTGCTGGCTGATTGAGACATTTCTTGATAATTTGTGCAATTTCTTTTTTATAAGGTAAACGAGAATAAGATTGACTCTCGTTTAATGTCATAAATAAAGCTAGCATTTGTGCTTCGTTTAATTCGAGTTGAATCGGTGCAGGATGGCTTTGAATCTGGTATCCGCCGAGCATGCCTTGTTTTGCGATAATTTGGACACCTTGTTTTTCAAGATCTTGGATATCTCTTAATATCGTACGCTTTGAAACTTTAAGTGTTTTCGCAAGTTGTGCTGCAGTGAGTTGATGGTTGGTTTCAATTGCCTGAACAAGTTTATTTTGACGTTCTATTTTATTCAATTAAGCCACCTCCGATATATTACATATTACAATCATTATATCATATCTCTTAAAATTTGATGTTTTTAGGTAATGTACTTGTAGAAAAAATTAAAAAAAGTCGAAAAAATTTCAAGTAAACGCTTACATTTTATAAAATTATGTGCTAAACTATCATTAGTAACTAGGAGATAGCACTTAGTGAACAAAGGGGTAATGATAAATCATGTCGTGTGATTTATTAGAACGTGCGAATCACTAGTTAATTAACATCTTCAATATTATTACTTACTTTCCTTTCTATGCCGACTAGTTAAGCTAGTCGGTTTTTTTATTGATTATAAAGTCGTTAACAGTTCATTTGTGTTCCATGCTAGAATGAAAACATACATAAGAAAAATAAAGGATGAGGTGTGTAATTTGAATCGTAATCAACTGCTTCAATTAGACCAAGCAATCAGACACTGGTTGAAAGGGTTGGATGATATTATTCCTAAACTGATTGCGGATATGCATACAGAAACAAAAGCAAATCAGTTTGATTTAGTAACCAATGTAGATCAAATGATTCAAGATCAATTTGACGCATTTTTAAAAGAACATTACCCAAGTCATGAACTTTTCGCTGAAGAAAAAAATAATGATTTAGTAGATGCGAAACATGGCGATGTTTGGATAATGGATCCGATTGACGGTACTGCGAATTTAGTAAAACAAAAAACAGATTATTGTATTATCTTAAGCTATTTCTCTGAAGGTCAACCGATGCTTGCTTACATTTATGATTATCCGCACCATACACTTTATAAAGCCATCAGAGATGAAGGTGCATTTGAAAATGAAGTACGTATGCCTAAGGTTCCTTCTTTAGATATCAGTGAAATGATTCTGTCGTATAATCCATATGTTTTAAATGATCATACACAAGCAGATTTAAAAGCGGCAGCATTCAGTTATCGATTAATCGGGGCTTGCGGATTAGATTCTTTACGCGTGATGAAAGGTCAATTCGGAGCACACATTAATACAAATGCGAAACCGTGGGATATTTCTGCACAGTTTTTATTTGCGAAAGAACTTGATTTGAAAATGACGAATCTTGATAATGAACCAATTGATTTTGCGGTTGGCGGACCGTTTATTATTAGTAATAAAGGGTGTCATGAAGCGGTCCTTGAAATATTAAATCAAAAAGGCGGTTATCAAGTTAATAAAATAACTAAGACTTAAGCACCA
Source organism: Staphylococcus sp. HMSC055C03 (assembly GCF_001809385.1). Classification (NCBI taxonomy): domain Bacteria; kingdom Bacillati; phylum Bacillota; class Bacilli; order Caryophanales; family Staphylococcaceae; genus Staphylococcus; species Staphylococcus sp. HMSC055C03. The sequence goes on from NZ_KV797474.1 coordinate 266,649, forward strand.
TGTTAGTTAAAATCAACTATAATATAATGGATTGAAATGAAAGATGAGGAGTGGTTGGGTGAAGAGAACAGATAAACCTGGTCGTAAAATGGGACTTGTACCAAAAATATTATTATGGGCATTTGGAATTTTAGTAATACTTGCGCTTGTTGCAGCAATCTATTTAGCAATTAAGATTTTTGCGGTTGGAGGAAAGATTCATAACCCTCTAGACAGAGACAAATCAGAATTACGAAAAGAAAAAGTAGATTTAAACAAAGGTGATCCATTCACAATTGCTTTATTTGGTGTGGATAGTAATGAAAAACGTCAAAGTGAAGGGGACGGACAACGTTCTGACTCAATCATGGTGTTATCTATTAATCCAGATAAAAAGACAACTGAAATTGTCAGTATCCCACGTGATACTCAAGCTGAAATTGTCGGACATGATTCAGTAGAGAAAATCAATCATGCTTATGCGTATGGTGGTCCGGATATGGCTGTGAAATCACTTGAGAAATTGTTGGATGTACCGATTGATCATTATGCGACAGTTGATATGGATGGCATCAAAGGTATGGTCGATGAAATCGGCGGTGTAGATGTTATCAGTAATGCGACATTTAGTTATAGTGGTTACAGCTTTGTGAAAGGCGAAAAAACACATTTAGATGGTGACAAAGCTTTAGCGTTTATCCGTTCACGTAAAGAAGAAGGTGCAGGCGGTGACTTCGGTCGTCAAGAGCGCCAACAATTAGTGTTACGTGGTATTGCGAATGAATTAACAAGTGTGAAGTCACTAACGAACTTTAATGGTGTGACGGATCAAATCAAAGAGAATGTTACAACTGACCTATCTCTAGGTGAATTAAATACAGTCCGTTCTAAATATCAAAAAGCAAATGAAAATATGAACCGTTTAGAACTACAAGGCGGTGGAGGTATTCAAAGTGATGGCGTTTATTACTTTGTACCTGATGAAAGTTCATTGAATAACGTTTCAAATGCGCTAAGACAAAATTTAGAATTATAAATGAAATGCCGAGGCAGGGTTAATCTTTGCCTTGGTATTATTTTACCCTAAAATTTAAAATTGTATATAAATAAAATACATGTTTTGGGGTAATGATAAACAGAGGGGGAATTTTTTATGACAAATAATAATAAAGATCAAAATAAAGTAGATGAAAAAGAAGTACAAGATGTATCTGAAATGGTTGATGAAGGCGGCTTAGGTGCAGATAATTATTATGGCATCAATGAATTCCAACCGAATGGCAACACTGTAGAAGTTGGAATTGATCAATTCAAATTGAAAGTCAGCGAATATAATGATGCTGATTTAGTCAATTCATTAATTGCACATGCAGATGCAAACCATAATGAAGAAAAATTTGATGAAGCTATCAATATTATTAAACAAGAAGTATTAGGTAGATTACACGATAAGTAAGCAAAATACCGGCATGTGATATGTCGGTATTTTTTAAAAGAAAGTTTAAACTAATTCGTCTATGAAATAGAGTAATACATTATGTTAAATCCTTTAAATCGGCACCAAAAAAAGAGATTCATGAATAAAAAGTTTAATATGTCAACTTTAGAGAGAATATATAAGTATGGGACTTAACATTTAACTTTAAAAGTAATAGAATTAGTAATAAGACTATTTTTTATTGCGTGGGGCAAAAAAAGACTAGTCTTCAATATTTACGGAATATATAAAATAAATAGAGGTTTAGGAAATGAGTTGAATCTTTAGAGGCTGAATGTTTCTAAAGGAAGTGAGATGCAACCGCAAACTTCGTTGCATTGTTCATCTAAAGATTGCTTAATTTCAATAGATATTAATGTTGATACATACATTCGTATCTGTGACATAAGCGTGACATCGGGGATTTCATGCGACTCTTATACTGTTCTTTTGACCCTCATCAATCAGAATGCAGTATACCTGTCGGTATGTCATCAGCTTAAACACATTTGCAAGACCTCAGAATATAGGGGTGATTACATGCAAGAACATCTTGTCCTTACATTAGACGGGAAAGACTATCTTGTGGAACCAGGTACGAATCTTCTCCAGTTTATTAAATCTAGAGATACATTTGTGCCGTCAATCTGTTATAACGAATCATTAGGGCCGATTGAAACTTGTGATACATGTGCAGTAGAAATCGACGGAAAGATTGCACGTGCATGCGGCACAACAATTGATCGACCAATGGTCGTTAATACGACAAACAGCGATGTTAAAGCATCTCAAAAAGAAGCTTTAGATCGTATTTTAGAAAAGCACATTCTGTATTGTACAGTATGTGACTACAACAACGGTGATTGTGAAATCCATAATACAATGGATGAATTCGGTGTTCAGGAACAATCATATGAATATAAAGACAAAGGTTACGAGAAAGACTTCGGTCCTTTCTATCGTTATGACCCAAGTCAATGTATTCTTTGCGGTCGTTGTGTAGAAGTTTGTCAAGACGTTCAAGTCAATGAAACATTATCAATCGACTGGGAACGTGAACAACCACGTGTTATCTGGGATAACGACGTATCAATCAACGAATCATCATGTGTATCTTGCGGACAATGTGCGACTGTATGTCCATGTAACGCAATGATGGAAAACCACATGGTGGGTGAAGCAGGTTACATGACTGATACTGAACCAGGTACATTAGCAGACATGATTGACTTAACTAAGAAAGCAGAACCAGGTTATGGTCCATTATTCGCAATTTCAGATTCAGAATCTGCATTACGCGAAGAACGTATTGAGAAAACGAAAACAGTATGTACATACTGTGGTGTGGGATGCTCATTTGATGTATGGACGAAAGACCGTGAAATTCTTAAAGTTCAACCGCAACATGATTCACCAGCTAACCGTATTTCGTCTTGTGTGAAAGGTAAATTCGGTTGGGACTTCGTCAACTCTGAAGAACGTTTAACGAAACCTTTAGTACGTAAAGGTGACGAATTCGTTGAAGTAGAGTGGGAAGAAGCATTGAACGTAATTAGCGAAAACTTCTTACGTATCAAAGAAGCTAAAGGTTCAGATGCATTATCATTCATCGCATCATCTAAAGGTACAATTGAAGAATCTTACTTGATGCAAAAATTAGCACGTCAAATGGGTACAAATAACGTCGATAACTGTTCACGTTATTGTCAAGCACCCGCAACGAAAGGTTTATTCAGAACTGTAGGTCACGGTGGTGACTCAGGTTCAGCGGATGATTTAATGAAAGCAGGCATGGTGGTATTAGTAGGTACAAACACTGCTGAAGCTCACCCAGTTATTGCTTCTAAAATCAAACGTGGACATAAATTATTCGGTAACAAACTTCATGTATTCGACATTCGTCGTCATGAAATGGCTGAACGTGCAGACAAATTCTATCAACCAAAACCAGGTACTGACTTGGCATGGTTAGCTGCAGTTACGAAATACATTATCGATAACGACCTTCACGATAAAGCATTTATCGATGAGTGGGTAGATCACTTCGATGAGTACTACAAATCATTAGCACCATTCACATTAGAATTTGCGGAAGAAACAACAGGTATTCCTAAAGATGACTTGATTCACTTCGCACATGAAATGGTTGATTCTAATGGCGTATGTATCGCTTGGGCGATGGGTGTTACTCAACAAGACATCGGTAGTGATACAAGTACTGCAATCTCTAACTTGTTATTAGTAACAGGTAACTATAGAAGAGAAGGTACAGGTGCTTATCCATTACGTGGTCACAACAACGTACAAGGTTGTAGTGATGGCGGTAGTATGCCGGATAAATTCCCTGGTTACCAAGATGTAACTGACGATGAAGTACGTGCGAAATTCGAAAAAGCATGGGGTATGGAACTACCAGCTATTGCTGGACGTGATAACCATCAAATGATGGAAGGTATCCATAACGATGAAATCGACGCAATGTACATCTATGGTGAAGACACTGGTATCGTAGATGCAAACATCAACTTTGTACAAGCAGCACTTGAAAAAGTCGACTTCTTAGTCGTTCAAGATGCATTCTTGACACAAACAGCACGTTTCGCAAACGTTGTTTTACCAGCTAGTCCTTCACTTGAAAAAGAAGGTACTTTCGCAAATACAGAACGTCGTATCCAACGTTTATATCAAGCAATGAAACCATTAGGCGACTCAAAACCTGACTGGGAAATCATTCAATTGATCGCAAACAAAGTTGGATTAAACTGGAACTACTCACATCCAAGTGAAATCATGGATGAAATGGCAAGCTTAACACCATTATTCGCTGGTGTAAGATATGACCGTTTAGAAGGTTACAATTCATTACAATGGCCTGTACATGAAGATGGAACAGATGAACCTACTTTATACTTAGACGGGTTCAACTTCCCTAATAAACGTGCCAAATTATATCCATTAACATTCGACAACTTCTTCAAAGAAGATGAAGAATATGATATCCATGTTAACAATGGTCGTATCCTAGAACACTTCCATGAAGGTAATATGACTTACCAAGTGCCTGGTATCAAATACAAAGTGCCGAATGTTTACGTTGAAATCTCACCAGAACTTGCGGAAGACCGCGGTATTCATGAAGGTGCAGATGTTAGATTAGTTTCTTCAACAGGTCAAGTTGAATTAGTTGTTCACATTACTGACCGTGTTAAAGGTAAAGAAATCTATATTCCGATGAATAATAACGCTGACGAAGATGGTACTGCAGGTGCAGTCAATATGCTGACAAACAGTGACGTTGACAAAGACACAGATACACCATCTTACAAACGTACATCAGCACGTATGGAAGTTATTACACGTAGAGGTAAGTCACCACTTAACCCTTCTAACTTCCGTGTGAATACAGAACGTAACCCGCAATACAGTGTTCAAGTTCAGAAAAAATGGGCACGTCCAGACTACGTGTTCCCAGGAAATCAGGTGAGACACGATGGCTGAAAACATTAGAAAAATCAAACGTATGGAAATTTCACATGAAGAGCAAAAAGCGAAAGATCTTGCAGAAGTAACTGATGCTATTTCAGAAAACAAAGATGTCATCATCAAAGCGATCCGTTTAATGCGTGTCTTAGATGATGCGAAAATCTTAGACGCTGGTATCGGCGCAGTTGAAAAACGTGGCTTCATTACAAACAAGATCACAAAAGAGTTGAATAAAGAGCAATATACTGGCTTATTAAACAACTTAGCACCACTTGTATTCATGCTTGGTAAAGTGGATGTAGCAGGTACAGAAGAAATGTTGCTTAAGTTGAACAAAGGACTTAAAAATGCGAATGCTGCAAGTCCAAATCAACGTACAACAATTTCTAGCTTAGTCGGCTTATTGAAAGACGATGAAGCAAACAGAAGTATTACGTATTTCGTAAACTTATTAAAAGGAATGTCACGCGAAGATTAAGCGCCATTCTATAAGAGCTGTTCTGTTTAGAACGGCTCTTTTTTTACATACAGAATCTATCTGCCGACGCTGTCAGAAATATGATAAACTTTAATAGAATTTAGATGTAGATGATAGAAAGAAGGTGTTGACGATTAACCCGAACATATTAAAAGCTTTAGCACTGATTTCAAATTTATTTGTCGTGCTTGGTTTTATTTTTTTGATTATGATGAAAGCCGTGCTTGCGATTACCATGTTTGCGATCGGTTTAATTATCAGTTTAATGATGTTTAATGTTTTATTCCGTGACAGAACAGGAATGAAGATAATTATCAATCTCTCTTTTACAATTGTGATGATTGTGATCATTGCAGCATACTTTATGTTGAAATAGAAAAAATACATGAGGAGTTCGCATAATGAATCGTAAAGTAAAAACGCGTATTTTCAGGCTGTTTGTCGGCTTAATTCTTTTAACTTTTATTATTCTATTTATCATTAATGAAACGAATTGGTTCAGCAATGATAAGAATTATACATTTGATGAAGCTGTTCAACTTCAAACTTCAAAAGGTGTATTGAATACGAAAGAAGACAATGGTCAATTTGTGAATGCATCTAAAGCAGATGTTGAACAAGCTATGGCAATTAAAAGACAGAATCATAATATCAGTTATATGGATATTTCAGAGCCTGTCTCAATGGATGAAAAAGAAGTGAATCAATTATTAAAAGGCAAAGGCGTGCTTGAAAATAAAGGGGACGCATTTTTAAAGGCACAAGATAAATATGATGTGAATGTTATTTATCTCGTCAGTCATGCATTAGTGGAAACAGGACATGGTCGTTCTGAGTTATCGAAAGGCATTAAGTTTAAAGGAAAAACATATTATAATTTTTATGGCATCGGTGCGTTTGATGAAGACGCAATGAAGCATGGCCATAGTTATGCGAAAAAGCAGAAGTGGACGTCACCAGAACGTGCAATTATGGGCGGTGCACGTTTTGTACGAGAAGACTTCTTCGATAAAGGACAAATTTCACTTTATCAAATGCGTTGGAATCCTAGCAATCCTGGTCAGCATCAATATGCGAGTGACATCGGTTGGGATCAAAATATTGCAGGTATGATGGATACGTATTATCAAAAATATGGTATTAAAAAAGATGATATTCGTAAAAACTTCTATAAATAACCAAAGAGGGCAGCAGCCCTCTTTTTTAAGCTATCCAGCTAGATACATAGGAAATAGGGAATATGATAGAATAAATAGGAAGTGTTAAAAAGAGGTGGATTATTGAGATGAAAATAGCAATTGTCGGCGGCGGCATTGGCGGACTCACCGCAGCTGCCTTATTACATGAACAAGATCACGAAATACATGTATTTGAACAACAAGATGAAATCAAAGAAATCGGTGCAGGTATCGGCATCGGTGGTAATGTATTAGACAAACTCGGCAATCATGATATGGCAAAAGGAATTAAAAATGCAGGACAAGTCATCAAAGAAATGGAAATTTTAGATGACAAAGGACATGTATTAAATAAAGCAGTGATGAAAAAAGGAACAGTTAATTTAACACTGCCAAGACAAGCTTTATTAGATGTTATCGCATCTTATGTTCCAAAAGAATTAATCCATACAGGAACTAAAATCGTGAAACTCGTACAAAACAGTTCGAAAGTTACTTTAACAACTGCACAAGGTGATACACATTACTTTGATTTATGTATCGGTGCAGATGGCGTACATTCAATTATTCGTGGACAAGTAAACCCTAAAGCCACTGTTAACTACCAAGGTTATACATGCTTCAGAGGAATGGTCGACGATGTAACTTTGAATGATCCGCATACAGCGAAAGAGTTTTGGGGTGCTAAAGGTCGTGTAGGGATTGTACCGATGTTGAATAACCAAGCGTATTGGTTTATTGCGGTTAATGCGAAAGAAAACGATCCTAAATTTAAAGAATTCACGAAACCTTATATTCAAGCATATTACAATAACTATCCAAATGAGGTCAGACGTATTCTAGACCAACAAAGTGAAACGGGTATTTTACACCATAATATTTACGATTTAACACCGCTTCAATCCTTCGTCTATGGTCGCACATTATTACTAGGTGATGCAGCTCATGCGACAACACCGAATATGGGACAAGGTGCAGGACAAGCGATGGAAGATGCGATTGTGTTAGCAAATTGCTTAAATACTTATGATTTCAGAGAAGCTTTAGCACGTTATGATGCGTTACGTGTGAAACATACTGCAAAAGTGATTAAACGTTCTCGCAGTATCGGTAAAAAAGCACAATATCAAAATGGCTTGATGATTGGCTTGCGTAACTTTGTGTTGAAACGCACACCGTCTAAATTGATTTCAAATCAAGCGAAATTCTTATACAAAACGAAATCTGTATAAACAACCAACATCGTTTAAAACGATAAATAAAGAAATAAAAAAATGAGGTCTGGGATATTTTCCCAGGCCTCATTTTACTTAAGTGTAAATATCTTATTTAACGTTATTTACAACATATTGTGGTGCTTTGTTGTCTTTTAAGACATCTACTGTGTTGTTTGCGACAATTTCAGCCATGTCGTCACGTGCTTCAAATGTAGCGTTACCGATATGCGGCGTAATCACGACATTGTCTAGTGATTTCAAGTCTTCAGTGATTTTCGGTTCGAATTCATAAACGTCTAACGCTGCACCTTCGATGACTTTGTCTTTCAATGCATCAGCAAGTGCTTGTTCGTTTACAATCGGACCACGCGCAGCATTAACTAAATAAGCTGTCGGTTTCATTTGTTTGAATTGTTCTGTATCGAACAAGTGGTGCAATTCTGGTTTGTAAGCAGCGTTGATTGTGATAAAGTCTGATTCTTTTAATAATGTGTCAAAATCAACGTATTTCGCACCTAATTCTTTTTCTTTATCTTCTTTACGATGTGGACCTGTATAAAGGATATCCATGTCGAATGCTTTCGCACGTTTAGCGACTGCATAACCGATATTACCTAAACCGAAGATACCGATAGTTTTACCTGATACTTCACGTCCTCTGAAGAATAATGGTGCCCAACCATCGAATCCTTTCGTACGTGATAACTGATCACCTTCAGCAATACGACGTGCCACTGCAAGAACTAACGCAAATGTTAATTCTGCTGTTGAGCGTGTTGAAACGCCAGGTGTGTTTGTCACATAGATGCCTTTAGATTCAGCATATTCAATATCTACGTTATTAAAGCCGGCACCGTAGTTTGCGATCACTTTTAAGTTTTCGCCTGCTGCGATGATGTCTTTATCTACGTTTGTAGATAAAATACTGATTAATGCATCCGCATCTTTCACGCCATTTTTTAATGTTTCTTGATCCACAACTCCTGGACCATCGTACATATCGACTTCGATATTATTCTTTTCTAGAATATCAAGTCCTACTTGTGGGATAGGGCCTGCAATATAGACCTTAGCCATACAAAACACTCCCTTTCTTAGTTTATATATCAATTATATTAAAAGGAAGAAGGAGAAACAATGAATACACCGTAAGCGTATGCATGACTATGAAATGAGTTTTAACCCAACAGAAGAAACGACAATTAAGCCGATACAAAGAATACGCCAGATATTTTTGGATTCATTATAAAATATCATACTGATAATTGCACCGCCACCAGTTCCAATACCTGTCCAAATCGCATAAGCCGTTCCCATCGGGATGGAATTCATAGCGAGTGATAAAATACTGAAACTGAAGATAAAGGCGATACCTAATAACACAATATAAAATTTCTTGCCTGTTCGATTCAATTCATTTAAAAGAATCACGCCAAGAATTTCGAAACAGCCTGCGATAAATAAATATAACTATGCCATCAGTATGAGCCCTCGCTTTCTGTTTCATCTGTTGATAGTTTCAGTCCAAGAATACCAATCAATAATAAGATGATGAAAAAGAGTTTGGTAAAGCTAAAGGGGTCGCCATAGACCACCATATCTAAAATAATGGTGCCCACTGTACCGATACCTACGAAAATCGCATAAGCCGTTCCCACAGGCAATGATTTACAAGCATTGATTACTAATGCGAAACTGATCGCAATCATAATTAAAGTCAGTCCCCAACTGAGCACTGAATCTGCATTTTTAATACAATTGACCCAAATAATTTCTACTAAGCCAGCTAAAATGACTTTAAACCAGCGCATACACACGCCTCCTTCTTCTTAATTCAGCACTGTCTATTTTCTCAAATTACACACAGAGAAACAATGAATGTGTTTATGAAAAAAGCATCAAAAAAACACACAACGCTGTGGTTGTGTGTGATTAGTTGAAGAAGCGGATAGATAGCGGGATTAGGTATTCCTCGCCATTATATGCTTTGACAGCCGCTATGACTGAGAATACAATGCTCAATATACCGAGAACCGGTAATATTATCATACCAATTAATACGATGCATAAAACTAATGCTACAATCGTCCATATCGTATAAGAAATAACGAAATTAAAATAGTTTTTAGCGGTCTTATTTACAAAATAAGATTCACTGCCTTTGGTTAACCAAATAATTAAGGGTCCGATAATAGTTGTAAAAAAGCTGAGTATATAAATTAAACACGCGAATAAACGTGCATCTTCTGTTGGAAATTGTTGATAGACTTCAGTATGCTCGGTGACTTGTTCAGGTGAATGTTCCTTAGTCATAGCGCTCCTCCGATATTTAAGATTACTTTAAATATAGCAATAATTGAGTTTAAATGAAACACAATCGGAAAATCTTCAATATTTTTTACCATTTTGGACACCTAACAATAAATAAAGAGAAGTAGGGTATGAAATATATAGACGTTATTGTTAATAAGTAGCTAACAAATTTTTATTTTATTATTTGTCTAATCATGTTACGATAACTATAATACACTATTTGATGGTCGCAGAAAGCTGTAACTGTGCGTGTTCTACCATACACAAGTCTCACAAGTTTTCTGTTTTATTTTTCTTTAAGACGGTTAAATAGAATAAATAATATTTTCACACTTCGAGAGACCGTACATCACTTTATTTCTAGCAATAAAGCTATTGTACGGTCTCTCATAATCATGACTAAACAAAGAAAGAAGGTATGAAGCATGAAAATAGCAATTATTGGTTCAGGTAACGGTGCTGTCACAGCAGCCGTTGATATGACAAGCAAGGGCCACGATGTCAAATTGTATTGCCGTAACGCTTCTATCGAAAAATTCGATAAAGCGATTGAACAAGGCGGTTTCCACTTCAATAATGAAGGTGAAGAAAGCTTTGTGAAATTTACACAAGTCAGCGATGACATCGAAGAGGTTATACAAGATGCAGAAATTATTCAAATGATTATTCCATCAACATTTATTGAATATTATGCACGTATTATGGCACCGTTCGTTAAGGATGACCAAATTATATTCTTCAACATGGCAGCTGCTATGGGTTCAGCACGATTCCTTAACATATTAGAAGATGAATATATCGATGTATGCCCACGTTTTTGTGAAGCAAACACATTAACGTATGGTACGCGTGTTGACTTTGAAGAGGGTATTGTTGATCTATCTTTAAATGTACGTAAAGTCTATTTCACTTCTTATATTCAAGAACATTTAAGTGAAGACTTTGAAATTGTTGAAAAGATTTATCCTCAAATTATTAAAGAAGAAAACTTATGGAAAACAAACTTAGAAAATGGTAACCCAGAAGTGCACCCAGGACCAACTTTATTAAACGTTGGACGTATTGATTACTCTGGAGACTTCTCATTATATAAAGAAGGGATTACTAAACATACGGTTCGTTTACTGCATGCGGTAGAGCTTGAGCGTCTGTCACTTGGTCGTCGTTTAGGATTCGAACTGCAAACAGCAAAAGAAGCACGTATTCAACGTGGTTATTTAGAAAGAGATCGTGAAGATGAACCGTTAAATCGTCTGTTTAACGAAAGTCCTGTTTTCTCACAAATTCCAGGGCCAAATCACGTGAAGAATCGTTATTTAACTGAAGATATTGCATTCGGTTTAGTCTTATGGTCTAGCTTAGGGCGTGAAATTGGGGTAGAAACGCCGAATATTGATGCGATTATCGTCATAGCTTCTACAATTTTAGAACGTGATTTCTTTGAAGAGGGCCTGACAATCGACGAGTTAGGCAGAGATAAAGTTGGATTAGATTAACAATTAAATAAAGGGGGACATATTATGAAGAGAATGCCGACATTACTTGAATCCATTTCAACCATCGTTGTAATGATGTTATTAGTTATTGTTGGATTTGTGGTATTTGGAATTCCAGTACAACCATTATTAATTCTTTCAGCGGCTTATGCGTCAATAATTGCCTGGCGTGTAGGCTTACGTTGGAAAGATTTAGAAGAGGGGATTACACAGCGGCTGAGTACAGCGATGCCTACGATTTATATTATTTTATGCGTAGGGATTGTAGTTGGGACATGGATGTATTCTGGAACCGTACCTGCTCTGATTTATTATGGATTAAAATTGTTGAATCCAAGTTATTTCTTGGTCTCTGCGTTTTTAATTTCAGCGATAACGTCTATGGCCACTGGAACCGCTTGGGGTTCTGCATCAACAGCAGGAATCGCGTTAATTGCGATTGCACATCAATTACATATTGATGCGGGTATGGCTGCAGGTGCAATTATTGCAGGTGCAGTTTTCGGTGATAAGTTATCACCACTCTCTGATACAACAAACTTAGCGGCAATGGTCACGAACGTGAACATTTTTGCCCATATTAAAGCGATGTTATGGACGACGATTCCTGCGTCGATTATCGGTATGATAGTTTGGTTCTTTGTGGGATTAAATCATAAATCGAGTGCGGATAAAAGCCAAATCAATGCATTATTACGTCAACTCGAAAATGTATATCATATTAATTTCAGTGTATGGATTCCAGCGATTGTTATCATCGCATGTTTATTATTCCGCTTCTCAACCGTACCGGCTATGTTAGTTTCATGTGTGGCAGCGATCTTTGTCGGAGCACTGAATCATGGCTTTAATTTTACTGATGGTTTTAAAGCGGCGTTTGACGGTTTTAAACCAGATATGATTGTCCATCAAGTCAATTTAAATGATAAAGCGACGACTTTGCTTGAGCAAGGCGGCATGATGAGTATGACGCAAGTCATTGTGACAATCTTCTGCGGCTATGCGTTTGCGGGTATTGTCGAAAAATCAGGTTGTTTAACAGTGATGTTGAACACAATTAAAGATAAAGTCACTTCACCAGGTACATTAATTTTAGTTACAGTAATATCTGGTTTGATTATGGTATTAGCAGCAGGAGTAGCATCTGTTGTGATTATCGTAGTAGGTATGTTGTTATATGATATGTATGATGAGATGAAGCTGTCTCGTACAAACTTATCACGTACACTTGAAGACTCAGGTACGATGATTATTCCATTGATCCCTTGGGGCACATCAGGAATTTATTATACGCAACAATTAGGTGTAAACGTCTATTCTTACTTTATTTGGACGGTACCTTGTTATTTATGTGTGATTTTCGCTATATTCTACGCCTTTACTGGCTGGTCAGTGAAAAAGGTGAAATCACCAGACGCAACACATTATACGCAGCACGGTTAAAGATGAACTGTCTCGCTTTTTAAAGTGAGGCAGTTTTTCTTTGACTTTTTACAATTTTTCGGATTTTACACATTAAACGCGTGAATCCAGGGTATAACATACTAATGGTGGAACAATTATAGTTATCTAAGAAGGATTAATTGCAATTCCAATCATTATCATTAAAAAATTAATATTTATTAGGTTTAGTTGTGTACTAAAACGGTTATTAAATATATATGAATGAGGTGATTCCATGCTATATGTAGTAATACTTGTAGCGATATTACTATTGTGTCTAGGAATTCATCGATACTTCAATTTAGATAATTTAACTGTAAAATATCCTTCTATTATCTATTTAGTAATCAGCTTTATATTGTATTTTGTAGCGATTTTGCAATATAGAGTTGATTCTTCTATGTCGGAATTTTTAGCACATGAAATGTTAATGACGTCTATCTTCGGGCTATTAATATTTTGGACATTATCCCAAACTAACAAAACAAAAGATACTGTTGTTTATACAGTAATGATATTAATCTTATCTCTTATTGAGGTTATGACTACGAGTCCTCAGCTTGGGATTAATGCCACAGTAGAAATGTTTGTGGTACGTATTGTCCTAACAGCCGGTATGGCCATAGGTTTAGGAGGCTATGTTCTTTATAGACAACTTAAACGCCCCGTATCAGAAAGCTTCCCATTATTATATGTGTTAGCTTTCGCATTCTGGATTATGATCGCATATTGGTTATAACGTAGTAAATAGATAGAAAAGCCGGCAGGCTTAGGTGTAAATTCCTAAGTCTCCGGCTTTTTTGTTATGCGTATAAGTTAGTGGCAGGATAAGCAATAGAAATAAAAAAAGGGCATAAAAAAACCAACTGATTGTAGCTGATCAGTTGGTTTATATCGTAAATTTATTAATTAGTGGATGTAGTTGTATCCGCCTGCTTGGCTAGCTGAGATTGTACGTGTAGTTACAACGCCAGGACCTTGACCGTAGTTCATTTCTGAAACGTTTACTGAACCGTCGCTGTTTACACTTTCAACGTATGCAACGTGACCGAAAGCACCTTGGCTAGTTTGTAAGATTGCGCCAGCTGATGGGTTGTTGTTTACAGTGTAACCTGAAGCTGCTGCTGCGTTAGCCCAGTTATTAGCGTTGCCCCAAGTTGAACCGATTTTACCGCCAACTTTGTCGAATACGTAGTAAGTACATTGACCTACAGTGTATAAGTTAGCACCTGATGATGAACGGTTAGCGAATGTGTTAGTGCTTGTTTTTGGTGCTGAAGTAGTTGTTACTTTAACGTTGTTGTCTGATGTTGAGTATGAAGCACCTAAACCGCCAGTACGTGGAGCAGTTGCTTGTGTATTGTAGCTAGTGTAGTTTGTATAGTTATTGTTAGCTGTGTTGTTGTTATTGTATTGAGCGTAAGTACCATAGTAGTTATTGAATTGATTAGATTTGTTCCAGTTACCTTCCCAAGTGTAGTGGTAGTTACCATCTTGATCAATTGTATATGAGTAGCTGTAAGAATAAGGATCGTTTGAGTTGTATCCGTTATTTTGTGCAGCGTCTGCATCGTGATTAGATAAAGTTAAAGCAGCGATTCCTAAACCTGCTGTAGCGATTGTAGTAGTAGCGATTTTATTCATGATAAAATATCCTCCTAAAGATAATAAGCTAAATTATTTTTTAAGTCTCGTGACTGGATTAACATTTACTAAATTTCATAATTTGTTTTGTTTGTTTCGTTCTCTTAACGACAAGACTTACTCTACCAAAAAAAATTGCACTTGTGTGGCTTGTTATCGTTTTGTAATTTAGTTCTAATAATTATGTATTTGGATGTAATAAGCATGAAAGTAGGACTATAGTCTTAGAATGTTGATGTTATCGCATTTTTAACATTTTTAATTATTTGTAAAGGCTTTTCATATTACAGTCTTGTAATATAACAGAAAACTTTGAAACATAATTTCTAATGAATAAATGTTGCTTTGTAGTTAATATGACGGAGATTTATTTTTAAAATTCTGTCGAATAGATAGTCATCTAATTAAATACAATAGGTGGATGTTAACTATTAACTTTATGTAAAGTTAGGCTTTTCTTCATTAAATGGAAGTTTTTATCTCTTTGTTCAGCTCGAGTTGAAAGTATTGACTTAAGGAAAGAACAGATGTATTATTTAAGTATAAAAATTATACCTAAAGAGGTGAAAAAAGTGAAACTCGAAATTGGAATGACATCCTTTGCAGACAACACTGATATTTATACAGAAAACGGCATTCAAGAAAAATTAACAGCAGCAGAACGTATTAGAAACATCGTAGAAGAAATCCAACTTGCTGATGAAGTAGGGCTGGATGTATATGGATTAGGTGAACATCATCGTTCAGATTATGCAGTTTCAGATCCTGTGACTGTACTTGCGGCAGCAGCGACAACAACGAAACGTATTAAACTTTCATCGGCAGTAACGGTTTTATCATCAGATGATCCAGTACGTGTCTATGAACGTTTTGCGACATTGGATGCAGTATCTAACGGACGTGCTGAAATTATGGTAGGGCGCGGTTCGTTTATCGAATCTTTCCCATTATTCGGTTACAACCTTGATGATTACGATCAATTGTTTATTGAGAAGTTGGAATTATTGAAACGTATCAATCAACATGAGATTGTTAAATGGGAAGGCGGTTTGCGTCCAGCAATTAACAACTTAGGTGTATATCCTAGAGCAGTGCAAGAGGAAATTCCAATTTGGCTCGCAACAGGAGGCACACCAGAGTCTTCTATGAGAGCTGCAGAGTTCGGTTTACCGATTACCTACGCGATTATCGGTGGTAATCCTAGACGTTTCAAACGTAATATTGCAGTGTATCGTGCAGTTGCTGAAAACAGAGGCTATCGCGCAGAAGATATGCCGGTTGCAGTACATTCTTGGGGTTATATCGCAGAGACTGATGAAGCGGCACAACGTGAGTTTTACGCGCCGACTAAAGTCGCACATGATATCATCGCCAGAGAACGTAATTGGCCGCCATACGATCAAGCGTATTTCCAACGTGAAATCAGCGATGAAGGTGCAATGTTTGTAGGAAGTCCGGAAACAGTCGCAAAGAAAATGATTAAAGTAATCGAAGAATTGAACTTGAATCGTTTCATGATTCACCTGCCAGTAGGGTCTATGCCACATGACCGTGTAATGCATGCAATTAAATTATACGGAGAAAGGGTAAAACCTATTGTAGAGGAATATTTTAATAATAAATAAAGGAGATTGTATTATGTTATTACGTTATTTAAACAATATTAAAATCGCTAAGGAATTATTACAGGCTTCAGAGCCAAAATTAAAAGGTGACGCAGGTATGAAAGATACTTTCGCAAATGTGTTCGGCCTTGATTCTAAATGGGTAACAGTTGCAGGTACTTTAGAAGCAGCAAGTGGTTTAATCTATTTACTAAGCTTCGGCAACAAAAAAATGACAAATGTTGCTTCATTATTAGCAGTAGGTGTATTAGGTGTTGCAGCTTACAAACACTACGAAGCAGGTCATGGTAAAGAAGGCGCTAAACACGCAACTGACTTATTGAAATTAGCTGCATTATCTTCAGCTGATACAATTTGCAGTAAAAAATAATAAATAATCAGTGTATATATGAATAAGGCTCAATCACAAAACTGTGGTTGAGCCTTTTTATTATGCTTGAGTATAACGTTTTAAATGTTTGGCAGTTAAGGTATCTGTTTGTAGGAAGTCTTTAGGCAAGCCGCTGAATAAGATTTGTCCTCCTTCTAAACCTGGACCTGGTCCGACATCAATGAGCCAATCCGCTTCACACATCATGGATAAGTTATGTTCAATCAGAATCACTGTATTCCCAGCTTCAATTAAATCATTGAAGCGATTCAATAGTAGAGGAATGTCTTCTTCATGTAAACCTGTTGTCGGCTCATCAAAGATATAAACATAATCAGTTGTCGGTTCGACTAAATGCTGACTTAATTTAACGCGTTGAATCTCACCGCCAGATAAGGTGTCTAGCGGTTGACCGAGTGCCATATAATTTAATCCAGTTTGGCTTAATGACTCTAATGCATCTTCAATTTCTTGATGCCCTTTAAAGAATTCTAAACCTTCATCTACAGTTAAGTTTAAAACATCCGCAATATTATAACCGTTAACTGTTGCTTCTAATACTTCAGGTTTATAGCGTTTACCATGACACACTTCACAAGTCTGAGAAAAATCAGCCATAAAGGCTAGTTCAGTTTTAATATAACCTTTACCGCCGCAATTGGGGCATGCACCTTTAGAATTATAGCTGAACATCGCTTTGCTTAATCCGGTTTGTTGGCTGAAGAATTTTCGTACTTGATCAAAGACACCTAAATAAGTCAGTAGATTAGAACGGCTTGAACCTTGAACTGCTTTTTGATCAACAAAGATAGTGTGTTCATTATCTTCAAATCCTTTTTTGACCAAAGTACTCTTACCAGAACCTGCGACACCTGTCATAACCGTCATGACTTGTTTAGGTAAATCAACCGTGACATCTTTTAAATTATTTTCTGTAATTGGTCCGAGATGGAAATATCCTGCAGGTTGACGCACGTCATTTTTAAGGTGATGTGGTTTTCTTAACGCATGACCTGTCGCTGTATCAGATTCTAATAATGCTGGATAATCTCCTTCAAATGTAATTTCTCCACCATTCTTACCAGAACCTGGTCCCATATCAATGACATAATCCGCTTCTTTAATAACATCAGGATCATGTTCAACAATTAAAACAGTATTGCCTTTTTCTTTAAGTGATTGTAAAATAATATTGATTTTTTGTATATCTTCAGGATGCAAACCAACACTGGGTTCATCAATAATATAAACTAAATCAGATAAAGGACTATTTAAATGACGGATTAATTTAAGACGTTGTGCTTCTCCACCAGAAAGTGTTGTTGTGACACGGTCGAGTGTTAGATAGCTTAATCCTATGAAATCTAGGGCTTCAAGTTGTTTTCGAAGCGGCGCAATAATAAATTCTGCAGTTGGTTGATTCAATTGATCTAAAAAAGCCAAGTTCTCTTTAATTGTCATTTTAGTAAAATCAGAAATATTATAGCCATTGATTTTACAACTTAATACCTTTTGATTTAGTCTTTGTCCTTCACAAACAGGACATGTTTTAGTGGTAACGACGTGTTTTAAATGGCGTGCATAACGTTTTTTCGCAAAAGTTTTATCGCCTAAAAAGATACGGCTGAAACGCGGAATCAATCCCACATATTTCGCAGTTTTTCTCCATTCTTTCGGTGGATTTTTAAGCTTTGTCGGCTGTTGATATAAAAATAAATCAAGTTCTTCTTTGGTAAAGTCTTTTAACTTTTTGTCATTATCAAACAAACCGCTGTCGCGATATGCTTTTCCTCTTTCTTTATCCGGACCGAAAGAAGGGAAGTCGATGGCACCTTCATTTAATGACTTATCCCAATCTAACAATTCATCTAAATTAATTGATTCAATGTAACCTAAACCTTCACATTCTTTGCACATGCCTGATGGGCTGTTGAATGAAAAAACATCAGAATAACCTACAAAAGGTGTGCCGATACGTGACCATAATAAACGCACAGATGCGTATATGTCTGAAATTGTGCCGACTGTTGAGCGAGAGTTGCCGTTATAACGTTGTTGGCTGATTGTCATCGCAACAGGCAGATGGTCTATGTGATCGACGCTAGGTCTAGGTTGTTGATTAAGATGAAACTGTATGTAACTTGAATAAGTTTCGTTTAAAAGGTGCTCTGATTCAGCTGCGAGTGTATTAAAAACAAGTGAAGACTTTCCTGAACCAGAACGGCCTGTAAATACAGTTATGAAATGTTTCGGAATGTCTACATCGATGGATTTTAAATTATTCTGTGTCGCACCTTTGACACGGATATAATCTTGTTTCATCCTTTCATCCTCCTTGTTTGTATATGTGATACACATTCATTATGACATTGATTAATTGTATTCCCCAATAATCATTTATTACTACTTTTATTGCTTTTGATTTTTTGAATAGACAGTCATCCTATTAACCCAATTAACCTTAGTGAAAACTTTACATTCGTGATGACTGATTTCAACATTATGACGTTTACTATTTTGATTATTTTAGGAACAAAAATAGATTGTTATTTAATGAGAGTTGTAATAAAATTAGTTTATGTAGGGGCTTGCTTGAAATTATCAGAACAATTCACTAAACATCTTCGAAAAACATCAAGAAGGAGTGAATTTCACTATGAACAATAAAAACATAATTAATGATTTATCAAAATTCGTCACTGTAGCACAAAAAGTAAGAGAGGTCAGTGCTACAATTAAAAGTGAGTTTCAAATCACTTTTGAAGAACTCTTTATTTTAAACTACATTCACAGCAGTGAAAAAGAACGTACAGAGTTCAATGTAAAAGAAATCATTCAACTTTCCAACTTAAAACCATATTTTATTTCTAAAGCGATTCAAAAGCTTAAAGAGCGTAAACTCTTAACTAAAAAAAGAAATAAACATGATGAAAGAACCGTGATTTTAGTAGTTGATCCAGAGCAAAGAAAGGAAATCGAGGCTCTTTGTAAAGCGGTCAGCAAAGTATTTTAATCATAGGAGAAGTTGGGGAATTTAAGATTATTTCAACAGGCACAAAAAATTAGTAATAAAAAAGTGAGTTATTCATTGAGATAGCTCACTTTTTTATTTTTGTTTATTTTGTTCAATCGCATCTAACACTTGTTGGACACAAGCATCCATGTCCTTAAACACTTCATGTTTCTCCCAAAAACGTAAGACAGTATAACCCATTTCTTCTAATTTCTGATTCACTTCTTGATCTCTTTCCATATTGCGTTCTAATTTCGGTATCCAATATGAACGGTTCGTGTGGATTCTTTTTTGTTTAACATTTTCCCAATCATAACCATGCCAGAATTCCCCATCTACAAATACCATTACGTTATATTTAGTGATAGCGATATCTGGAGTGCCGGGTAACTTCTTATAATTCTTAAAATAACGGACACCTTGGTGCCATAAAGCTTTAGCAAGTTGTGTTTCAGCTTTGCCGCCTGTGCCTTTGATTTTAGACATCATCTTAGAACGATAGGCTTTAGATTCTGCCATATAAATTCACCTCATACATATAAGATGGTCTATATTGATATTCCCGAAAAAGCCTGTTGTTATGCAGCATCACGCAGATAATAACATAAACATACAACGATGATATTTAATACTTTTTCTAAAGGGTAGATACATAAAGTAAAGAAAATAATTATATGAAACAGAAGGAAGGGATAGTTTGAAACAACCATTCAAAGTTCTGAGAGATATTGTACATTTAATAACGCCGACAGCAGGGGGCACTTTGGTAGCAAAATATGCGACAAGCAATGCACGTCAAGTTTATCAAAAAGAAAAGAACCCGCCGCTTTCACCGCCAGGTATTACGTATCCCATTGTCTGGTCAGGTTTGTATCTTGCGATGGGCGTCGCATATATGATTGCACGTAACGCAAGTAAAGATAAATCTGTACCGATTTCACACTATACACAACTTGGTTTGAATTTCTTATGGTCTGTATTGTATTTCAAATATAAACTACGTGGAGCAGCAATGATTGAAAGTTATGCTTTATTCGCATCTGTTGTCGTCACGGCAGTCAATTTCTATAAAGCAGATAAACGCAGCGGCTTGTTAATGGTGCCTTATGCATTATGGTGTGCATTTGCGAGCTATCTTGCGACAGGAAGCTGGATTTTAAACAAAGATCAATAATTCATGTCATAATAAAAGTTGAAGGAAGTGAATCATATGGCAACAACATCAGTAATTTTAGGTGCCGGCGGTCAATTCGGCATGGCATGGGAAATCGGTTATTTAAGAGGTTTAGCTGAGAAAGGTTTAGACTTGAGAGATGCCGATGAATTTGTCGGAACATCTGCGGGTGCACAAGTGGGCACAGTTCTCGCATCAGAAGCAGACTGGGAAACAATATGGGAAGAACAACTAAACTATCAAAGAGAAGCTGAAAATCCATTAACGGATGATGATTTAGCAGATATCTTTGCGCAATTTGATCAATTAGAGAAAAATGCACGTACTGTAGAAGAATGGATTGATGGTATGAGTCAGATGGCTATGCATCCTAAAGTAGATTTGCCTGAAACAGAACGACTCAATATGATCAGAAACAGCTTAGGCAATGCAGTTTCTGGCTGGACACCTAAAATCAAAATTGTAGTGACAGAAGTAGAAACAAATCAACGTCGTGTATTTGATGAAAACTCTGATGTACCCTTAGTTAAAGCTATTGCGGCGAGTGGCGCATTCCAAGGAGCTTATCCGACGATTCAGCTGCATGATAAACACTATTATGATGGCGGTTCTTATTCTATGGATAATCCAGATGTCAGTGAAGCGGATAAAGTTGTGGTATTAGCTGCGAATTTACCAGTGAAAACACCTTATGCATTATCTGATTTAGTGGACCATATGCAAGAACGAGGTCAAAGTGTGTATACAGTCAAACCAGATAGCACTGTAATGAGTATTCTGGAAAAATATGATTATAATACAATGAATGGTGCATTGCGTAAGGAAGTAGCTGAAGCTGCACGCCAACAAGGGCATGAAGAAACACAAGCGCTTAAAGCATTTTGGAATAAACAGTAACTTATAAAATTATGTATGTAAAAAGGACGGTTATCAAAGAATGAATAACCGTCCTTTAGTTTGCAATCAGGTGTATAACTTGATTGCTATTAATATTTTCTTAAGAAATCTACATCTCTGTCATAATGTTTTCTGACAAGTTGTTGTTGCACGTCATTTAGAATATCTAAAATTAAATCAGTTTGATGTGCAAGAATACGGATACTGATACCATGTGTGGCAAGTTCAGTAATACCGATTCTGCAGTCTTCTTGTTTCGCATAAGGTGCCATAATCTCATAAAGTTCTTCAACTGTTTCTTTATTCGCATCTGGATGAATGAAATAGCAAGACCCTAGATGAGAATATCCTTCCATATAACCTAAAGCATCTACACGATTTTTATTTGGATCTAACAACAAGTTATCGTAGACGACTAATTCACCGTCAACGAAAATTTCATTAAGCAGGTGAAGATAGTCATACGTAAAGTGCGCTTCATCTGGAGAATAACCAGGCGTTAAGATATCGGTATAAAACATTGCGCCGGTTTTAGCCAGATGATACTGATTATGCTGATAAAACTTTGCATCTTTATAAGCTATAATCGGATCGCCTACATATTCCATATAAGCGTTATCTTCAATCGTGAACGTTTGGTACTGTTCAACATGATCTTTCAATGTTTTGTAGATTTTTGTTGCACCTTGCGATGTGAGTGTCGTTGCCGCATTTTCTTTCACTTTAACATTTAAGCGATAACGGTCTCCATCTAAATAGCCACCGCCGACATTAACAATAAAGAATGTCGGGATATTTGAGCCATTTAAATAAATAGGGCGAATCACTTTTAATGCTTGTTCAAAAAAGATATCGCGTGCTACAGAACGTTCACCGTCATTAAAGACGGTGATATCTAACTGTCCTGTCCATTGCTTTTCTTCAGACATTACTCTAGTCCTTTAAGCAGCACATCACGTTCAATCCAGTTAATCACATTGTCTAAACCTTCTTCTGTTTTAAGGTTTGTGAATGTGAATGGACGATCACCACGGAAAGTACGTGTATCTTCAGCCATTTGGTCTAAAGATGCGCCGACATAAGGTGCTAAATCTGTTTTGTTGATGATGAAGAAATCAGATTTAATCATACCTTGGCCGCCTTTACGTGGGATTTTTTCACCTTGTGCAACGTCGATAATATAAATTGAGAAATCTACAAGTTCTGGACTGAATGTCGCAGCTAAGTTGTCGCCGCCTGATTCTACGAAAATCAATTCAATATCTTCATGACGTTCAACTAATTCATCAATTGCCGCAAAGTTCATTGAAGCATCTTCACGAATTGCTGTATGAGGGCAACCGCCAGTTTCAACTCCGATGATACGATCTGCAGGAAGTACGCCAGAATTTACTAAGATTTTTTCGTCTTCTTTTGTATAAATATCATTTGTAATAACACCGATGCTTAATTCTTTAGAAAGATGTTTTACTACTTTTTCTACAAGTTCGGTTTTACCTGCGCCTACAGGGCCGCCGACTCCGATTTTAATAGGTTGAGTCATAAATCTTGCCTCCTAAGAAATAAAGATTCGTACATTCACTTTTTCATGTTCCATTTGATTGATTTCAAGTCCTGGTGCAGTGATGCCGAATTCAGATGCTTTAAGCTCAAAAATATGGTCGCGTGTTTGTTTCATAAAAGGAATCATCTGCGTCACAATACGTTGACCTGCAGTTTGTCCTAATGGAATGGCTCTGACCGCATTTTGAGTTAAAGATGAAACGTTTTGATATAAATAATAATCGATAATCATTTCAATATCGACACCGAGATAATGACCAAGCATTGTAAAGCAGATTGCTGGATGCAATTTCGCTTGTTTTGCTTGATATTGTTCGTGATACCAATGAATCCATTCACTATCGTAAAGTTCATCAGCTAGTTTCACCATACGTGTTCCCATTTGTTTGGTACCGACACGTGTTTCTCTCGGCATATTTTGAACAAATAATAAACGATCTAATTCTAATACTCTTTTTTCATCATTCTGATTCAGTGCTTCGTAAACGAAGCGCATCGCTAATCCATCCGCATATGTGAGTTGTTCACTTAAAAACAGTTTCAACCATTCTTGGAAGGACTGTTCATCATGAACAGTCCCTCTTTGGATATAAGTTTCTAATCCGAATGAATGGCTGAAAGCACCTGTAGGGAATTGCGAATCGCAAAATTGAAACAAGCGTAAAGACGCATGATCAATCATGTGAATGTCCTATATGACGGAAGGCTTTGTTTACTTTGCGATCCTCACGTGAGTGGGGGATGCCTAATGATTTTAATAAATCTTCAACTAAATAATCGTATTGTACCAACATTTCATTTTCTGTGAATTGTGCAGGTAAATGACGGTTACCAAGCTGATGGGCAATATCTCCCATTTCTTGCAGTGAACGTGGTTTGATAACCAAAATATCTTCAGAATTGACATCAACCACGATACGGTTGTTGTCATCTTCATATAAGATGTCGCCATACTGCAAGTCTACAGGGTTTTTTAAGCGGATTCCGATTTCATTACCGTGGTCAGTTTTGACACGTTGGATACGTTTAACTAAATCAGAGTTTTCTAGATACACTTTTTCAGTGTGCTTTTGTTTTTCTTCAGGTGATAAATTGGCGATATTGCCAAGAATTTCTTCTACTATCATGAAAGCTTGCCTCCTAGAATAAGAAGTAACGTTGTGTTAATGGCAACTCTTTAGCAGGTTCGCTTGTGATTTTTTCGCCATCTACAAACACTTCATACGTTTGTGGATCTACGTCTAATTTTGGTGTTGCTGTATTGTTTTTCATATCTGTTTTACGTAGGTTACGGATATTTTTAACTGGACGGATTAAACGATGCAAGTTCAATTGACGTTGAATATCGTTCATATAAGCAATGTTTGATACGAATGTCATGTTTGTACCTGTCATGTTACCGCCAAGTTGACCGTACATTTTACGGAATTTAAGAGGTTCTGAGATTGGGATAGAACCATTTGCATCACCGTTGATTGCTGTACTGATCATTCCGCCTTTTAAGACAACATCAGGTTTTACACCAAAGAATGCAGGCTCCCAAATTACAATATCCGCAAGTTTGCCAGGTTCAATTGAACCGACATATTCAGAGATACCGTGTGTAATCGCAGGGTTGATTGTGTATTTTGCGATATAACGTTTGATACGGTTGTTGTCATTGTATTCTGAGTCGCCATCTAAATAACCGCGTTGTTCTTTCATACGGTGTGCGACTTGCCATGTACGTGTGATAACTTCACCGACACGACCCATTGCTTGTGAGTCAGAGCTGACCATACTGAACACACCCATATCTTGTAATACGTCTTCCGCTGCAATTGTTTCTTTACGGATACGTGAATCAGCGAATGCTACGTCTTCAGGAATAGAAGCGTTCAAGTGGTGTGTAATCATAACCATATCTAAGTGCTCATCAATTGTATTTGTTGTGTAAGGTAGTGTTGGGTTAGTAGATGATGGAAGGACATTAGGATAGCTTGCTGATTTGATTAAGTCAGGCGCATGTCCGCCACCAGCACCTTCAGTGTGGTACATATGAATGACACGGTCTTTGATTGCTTTCATCGTATCTTCCATGAAGCCCGCTTCATTCAACGTATCTGCGTGTAATGCGATTTGAACATCATAATCATCAGCTACATCTAATGCATGACTTAGCGCAGATGGTGTTGCTCCCCAGTCCTCATGGACTTTCAAGCCGATTGCGCCAGCGTGGATTTGTTCAATTAATGCTGTGTGGTTGTGTGCTTGTCCTTTACCAGTGAAACCAACGTTGACTGGTAAAGCTTCCGCTGCTTCTAACATACGGTGCATATGCCATGGACCCGGAGCAACCGTAGTGGCTTTAGAACCTTCAGAAGCACCAGTACCGCCGCCGATATGTGTTGTAACACCACTTTCAAGCGCAACCCATGATTGTTCAGGGTTAATAAAGTGTACGTGTGTATCAATACCGCCAGCTGTTACAATCTTACCTTCAGCTGAAATGATATCAGTGTTTGCACCGATAATGATATTAACGTTGTCCATAATATCAGGGTTACCAGCTTTACCATATCTCATGATATAGCCGTTTTTAATTCCGATATCTGCTTTGTATACTTTATCGTAATCAATAATAACTGCGTTTGTAATAACAGTATCTGCAACATTACGGTCATCACGTGTTACGTTAGGGTTTTGAGCCATACCGTCACGCACAGATTTACCGCCGCCGAAAGTAGCTTCATCCCCATATGACGCATAGTCTTTTTCTACTCGTGCAAACAAGTTTGTATCAGCTAATCGAATAGAATCGCCGACAGTCGGACCATATAAACTTGTATATTGAGATTGTGTCATTTTAAAGCTCATCGATCATACCCACTTTCTTTATTCGCATTTTTCATTCCTTCGTCGTCTTTAATACCAGCGTTCGGATGATCATCGTCTACACGGAAGACACGATCTTCATCAATCGGTCCATTAACCATTCCTCGGAATCCGTAAATACGACGATTACCGTTATATTCCACAAGTTGTACTTTCTTTTCATCCCCAGGTTCAAAGCGTACAGCTGCGCCAGCTGGAATATCTAAATGTTTACCATATGCTTTCTCTCTATCAAATTTTAAGCCATCATTTACTTCAAAAAAATGATAATGAGAACCGACTTGAATAGGGCGGTCTCCTATATTTTTAACAACGATTACTGTTTCAGTAGAATCAGTACCTTTATTTATTTCTATTTCAGTACGTTTTACTATAATTTCACCAGGTCTCATAATATATAATCCCCCTTTAAACAATCGGATGATGTATCGTAATTAATTTTGTGCCGTCAGGGAATGTAGCTTCAACTTCGATGTCTGTGATCATATCTGCTACACCTTCCATTACATCATCCTTATTTAAAATTTGTCTGCCGTAACTCATAAGGTCGGCAACGCTCTTACCATCTCTTGCACCTTCTAACATTTCGTAACTGATGATAGCTACCGCTTCAGGATAGTTTAATTTTAAACCGCGTTTTTGACGTCTGCGTGCAACGTCATTCGCAATAACCAACATCAATTTATCTTGTTCACGTTGAGTAAAATGCAAAGTAATCCCTTCTTTCATATATGTTAAATAATACTAATCCATTGTAAGACTCGACTTATCGATATACAAGAAATATATATTTGTGGTGCCAAATATAATTGCAAATTAACAAGTTAAGGCTTGAATATACACTTTAATTAACCCAAGGGAGTTTTACCTTTTTTGGTACATTTTCAAACAAACGTTGTATTTTAATCTTAAAAAATTATAAATAGAGAGCAATAGGTTTTATTCACAATCCTATTTTGTTAAAATTATAACTGTTTATAAATTTTGAGAAATCAGGTGAAGGATCGATGCGTCAATTAGTCGACGTTGTATTAAAGAATATCTCACAAGTATTATTGTTAAATAATGCTTGGACAGGGCTATTCATTTTAGCAGGTTTATTTGTAGCAAATTGGAAAGTAGGGCTAGCAGCATTGCTTTCTAGTTTGATTGCTTATGTATTAGCACCTTATACAAATTATTCCAAAGAAGAAATCAAAGAGGGGCTGGCTGGTTTTAATCCAGTGCTGACAGGTGTGGCTTTAACCATATTCTTAGTGCCAGACATTAAAGGTATTGGTATGACAGCACTTGCGGTTGTATTGACATTACCGCTTGGTGCCGCATTTCGTCATTTATTATCGCGTTTTGACTTGCCGATGTTGACCATGCCGTATGTGTTTATCAGTTGGATGTTTTTATTTATGTCCTTCCAATTCGAACACGTCAATGCTGGAGTTAATATTTTACCTTCTACGGTACGTGAGATTACATTTTCACATCACGCGATTAACGGTGTGATGACTTTCTTAGATGGCTTTAGTGAAATTTTCTTGGTGAAAAGTACAGTAGGGGGCTTATTAATACTGATTGGTATCTTTATTGCTTCTAAACGTGCAGGCATCTTCTCAGTCGTCGCAAATATTATCGGTGTTTTTGTGGTAATGTTATTTGGGGCGAACCATGATGATATAAATACAGGATTATATGGCTATAATGTTATCTTAGTAATATTGGCTTTAGGTGTTACCTTTAAAGAAACTTCAGTATTTAACAAATATTTAAGTATGTTATTTGGTATTTTTATCACAGTGGTTGTACATGCTGGTTTAGTGACTTGGTTAAAACCATTCGGCTTGCCAGTATTCACATTACCGTTCATCGTTGCAACATGGTTGATGTTGATGGCAGGTAAACCAAATGTGATGCCTGTTGAAAGCGAAACTGAAAATAAATAATATATAAAGAAAACGGCTTACACAACCTGTTTACTGTGTAAGCCGTTTTTTCATATTATTTAGATGCTGCTTGTTCGAGTTTTTCTTTTAAATCTTTACGCATGAATTCTAATGTGTAAGGGTCGTTGAACCAGTATGTTTTCGCATCTACTTTGATGACATGTCCTTCTTTAACTGCTGGAAGGTTTTTCCAAAGGTTTGTTTGAGTATAAGATGGTTCAGCTTTGCCGGCACGTGTTGATACAATATAGTCGCCTGCATATTCAGGGATTTTCTCTTGTTTTATTTCTGCCCAACCATCTTTTTTAACTAGTTCTTTTTGTTTTTCTGGCATTTGTAAGCCGAATGCTTGATAAATCACTTCACCGCCACGACCCCAGTTTGGACCGTAAGTATAAAGTTTTTTATCGAATTCATCTAATAATGAGATTGTTGAATCTTTACCGATTTTATCTTGAATCTCTTTACCATCTTTTTTAGTTTCTTTTTTCCAATCCTCTGTCCATTTTTTAGCTTCGTCTTCTTTACCTAACAATTTACCTAGTTCAATTTGTTGATCTAGGTACTTATGTTTTGCGTAGTCGAAAACTATAGTAGGAGCTGCTTTTTGATATTTCTTGATGTTTTTATCTGTTGAATAAACAATGATTAAATCTGGTTTTTGTTTGATTACTTTTTCAACATCTTCGCTGCCAGTGGCGCCGATTTTTTCAACACCTTTGAATTTTTCTTTTAAGATAGGGCTGTCATCGACTTGGCTGTTGACTGCTACAACGTTACCGCCTAATTTTTTTACACCGCCAGCGTATGTAGGTGCAACAACCGCAATACGTTTAGGTTCTTTCGGAATATCTACTTTCTTACCGTTATCCATTGTATATGAACGTGTTTCTTTTTTTGAATCTTTTTGATCACTGGATTGTTTACCGCATGCTGCAAGCACAAGGACTAACACAATCAGTGGGATGAGTAATTTTTTCATCTTTATATCTTCCTCCTAATTGAAAACGATTATCGTTTAGCGTTATTCAAAATTATAAAGGGTATTCGCAGAAAGCACAATATAAATTTCTAAATAAATCAACATTTATTATTTGTTTAAAATGAAAAACACTATGTTCGACTACATAGTGTTAAGTCTCTAGAATAAGTTGAGTTCTGATTTGGCAATATTTGTGTAAGCCGCATCTTCCATTGGCGGATTATGCAAACCTGCACGCATGTCACGATAATAGCGTTGAAGCGGGCGATCCATTTCTAAACTTTTCGCACCGACAATGCGCATTGCTAAATCGATGACTTTCAAACCTTGATTCATTACTAAAATTTTACTTGCGGAAGTTTCATTCCAAACAGGTGCATCAGGGGCTTCATGATACATACGGGCTGTAGACCATAAAAAGGCACGTGCTGAAAGTAATAACGACTCCATTTCACCGATTGATTGTTGGACAGTCGGAAGATGTCCGATAGGGTAATCAATACTATTCGGCTGATGTGTTTTGGCGAAGTCTTTCGCATAATCTGCCGCAGCTTGTGCAATACCTAAATACACACTTGGGATATGCAGAATCCAACCGTTCGGTCCTTTTGAACCGCCCGCAACTTCTACAAAGTTTTCTTGTGGTATATGCACATCTTCTAATACCAGGTCATGACTTTCCGTCGCACGCATGCCGACCACATTCCAAGTTTCAGCAACAGACACTCCAGGCGTTTCTTTTTCAACTAAGAAGAAACCGAATTGGTCTGTGGCTTCATTGTAGCCGCTAACTAAGAAATGGGTTAAAGCTGGCAACATTGAAGTAAAAGTTTTAACGCCGTTTAAAACATATTCTGAACCTGAGCGTTTAGCGTGTGTTGAAGGTTTGCCGCCACGTGTCGGACTTCCAGTATCCGCTTCACTCACCGCTCTATTAATCAACGCACCTTCTTGAATAGCTTGTGCTAATTGATCGAGTAGGTGAGGCTCCCATTTTTGTTCTTCAAATATTTGTCCTGCAGTACTTAAATGCCAACCGATAGATAAAGCTGTGGCACCATCAATAGAACCTAAATAACTTTGGATGATGACCATATCTTCAATTGTCGCACCTTCACCGCCATAAGCTTTCGGCAAGGTTAATAAGGTATAACCTTCTTTAACGAGCCAATCAATATTCTCGTGAGGGAAGCGGCTATGCGCATCATTGTATGCTGCATGTGCTTGAAATTCGTCTTTGACTGATTGTAATTTTGTTAACCATTTACGTTGAATCTCTGTATGAATTAATCCTGATTCTAACAATGTCATTCCTCCTGACGTTTGTTGCCTTGTTAAGTTTAGTGTATCACTCGGAATAGAGAGTTGGTAGTTTTTAGCGGTCTGCATTTGTTTTACGAGAAAAGCTAGACATCATACAATTAAATTTCTGGTTAAATGCTTACTTTACATTTGTTGTGAATTTCAATTTAATAAGTAATATACATAAATTTTGGAGGTAGAACATGAAACAAATATATTTCAACCACGATGGCGGTGTAGATGATTTAGTGTCTCTCTTTTTATTACTACAGATGGAAGATGTTGAATTAATCGGTGTCAGCGCAATTGGTGCTGACAGTTATGTAGAACCCGCAGTGAGTGCGTCTATTAAAATCATTAACCGCTTTTCAGATAGAGATTTAAAAGTTGCCGCATCATCACAAAGAGGGAAGAATCCATTTCCTAAAGAATGGCGTATGCATGCTTTTTTTGTAGATGCATTACCAGTATTGAATGAATCACGTACTGAACAACGAGCATCGCAATCAGAACTTGAAGCATATGAAGATATAATAGAAAAATTAGAAGCGAGTAAGAAACCAGTAACCTTGTTATTTACTGGACCTTTAACAGACTTAGCTAAAGCATTAGAGGTTGCTCCGCATATCACAGAAAAAATTGAACGCTTAGTATGGATGGGAGGGACATTCTTAACGAAAGGTAATGTTGAAGAACCTGAACATGATGGAACTGCAGAATGGAATGCCTTTTGGGATCCAGAAGCAGTCGCAACGGTTTTTGATACAGATATTGCGATTGATATGGTTGCGTTAGAAAGTACAAATAAAGTGCCGTTAACAATTGATGTCAGACAAATGTGGGCAGATCAACGTGATATTTTAGGTGTAGATTTCTTAGGTGTTTGTTATGCTGCAGTTCCGCCATTAACGCATTTTGTGACGAACTCTACGTATTTCTTATGGGATGTCTTAACAACAGCTTCTGTCGGAAAACCTGAGTTAGTACATGTTGAAGAAGTACAAACAGAAGTGATTACAAAAGGACCGAGTCAAGGACGAACTAAACGTGTTCAAGAGGGCGGCCGTACAATCAGATTAGTCGATGATGTGCACAGAGATACATTCTTTGACTACATGACAAACCTTGCCGCAAAGGTTCGTGTCTAGACGTGTAAAATTATACAAATAAATGTTAACTTATCGTAAATTAAAGTTAACATATGTGATATAATCTTCCATGTAAGATTTTGAGGAGGTTATATTATGACAACAAAACATATCACATTTACTGCGATTATGACAGCTATTATCGCATTGCTTGGTCTGATTCCACCTATTCCGCTTCCATTCATGCCAGTACCGATTGTCTTGCAAAATGTCGGTATTTTTCTAGCAGGTATTCTTTTAGGCAAAAAGTATGGTACATTAAGCGTAATTGTATTTTTAATTTTAGCAGCGTGCGGTTTACCTGTACTATCAGGCGGTCGTGGTGGTATAGGAGTTTTTGCTGGTCCATCAGCAGGTTTCTTATTCTTATATCCAGTCGTCGCTTTCTTAATTGGGTATGCGCGCGATAAATCTATAGAACGAATCAATTTCGGTCGTTTATTTTTACCTACATTAATTGCGGGTGTCTTATTATTAGACATTGTCGGCACATTAATTATGGGCGTGATTACACATATGCCATTATCAAAAGCATTCTTTTTATCATTTGTCTTTATGCCGGGGGATATTATTAAAGCGATTATCGCATGCTTAATCGGTGCAGCATTATTGAATCACACACGCTTTAAACAATTGATTCGTTTCTGAGGTAGCAGAAAGAGGGATAAAGATGGGGCCGCTATCCATGCGATTAATTGATCAACCTGGAACGATTGCTTATGAAGATGAACAAAAGACGATTTATTTAACACCACAAGAACCTTTAACGTATTATACGAACAAATGGGTATATCATGACATGCCGACGTTTGAAACTTGGTTAGAAGATGTCAAAACACAAACACACGCACATCTCAAACAAGAGAGTCGCCATTTGGCATTTACTTTTTCAGAAAACACACCTTTAGATTCCACGTTTCGTACATATTTTGAACGAGAGAATTTTGATGTTGTGTTGTTAGAAATGTATGCGATCGAAGCACATGAGCTTGCAGGTGACATTCCAGATGGTTTAGATATCCGTTTTGTCGATATTTATCATTTGGATGATTATTTGAAAATCTGTCGTTATTTTTCACTGGATTACGGTAAAGACTACGCAGACGAAGTGGTTAAAACTTTAAGACAACAATTTGACGGCGCAACGAATGTGAAGCGGGTGATTGCTTATAAAGATAGTCAACCAGTCGGCACATTAGATATGATTGAATCAGAAGAAACGATTGAAATCGATAGTTTCGGTGTGATCAAAGAAATGCGTGGACAAGGAATCGGACGTGCTATGCAGGGATTTGTCGCAAATTATGCCAAGCATAAACCTTTGATTTTAATCGCAGACGGTGAAGATACTGCCAAGGAAATGTATATTAAGCAAGGCTATACCTTCATCAGTTATTGTTATAGTGTGATAAAAGAGAATATATAAGCAAACAAAAAAGCTGTGTTTCACAAGTTAATCTTGTGAGGACACAGCTTTTATTCGTTCTGGGTGACTATAAATATTGAAGTTGCCATCTCTGATAAATCCAATGGCTGTTATGTTTAAGTCATTCGCAAGCGTCACAGCTAACGTAGTCGGTGCGGATTTAGAAAGAATAACACCAACTCCGATTTTAGCCGCTTTAATCAGAATTTCTGATGAAATACGACCGCTGAAAATTAATACTTTGTCTCGAACAGGAATATGACGTTCAATACAGAAACCATATAACTTATCGAGTGCGTTATGTCGACCGATATCTTGACGGTGTTCAAAGAAAGCATCACCGTCGCTGATGGCCGCGTTATGCAAGCCGCCTGTACGTTTGAACAGTTTACTTGCAGTTTGTAGTCTCGTCATCATATTGATGACCTGTTGAGGTGTGAGTGTGATATTCGACAATGACGTCTTAGCCACCGCCGCATCATTTTGGAAATAAAACTCACGACTTTTACCGCAACATGAGGCAATCATGCGCTTGGTTGAATACTCGAAACGATCCCCTAAGTCTTTCGTTAATTCAACATGTGCAAACCCCTTGCTGTCATCTATTTGAATCGATTTCAATTCACTGCGTTTTAAAATTGCACCTTCAGACGCTAAAAAGCCCAGCACCAATTCTTCCATGTGGTCTGGACTGCAGATGACGGTCGCAAATTCTTCGCCATTAACCATGACAGTTAATGGAAATTCTGTAACATAACTATCAGTTGTTTCAAATAATTCTCCATCTTCAAAGCGGACAATTGTCTGATTCGTTAAAACATCTTTATTCATATGCATGACTCCTTAATTTAACAATATACTACATCACTTCAATTTACAAAAAAGATTTGCATGAAATGTTTCATTATTTAAAATGAAAATTTGTACAAGTAAACAGAGCGTAGTAAACTTAAAGTAAACAAAAGAGAGGTGTCAATTATGGCAAGTATTAGAGATATCGCAAAACAAGCGGGTGTCAGTCCAGGTACAGTGTCGCGTGTACTTAATGAAGATCCGACATTGTCTGTAGCCGACAGTACAAGAACTCGTATTTTAAATACCGCAAAAGAACTTGAATATCACAAAGCAGAACGTGTAAATCGCCAAGTTCAAATTATTACCTATGCATCTCGCAGAAGAGAAATGGCTGACCCGTTTCATCGTGAATTGCGTTTGGCAATAGAGTCTGAAATTAAGAAATTAAATTTAACATTAAAGAAGACACTTAGAATTGAAACAGGATTTAAAAAACAAGATTTACAAGATGTGAAAAAAGCAGGTGCAGTGTTAGTCATCGGTAATTTCTCATTGGATGCTTTAAAAGAAATTTATCGCCATAATCCTAATATGGTGGTGATTAATAATAAGCAAGTTCCTGATTATATCGATGCAGTGTACTCTGATCTAGAACAAGCCATGTATCAGCTGCTGAATCAAATCAGGGACACTTATCATGATGCACATATCGCTTATTATGGAGGCATACGTGAAGAACGTAATTTAGATGGGAAAGAAGCATATGAAAATGATGCAAGATATCACGCATATCTTTCTTGGTGTCAACAACATGATGAGATACCGAATGGCAATTTAATCGGTTGGGAACGAGAAGATGGTTTTGAAGCGATAACAGAAGCGGACACTATCCCAGATGTGCTGATAGCGGGTAATGATATGGTCGCAATCGGTTTAATTCAAGGCCTCCAACAAAGAGGTGTCACAATCCCTAAAGATGCTGGAGTTATCGGATTTAATGACTTAGATGTAAATCAATATGTAACACCATCATTGACGAGTGTGCGTATTGATATCGAGCAGTTTGGTAAAAGTGCTGTCTTAATGGCAAAAGAACGTATTCAAAAAACACGTCAGTCTGCCATGCATATTGTGATACAAACGAAACAAATAGAGCGACAATCTTTTTCTTTTAAGAACCAATGAAAGTGTTGACAAAACATTTAGTAAACAAATAAACTTTAATTGTGTTTACTAATAAATTTACCTTGCGAGAGGAGTTATATTATGTTGGCATCTATGCAAACGCAATTTGAAAAGCATTTTGAAACAAAGCCAGATGTTGCCGCATTCGCACCAGGACGTATTAATTTGATCGGAGAGCATACAGATTATAATGGCGGTTATGTATTCCCAGCTGCTATTGAATTAGGCACATACGGTTTAGCACGTAAACGTGAAGATCGTACGATTCGTTTTTACTCTTTGAACTTTGAGGAAAAAGGTATTATTTCATTTTCATTAGATGATTTAGATTACAATGCTGACCATAGTTGGGCGAACTATCCAAAAGGCATGGTTAAGTTTTTAATTGAAGCGGGTTACAAAATTGACTCAGGCTTTGATGTCATCGTTGAAGGTAACATTCCAAACGGCGCAAGTTTATCTTCTTCAGCTTCTATTGAAATGCTGACTGGTTGGTTAATGAAGCAACTCTTCAACTTAGATGTAGAGCGCTTAGAATTAATTCATCTTGGACGTAAAGTAGAAAATAAATTTATCGGTGTCAATTCAGGTATTATGGACCAGTTCATTGTGGGTATGGGTCAAAAGGATCAAGCGATTTTATTAGATACGCATACGTTAGAGTATCATTATGTCCCAACTGAATTCGGAGATTACACGATTTCTATTATGAATACGAATAAGCGTCGTGAATTAGCAGAATCTAAATATAATGAACGATTAGAAGAATGTCAGAAAGCATTAGCGTTACTTCAACAAGAATTGGATATTGAAGCGTTAGGACATTTAGATGTTGAAACGTTCGAAAAATATGCGCATTTAATTGAAGATGAAACGATACGTCGTCGTGCACGTCACGCAGTTACTGAAAACGCACGTGTTAAAGAAGCGTATGATGCTTTAGCGCAATCAGACTTTGAACGCTTTGGTGAATTATTAAACCAAAGCCATGCTTCATTGAAGGATGATTATGAAGTGACGGGCAAAGAGCTAGATACTTTAGCAGAATCTGCACAAAATGTTGATGGAGTCCTTGGTGCACGTATGACAGGTGCAGGATTCGCAGGATGTGCGATTGCTTTAGTTCATCAATCAAAAGTTAAAGATTTAGAAGATGAAGTCTCTCGTATTTATACAGACAAGATTGGCTATGCGCCATCGTTTTACCATGTCAATATCGGTGACGGCGTGAAAACAATCGAACTTTAAGGAGGAAAATCATGTCAGTTTTAGTATTAGGCGGTGCCGGTTATATCGGCAGCCATGCAGCGCATCAATTGATAGATGCTGGTTATGATGTCGCAGTGGTGGATAATTTAGGAACAGGTCATAGAGGTGCCGTACCTAAAGCAGCACGTTTTTATGAAGGAGATATTCGTGACAGCGAATTCTTAAATCAAGTGTTCGCAACGGAAAATGTTGAAGGTGTCTTCCATTTTTGTGCTTATTCATTAGTTGGAGAATCGGTAGAGAAACCTTTAGATTATTTCAATAATAACGTCTATGGTATGCAAGTGTTGCTTGAAGTGATGAAAGCACATGATGTGAATGATATTGTCTTTTCTTCAACAGCAGCAGTTTATGGTGAACCAGATGTTGTCCCGATTACAGAGGATGCGAAAAAAGCACCGACCAACCCTTATGGCGAAAGTAAATTGATGATGGAAAAAATGATGCATTGGTGCCATAACGCATATGGTATGAACTATGCAGCATTACGTTACTTCAATGTCGCGGGTGCACGTGAAGACGGTACGATTGGTGAAGATCATAATCCGGAAACACATTTAATTCCCATTGTATTAGAAGCAGCGTTAGGACAACGAGATGCGATTACGATATTCGGTGTAGATTATGATACAGAAGATGGTTCATGTGTCAGAGATTATTTACATGTCACAGATTTAATTGAAGCGCATATTTTAGCGTATCGTTACTTAAAAGATGGCGGTGAGAGCGGCGCATTCAACTTAGGCAGCAGTCAAGGTTACTCTGTTATTGAAATTGTGGAAGCAGCAC
Organism: Staphylococcus sp. HMSC055C03; assembly: GCF_001809385.1. Lineage (NCBI taxonomy): Bacteria > Bacillati > Bacillota > Bacilli > Caryophanales > Staphylococcaceae > Staphylococcus > Staphylococcus sp. HMSC055C03. The sequence continues at coordinate 303,706 of NZ_KV797474.1, forward strand.
GCCAAGCGACTGGTGAAAAGATTAAATCAGAAATCGGTAAACGTCGTGCAGGTGATCCAAGTAAATTAATCGCTTCAAGTGATAAAGCACGTAACGTGTTAGGCTGGGAGCCGAAACATGATGATATTCATGAAATTATTGAAACTGCTTGGCATTGGCACCGCGCACATCCGAATGGCTACGAAGATAAATAAAAAGGGAGGCCGTATCATGAAGCTGAATCAACAGCTGATACAACGCTTTATTTCATATGCAGTAGAATATGGGGACTTTGAAAAGGAAGATGCTTTCTACATTCAAAACCTAGTGCTAGAGATTACACAAGCAGAAGATATCGAACATGAGGATAGAGATATCTCAGAACTTGATACACCGAATGCGATTGCACAACACTGGATTAATCGAATGATTGAACATCACTTAATAGAAGATGCGGTATATCAAAAAGAAATGGTTGAAACGAAACTATTAGATTTAATCACACCGAAACCTTCAACTATTAATCGCAACTTTAGACAGTTGTATCAAGACAGCCCGGAGAAAGCGACGCAATATTTATATGATATTTGTATGCGCAACCACTATATTAAGGCAGATGCCATCGCACAAAATATTCATTTCTATACACCAACGAACTATGGTGACTTAGAAATTACAATTAATATGTCTAAACCTGAAAAAGATGCGAAAGAAATTGCGGCAGCAAGAGAAGCAAAACAAACAAGTTATCCTTTATGTGCGTTATGTATGGAAAATGAAGGTTACCAAGGTTCTGTAACCCAAGCAGCACGTCGTAATCACCGAATTGCGCGTATTAAGTTAGATGGAGAAGACTGGGGATTCCAATTTTCACCATACGCTTATTTCCCAGAACATAGTATCGTATTATCTGCACAACATGTGCCAATGAAGATCGGACGACAAACTTTTGTGAATCTATTAGACTTTGTGAAGCAATTTCCGCATTATTTTGCGGGATCTAATGCGGACTTGCCGATTGTAGGCGGTTCAATCTTGTCTCACAACCATTACCAAACAGGGCGCCATACTTTCCCGATGGATAATGCGACAGAAATAGAACGTTTTACTATTGATGATTATCCTGAAGTAGAAGCGGTGTTGTTAGATTGGCCGATGAGTGTAATCCGTTTAAAAGGTAATAATCAAGCACAACTCATTGATGCGGCAGAACATATTTTCAATCAATGGAATACGTACAGTGATGAAAGTGTTCAAGTCAAAGCACATTGTGAGGCGGGCGAACGTCACCATACCATCACACCGATTGCACGTTACCGTCAAGAAACAGGTCGTTTTGAATTAGATTTAGTACTAAGAGACAATCAAACATCAGAAGATTATCCAGATGGTATTTTCCATCCGCACCAAGATGTACAACACATTAAAAAAGAAAACATCGGTTTAATCGAAGTGATGGGAACTGCGATTTTACCAGCACGTTTAAAACATGAGCTTAAACAAGTCGAACAATATGTTTTAGGTGAAACTGATATAGATTTAGGTGTGCATCAAGATTTCGCAGATGAACTAAAAGAGAAACATCAATTTACACCTGAAAATGCTGAAGGTATTGTTTTAGATGCTGTAGGTCAGAAATTCAAACGTGTCTTAGAAGATGCAGGTGTGTTTAAACGTGATACTGAAGGCTTAGAAGCCTTTAAACGTTTTGTTCAAACTTTATAATTATAATCAAAAGGTCAATGCCATATTGGCCTTTTTTCTTATGCGAAGACAAAAGATAATGGTTAAATTCAAATTGGAATTTATGGACCGAAAGCGTATAATCGAGAGTGAATTAATCATTTTTAGGAGGCTTCTTCAAGATGAAGTTGAAATACTTTGCGGTTATACTGTTGAGCGTCTGCTTAGTTGTTGTTGGATGTTCAAATGATAAAAAAGAAACAAACAGTAATCAAAAAGAAAATACTTTACATGTCGCAGCTGCCGCAAGTTTAACGGATGTGACGAAAGATTTAGAAACAGCATTTAAGAAAAAACATTCAGATGTTGATATTACATTTAACTACGGCGGATCAGGATCGTTAAGACAACAAATTGAAAAAGGTGCACCTGTTGATGTGTTTATGTCAGCCAACACAAAAGATGTCCAAGCGTTAAAAGATAAGAAGAAAGCTGATAACACTTATGATTATGCGCGAAATCAACTTGTATTAATTGGTGAACAAGGCACTGATTTAAAATCAGTCAAAGATTTAAAAGATGGACAAAAACTTGCGATAGGCGAAGTGAACTCTGTACCTGCAGGTAAATACGCAGAAGGTTACTTAAAAGACAATGGATTATACAGCAGCGTTAAAGATCATCTTGTCTTTGCGAAAGATGTCCGTCAAGTCTTGAATTATGTGGAAAAAGGGAACGCGCAACTCGGTTTTGTTTATAAAACGGATTTATATAAAAACAAAACTAAAAATGATAAAGTAAAAGAAATCGAATCGGTGAAATTAAAACAACCGATTGTTTATGAAGCCGGAACAACATCTGATAATAAGACAGCGAAAGCTTGGATTGAGTTCTTAAAATCAGATGAAGCGAAACAAATCTTAAAAGATTATCAATTTGAAGCGTAGGAGGAGTGGAAATGCCTGATTTAACGCCATTTTGGATATCAATTGAAGTGGCTGTAATCAGCACGATTATTGTAACAGTACTTGGGATTTTAATTTCAAGACTGTTATATCGACGTCGTGGACGTATTGTGACACTTCTTGAGAGTATTATTATCCTGCCGATTGTGTTACCTCCGACAGTCATGGGGTTCTTATTATTAATTGTTTTCTCACCACGAAGCCCTGTAGGCGCATTTATGACAAATGTTTTACATATGCCTGTCATATTCACAATCACTGGTGCAATTATTGCCTCTGTGATTGTCAGTTTTCCGTTAATGTATCAACATACGATTCAAGGTTTTAGAGGTATTAATCATAAAATGTTGAATACAGCACGAACAATGGGTGCAAGTGAAAATAAAATTTTCTTCAGACTGATTTTACCGCTATCAAAGCGTGCTATTTTATCTGGTGTGATGATGGCATTTGCGCGTGCAATCGGTGAGTTCGGAGCAACCTTAATGGTAGCGGGTTATATTCCAAATAAAACCAATACGTTGCCTTTAGAGATTTATTTCTTAGTTGAACAAGGCAAAGAGAACCAAGCTTGGCTATGGGTATTAGTATTAGTCGCATTTGCGATTACTGTTATTGGTACGATTAACTTAATGAACAAAGATCGTTATTTGGAGGTGGATTAAGATGTTGACCATCCAAATTACACATCAGTTAAAAGGACAGTTACTGAAGTTAGATATTCAAGATACAGTACCTAAAATTTATGCGATACGAGGACCTTCAGGAGTGGGGAAAACGACTGTTTTGAATATGATCGCAGGCTTAAGGGCTGCAGATAACGCTTATATCAAAGTCAACGAACGTGTGTTAACGGATACGCAATCATCTGTGAATGTTAAAATTCAAGAGCGTCATTTAGGCTATTTATTTCAGGACTATCAATTGTTTCCGAATATGACAGTTTTTCAAAATATCACGTTTATGGCGCAACCTTCTGAACATATTACAGCGTTGATGCATCAATTAAACATCAGTTATTTACAAAAACAATATCCAGCTAGATTATCAGGCGGGGAAGCACAACGCGTCGCATTAGCACGTGCATTAAGCACACGTCCTGATTTACTTTTATTAGATGAACCATTTTCTAGTTTGGATGATGCGACGAAAGAAGAAAGTATGCGTTTAGTGAAACGACTCTTTGATGAATGGCAAATCCCGATTATTTTTGTGACACATTCTAATTACGAAGCAGAACAATTGGCGGATGAAATTATAACGTTAAGTTCTGTACCAGCTGAATAATAAAAAGTTTCAATCCGGTCTGTCTTCTATTGGCATGACCGGATTTTAGGTGACATACTACAATTCGAACGATTGTAACACGTCTCTATTCGTCTTATAATAAAGACAATGCACTTTAAGAAAGGAATCGAAAGATGTCAGAACGTTATTCCAGACAAATTTTGTTTAAACATATAGGCAGAGAAGGCCAAGAGAAAATTGCGCAAAAACATGCGCTGATAATCGGCATGGGTGCATTAGGAACACACATTGCGGACGGTTTAGTCAGAGCGGGCATCAAACAGTTAACGATTGTTGATCGTGACTACATCGAGTTCAGCAACTTACAACGTCAAATGTTGTTTACAGAACAAGATGCGACAGACGCGATGCCGAAAGTGATTGCGGCGAAAGAAAAGCTGCAGGAAATCCGAAGTGATGTCATTATTGAGGCACATATCGCTCAAGTCAATCCCCAGTTTCTAGAAACGCATGGAACTGAGGTAGATTTAATTTTAGATGCGACAGATAATTTCGATACACGTTTATTAGTGAATGATTTTGCGTATAAATATAATATACCTTGGATATATGGCGGGGTTGTACAAAGTACATATATCGAAGCAGCTTTCATTCCTGGACAAACTCCGTGTTTCAATTGTCTGATGCCGCAATTACCAGTCATTAACATGACGTGTGATACAGTAGGGGTAATTCAACCAGCGGTAACCATGACCACGAGTTTACAAACACGTGATGCATTGAAAATCCTGACTGAAACACCTTTTACGCCTAAATTAACTTATGGTGATATTTGGGAAGGGACACACTATACATTCGGATTCAGTCGTATGTTTAAAGCTGATTGTCATACGTGTAGTGAACATGCGACCTATCCGCATTTAAATCATACTGATTTACAGTTTGCGACATTATGCGGAAGAGATACAGTTCAATACAATAATGAGGATATTACCCAGGAAATGTTGAAGGAATATCTTGAAACGCATCATATTAAGTATCATGCGAACCCTTATATGATCCGCTTCGAATTCAACAATCATCGAATTGTCAGTTTCTCAGGCGGACGCATGTTGATACATGGCATGACGAAACCTGAAGAAGCGATTAAATTAATGAACCAATTACTCGGTTGAGTAAATCACATAGGAGGCCTAATGAATGAAAAATGAACACGTGAATGTCAAATTAGATAGAACCATCAACGCAGCAGTCTTAACTGTGTCTGATACAAGAACAAAAGAAACAGATAAAGGCGGTAATTTAGCTAAAGAATTATTGTCAGAGATTAATGTGGAAATTACAGATGATCATTACACAATCGTCAAAGATGATAAACAAGCGATTACTGAACAAGTACAACAATGGTTGAATGAAGATGTGGATGTCATTATTACGACGGGCGGTACAGGTATCGCACAACGTGATGTGACGATTGAAGCAGTAACTCCTTTATTAACAAAAGAAATTGAAGGTTTCGGGGAGTTATTCAGATATTTAAGTTATGCTGAAGATGTGGGAACACGTGCTTTATTATCACGTGCTGTCGGCGGTACAGTAGGTGAACAATTGATTTTCTCATTGCCAGGTTCATCTGGTGCGGTAAGATTAGCGATTGAAAAATTAATTAAACCTGAATTGAATCATCTCATTCATGAATTAACAAAATAAAAGGCAAGAAGAAGCGGTTAGATTTTACTCAGGTAGAAGACTAACCGCTTCTTCACTGTACTGTTTGATTGAATAAGGGAAAACACTGAAGCCAATCACTGATTTCATAAGATTTCATCAGTTTTTTCATCCATTCAGCCTATTTATCTTAAAGAATTCGCATTATATAATAGGAGTAACATGAAAAAAACGGAACGATTGTACGTTGTGACAGTAAAATCACAACGTCAATGGTTCCGTAGTGCTGTTGTGAAGTTCATGTTTACGTATAAAAAGGGTAAAGCATGAACAACAATAGTTTATGATCTGCGGTAATCCCCGGATTTTCCGCCAGATTTTGAGATAAGGTAAGTTTCGCCGATGACCATCCCTTTATCAAGTGCTTTGGTCATATCGTAAACGGTTAAAGCCGTTGCTGAAGCGGCTGTGAGAGCTTCCATTTCTACACCGGTTTTACCTGATGTAGAGACTGTAGCTTCAATATTAAGTGTATATGACGATGTTGTATCCCATTCAAAGGCAATATCGATACCAGTCAGTGAGAGCGGATGACACATAGGAATAATCGTAGAGGTATTCTTAGCTGCCATGATTCCCGCGATTTGGGCAGTATTCAGCACATTACCTTTCTTATTTGTATGTTCTACAATTTGCTTGTAAATCGCTTCGTTAACAGTAATGCTTGAATGTGCTGTCGCAACACGTTTTGTGATGTCTTTATCAGAAACGTCGACCATTTTCGCATTACCTTGAGCGTTGATATGAGTAAATTCAGACATGTTATTCCTCCTCGCTTAGACATTATAGCATGAAATAAAATAGATGTTAGGAGCAGATAGTTTATGCCAGTTGAAAAAAGAAATCCAATTGCGGTAAAAGAAGCAATCAAACGTGTGGTAGCACAAGAATTTCGTACAGAAACACAACAAGTGCCTTTAAATGACAGTTTAGGATATATACTGTCTGAAGATATCGTGGCAACGTATGAAATCCCACGTTTTAATAAATCACCTTATGACGGCTTTGCGTTAAGAAGTGAAGATACAAAAGGTGCAAGCGGTGACAACCGTATTGAATTTGAAGTCATTGATCACATCGGTGCAGGCAGTGTGTCAGATAAAACAGTCGGACCGAACCAAGCTGTCCGTATTATGACAGGTGCAGAAATTCCAGCAGGTGCAGATGCAGTTGTGATGTTAGAACAAACACGTGAAGGTGAACATTCATTTACGATTCGTAAAACCTTCGAACATAATGAAAATGTTTCATTAAAAGGTGAGGAAACAGAAGTCGGAGATGTCGTATTAAAAGAAGGCCAACGTATTAATGCTGGGGCTATCGCAGTACTTGCGACCTTCGGTTATACAGAAGTGCCTGTACGTCGCTTACCATCTGCAGCTATTATTGCGACAGGCAGTGAGTTATTAGATGTCGGTGATGAATTAGAACCAGGTAAAATCCGTAATTCTAATGGACCGATGATTCAAGGCTTACTAAATCAATTCGGCTTAGACTGTGAAGTTTATAAAATTCAAGAAGATGATTTCGACAGCAGTTTAGCAGTCGTTAAAGAAGCACTTGCATCTCATGATATGGTCATCACAACAGGCGGTGTATCTGTTGGTGACTTTGACTATTTACCAGCTATCTATAAAGAAATCGGTGCAGAAGTATTATTCAATAAAGTACAAATGCGTCCAGGCAGTGTCACAACAGTTGCTGTCGCAAATAACCAATATTTATTTGGTTTATCAGGGAATCCATCTGCGTGCTATACAGGATTTGAATTGTTCGTAAAACCAGCAGTCTTAAATATGATGGGCGCGATTGAACGTTTCCCTCAAGTTGTAAAAGCCACATTGATGGAAGACTTCAAAAAAGCCAATCCATTCACACGTTTCATTCGTGCAAAAGCTACATTAAATGGTTTACAAACAACAGTAGTACCTTCTGGTTTCAACAAATCAGGTGCGGTTGTCGCGATTGCACACAGTAATGCGATGATTATGTTGTCGAGCGGTACACGCGGCTTTGAAAAAGGCTACACAGTGGATGTCATTCTGACTGAAACAGATACCTTTGAAGAGGAATTAGCACTATGATTTTACAAGTTGTGGGATATAAAAATTCTGGCAAAACAACCTTGATGGCAGAAACAGTTAAGTTTCTGAAAGCACAAGGTTATCGTGTAGTGACGATTAAACATCATGGACATGGTAGTGAAGATATTACCTTACAAGCAGCAGAAGTCGATCATATGAAACATTTTGAAGCAGGGGCAGACCAAAGCATTGTGCAAGGTCATGCGTTAAGAGAAACAGTCACACGTACAACAGAACAAACTTTATCCCACATTATTGAATCAGCAGTCACGATTGATTATGATGTGTTACTAGTTGAAGGCTTTAAACAAGCGGATTATGATAAAGTGATTATTTATAGAGATGAAGCGGAATTAGTTTCTTTATCTGAGCTGAGTCATGTACAATATAAGTTACCGTTTCAAAAAAATACAAAGTTAAGTCATTTTAAAAAGTGGTTATTAACTTTTATCGATAGAAAAAAGGATGAGTCAAAATGAAACAATTTGAAGTTGTGACTGAGCCGATTCAAACAGAACCTTATCGAGACTTTACACTGACACCGCATCAAGGTGCAGTAGTGGTCTTTACAGGTCATGTTAGAGAATGGACAAAAGGCATTCGTACAGAACATCTTGAGTACGAAGCTTATGTGCCAATGGCTGAGAAAAAATTAGCTCAAATCGGCGATGAAATCAACGAACAATGGCCTGGCACGATTGTCAGCATTGTTCACCGTATCGGACCATTGCATATTTCCGATATTGCGGTATTAATCGCAGTTTCTTCACCACATAGAAAAGATGCCTATGCGGCAAATGAATATGCGATTGATCGTATTAAAGAAGTAGTGCCGATTTGGAAGAAAGAAATATGGGAAGATGGCGCACAATGGATCGGTCATCAACGTGGTTACCATGAAGATGCCATTGAAAGGGGGCAAACAGAATGAAAGTCCTTTATTTTGCGGAGATTAAAGAAATCTTACAAAAAGGTACAGAAGAATTTGAACTAGAGAATGAAATGACAGTAGAGGCGTTTAAAAAATATTTATTTGAAACGTATCCAGAAATCAGCGGCAAACAATTCCAAATCGCCTTGAATGAAGAATTTGTGCCAAATGATGAAATGATTCAACCTTCTGATGTCGTTGCGTTGATTCCACCGGTAAGCGGAGGTTAAGAAAGTGAAAGCAATTATTTTAGCAGGCGGACGATCAGAACGTTTCGGTTCGCCTAAGGCATTTGCGAGGCTCAATGGTAAAATGTTTTATCAACATATTATCGATGCCTTGAATGAAGCCAATATGTTTAATGAGATTATCATTAGTTCTAGTGCGGAATTGGCTGATCAATTTGAAGATGTCAAAGTGGTCGTAGATGATGAAGAACATCAAGCGAAAGGACCGCTTTCAGGCATCTACTCAGTAATGAAGCAAGATTTTGAAGCAGAACTATTCTTTGTGATTTCAGTAGATACACCGTTAATCACAGAAAAAGCTGTCAGCACGTTATATCAATTTATGGTTGAACATGTCATTGAAGACCAGTTAGATATTGCGGGGTATGAAGAAGAGGGGTATCCGATTCCTACTATCGCATTTTATAGTCCGACGTGTTTACCAGTCATTGCACGTGCACTAGAATCCGATGATTACAGTATGAAACATGTTTATAACCAAGTCGCTTCTGATTGGCTGGATGTTCATGAGGTTGATACAAGACCTGATTGGTACCAAAATATTAACTACCAAGATGATTTAGCCAGAGTCAGAGATCAATCGCTTTGATGAGATGTATCAAGCGATAAGAGAGAAAGAAAAGGGGGTCAAAAGATGGTAAAACAAATAACAGATAAATTAGGTCGCCCGATTCGTGACTTAAGATTATCCGTGACAGATCGCTGTAATTTCCGCTGTGATTATTGTATGCCTAAAGAAATTTTCGGCGATGACTTTGTCTTTTTACCCAAAGATGAATTATTGACTTTTAGTGAAATGGAAAGAATTGCTCGCGTATATACTCGCCTAGGTGTGAAGAAGATTCGTATCACTGGTGGGGAACCTTTAATGCGTAGAGATTTATATAAATTAATAGCCGCTCTTAATGAAATCGACGGTGTAGAAGATATTGGTCTGACTACCAATGGTCTATTGTTGAAAAAACATGGACAAAAACTCTATGATGCCGGATTAAGACGTATCAATGTCAGCTTAGATGCTATTGATAACGAATTATTCCAATCTATCAATAACCGTAATATCAAAGCAGATACCATCCTAGAACAAATTGATTATGCAGTATCTATCGGTTTTAAAGTGAAAGTGAACGTTGTTGTTCAAAAAGGTATCAATGATGACCAAATCATCCCAATGATTCAGTACTTCAAAGACAAAAATATTGTTGTAAGATTTATTGAGTTTATGGATGTCGGTAATGACAATGGCTGGGACTTCAGTAAAGTTGTCACAAAAGATGAGATGCTTGCGATGGTCGAAGATGAATTTGATATTGAAGCGGTTGAACCGAAATATTATGGTGAAGTCGCAAAATATTATCGTCATAAAGATAACGGAGCACAGTTCGGTTTAATTACGAGTGTTTCTCAGTCATTCTGTTCAACATGTACGAGAGCACGCTTATCTTCTGATGGTAAATTCTATGGCTGCTTATTCAGCACAGTCGATGGATTTAACGTCAAAGAATTTATGCGTTCTGGTAAAATGGACGATGAATTACAAGCGAAATTCGAAGAGTTATGGCATATTCGTGATGACAGATATTCAGATGAACGAACTGAACAAACGGTCGCAAATCGCAGACGTAAGAAAATTAATATGAACTATATCGGCGGTTAAGTCGAATGAAATATATAATAAAAAGCACGTCTTTCTGATTTTTTCGGAAAGGCGTGCTTTTTCATAATGATTACTTTGCGAAGGTTTCAAATTCTTTGATGACAGATGCGACGAATTCACGTTGTGTCTTATCTAATAAATAAAAGACTTGGCGTTCATCAGTTTCTGAACGCTCTTTTGCGATCAGTTCTCTTTTATAAAGTTTTCTTATTAATACATCAATTTTACTCGTATTCCATTTCATGTCGTAATGGAGGGTATCCCTCAATACTTTACCTGTAATTTTGTCAGTACCATTGAAGCGGTATAAAATAATGAACTCCTCCATGGTAAGATGATGTTCTGCTTTTAGCCAATATTTAATCTGGCTAAGTTTACATTCTGTCTCAATTAAATGATCAATTGTCTTTGACATTGATATTCCTCCTCTTGCCCTTTCATAGTTGTATTCCCCCAGGAATAATAATTGTTTTACTTATTATATTATATAACGAATTTCAATATAAATCTATTCTCTTTAATTTACTATAATAGTAAAAAAAGTGCGTTATCACGGAAATTATGAACCGAAATTGAATATGTTGAAAGAAAAGTTGATTCAAGTGCTAAAAGTATAAAACAAGAAAATGACAAATGTCATAGAGAATTTATGACAAACGTTACTATGTTTACAATTTTTAAAAATATATCATTAAATCAAGGAAATAAAGAGGTGATTAAATGATAAAAGTAAACGGTGTAACTAAATCATTCCACAATACTAAAGCAATAGATCATGTTTCATTTGAAATAAAAGAAGGAGAATGTATCGCTTTAATAGGCGTAAATGGAGCAGGTAAGTCCACATTGATTGATTTGATTTTAGGTAATTTAGTTCCAGATGAAGGGCGTATTGAAAGGGATTCTGCTATACAAAATAATATCGGCGTATTATTTCAAAAATCAATCTTTAATGAATGGGTCAAAGTAAAAGAACTCTATGCGTTTTATTCATCGGTTTATAAAAAAGCGTTAGATTACAACAAGTTTAAAACGTTGACCCAGTTTACTGATAAACAATTAAATCAATACGCGACTAAATTATCTGGAGGTCAACAACGTTTATTAGATTTTATATTGATGTTAACAGGACAACCTTTATTAATATTTTTAGATGAGCCGACGTCTGCGATGGATGCTAAAACAAGACGTTATTTCTGGAACATCATAAATGATTTGAAGGCTCGAGGTATTACCATATTATATACGACGCATTATATTGAAGAAGTAGAGAAGGTTGCGGATCGTGTTATCGTATTGAAACAAGGAAAGATAATGAATGATAGTTCACCTTCACAATTAAAACACCTTGATAAAACATCAACGATATATCTACCTGAACAATTTGAGTCAATCATTCAAAATCAAACTCAATTAAGTTATCAAAAGGATCAAAGTGAACTTCAAATCAAAACAGATGAGGTTCAAAAAGTTTTACAACAATTGATTGAAATAGATATAGATTTAAATGAGTTAGAAATTAAGAAAAGTTCATTAGAAGATTATGTATTTGAAAGTGAAGGGGAGATTCTATCATGATTTTTAAATATTTGAAATTAGATTGGACAATCACTTTGCGACAAAAAATATATCTTATTCTTTCAGTAGGGATGCCGTTAGTATTTTTCTTGATTTTCACTTCATTAACTAAAGTACCGCAATCAGAAGCCAATCAAATTTATAAAGAAAGTTTGATGAGTATGACGGTCTTTAGTTTAACTAGTTATTGTTTGTTGACCTTCCCTGTTGAATTAGTACAGGATAAACAAAACGGATGGCAGAAAAAACTTTTTGCGACACCGATGACACCCATTAAATATTATGTAGCTAAAGTATTCAAAATCATGAGTCTTTTTTTATTTTCAATTATTCTGATGTTTAGTGTTGGAGGAATGATTAGACACATTCATATGTCTCTTTATGAATGGTTAGTATCAGGATTATTATTATGGATTGGATCCAGTTTATTTTTGTCCATAGGGTTATTACTGGCACAACATAAAGATGTGAAGCAAGCAAGTAGTATAGGTAATTTATTGTATCTTGTTTTAGCGATTGTGGGTGGATTATGGTTTCCTATTAGCTTGTTTCCTCAATGGCTAGCTTCTATCTCTCGATATATGCCGACCTACCGATTAAAACAGCTAGGATTAGATTTTATTCAGCATCAAACGATTAATATAGCGGCACTTGGTTTTCTTTTGGGGTATTGTATACTATTTATAATCATTGCTTTAGTTATTCAAAAGAAATCGGACGTGATGTAATGTCTTTTTTGCTTAGAAAAATAAAAGGAAACCCAATGGGCGTTGCGAGTTTTATTTACTTGTTGTTTCCAATTATCGCTTTATTTTATCAAGACATCAAAGGACCTAAAGTAATTGCTGTTATAGTGATTGCTGTATTTATAATTAATTATGGTATTTTAATTTTATCTGATGTTTATCAGTTTAAAGTGAAGCGGTTGATTGTATGGATGATTTATTTGATCGGCACACTTTATTTTTGTTGGGCAATGGGCAGCACATTTATTATGTTTTTCTTTTTTGGTTCTTATGTGTTGCCATATGTTTATGAAGCGACTGTAAAGTCAGTGGAAAGTATACTATTTTATATTGCTTTACTCATCGCATCTGGTCTTTCATTATACTTACTTCCAAAAGCTTTACCAATAGTTGTCGTACTGATTCTTGTTGTAATCATTTCGTTGTTCATTAACTTTAGATTTATCGAAAATAAAAAAGTAAGGGCGCAAATGAAAGAGAAAAATCGTCACATCAATTTATTGATTGCTGAACAAGAACGTCAAAGAATCGGCCAAGATTTACATGATACGTTAGGTCATGTATTTGCCAGCTTGAGCATAAAATCTGAGCTTGCTTCTAAATTGATAGATCAAAATCCAGAAAAAGCCAAAGAAGAAATGTTAGCAGTTAATCAACTTTCTAAAGAGGCATTAAATAAAGTCAGAACTATTGTAGAACATCTGAAATTTCAAGATTTTGAAGAAGAAGTGAAGTCTGTAGATCAACTATTAAAACAAGCAGATATTACTTTTGATTTTGAGGGACAATCCACTGCTAGAACATTAAATAAAGGACAACAGTCTATATTAGCTATGCTATTGAGAGAAGCGGTCAATAATATTATTAAACATGCACATGCGACAAAAGTAACTGGTACATTAAAAGAAGCGCAACACATCATTACGTTGATAATTAGTGATAATGGCAAAGGTATCAGTAAACCTGAAGCTACACTGCATAGTATAAGAGAGCGTGCAGCATTATTAGATGGTGAAGTTACAATAAAATCTGAACAAGGTGTTACATTAATGATTCGAATTCCACGAGGTGATAATTTATGATAAATGTTGTTCTAGCTGAAGACCAAGAAATGCTGAGAAAAGCGATGGTTCAACTTATAGAGATGGATGAAAATATTAACATTATTGCTGATACTTCAAGTGGAGCAGAGGCATGGCAAATGATTGAATCCAATCAGCCTGACATTGCAATTCTAGATATTGAAATGCCGGAATTAACAGGTTTAGAAGTATTGAATAAAATAAGAGAAGCAAAGTTAAATACAAAAGTCATTATTGTAACGACGTTCAAAAGACCAGGTTATTTTGAAAGAGCAGTCGCAAATGATGTAGATGCTTATGTATTAAAAGAACGTTCCGTAGAAGAACTGATTCAGACCATGCATAATATTATGGCAGGACAAAAAGAATATAGTGAAACACTGATGACTACATATTTTAATGAGAAAAATCCATTAACGCCTTCAGAACAATTAATACTGAAAGAAATCGGCAATGGTTATTCAAGTAAAGAAATTGCACAAAAGCTTTTTCTTTCAAACGGGACAGTTCGTAATTATACTTCTGTCATTATTGATAAAATGGAGACAGAAAATCGTTTTGATGCGTGGAAAAAAGCTATTGAAAAAGGATGGATTATATAAAAAAGTGCAGACCGTTTTGATCTGCACTTTTATAATTAAGCACGTTCTAAATATTTTACTTTGCGGCCATATAGGACATAGTAAAGTCCTGCGGTAATAATAGTTAATATAGCCATGAAGCCATAAAGTTGTGCATAAGTAATAGATGAAGTGAAGACACCTAATACAGAAGGGCCGAAGCCGATACCGAAATCAATACCGATAAAGAAAGTAGAAGTGGCTAGGCCATATTTTTCTGGTGTCGTAACTTTGATCGCAATAGCTTGCATAAGTGATGATAAGTTACCGTAACCTACACCTAACGCTGCACCTGCAAGTAATAACATCCAGCCTGAATGTGCAAAGAATAAAAGCACAAAGCTGATAAGTAAGAAGAAATAAGATGGATAAACTACAACGTTTTCGTTTTTGTTATCCATTAAACGACCTGTAATTGGACGTGTGACTAATGATGTTAAGGCATAGAAAATAAAGAAGTAACTTGAAACTGCGACTAGATTGCGCTCTTCTGCGAAGAATTTTAAGAATGTCAGAATAGATGAGTAAGTCACACCAGTTACTAAAATTACAATCGCAATCGGTACTGCATCTTTAGCGATAAATTGACTTAAGCTGAAACCTTTTGATGGTTGAGTTTCAGAAACTTTAGTTGTTTCAAAATTGATATGAATGAAGAATGATAAAGCTAAACCAATGATGCCTAATACTAAACATAAAGCGAATAAGACATCAATGGAGTATTGATTTGATAATAATAAACCAAAGAAAGGTCCGACAGCTGTTCCGAGAACTAAACTGAGTGAGAACATGCTGATACCTTCACTTTTACGTTCAGGTGGTGTGATGTACGCAGCTATTGTTCCTGTCGCAGTAGTCGCAACTGCTGTCGCAACACCATTAATTAATCTGGTAAACATTAAGAAACCTAATGAACCTTCTATAAAGTAAAGGGCTTGCGTTACGATAAGAAAAATCAATCCTATAATTAATGTACGTTTAGGTCCCATCGCATTGACATATTTTCCTGTAATAAAACGGCCGATTAATGAGCCGACAATAAATAATCCGGTTACTAATCCGGATAAACTATCTGAAGCGCCAAATTCGTTTTTACTGTAGCCTGCAATGACAACGATTAACAGATACATACAAAGATAAACGAAGAAGTTGACGATAAAGTTCATATTGAAACTTTTAGTCCATATTGGTGCGTGTTGAGAATGATCCACGCGAAATCCCTCCTTAAAACTGATGTTTGATAGCTTTGAGCGTTCGAATGGTTTGCTCGATATCCTCTTGACTAAGACCTGCTTCTTCAACGATTTGTTGTTGAAGTGCTGTTACTTTTTCGATGACTTCGTGGTAAATCTGATTACCTTTGTCCGTCAGACTTAATAGTTTTTGTCTTTTATCTTCCCCTGGTGTAACAGTCAGCAAGTCGTGTTCATGTAACACTTTTAATAATTTACGTGTTGATGGTTTTTCAATACAACGACGTTTAGAAATTTCGACAAGTGTTGTCGGTTCATGTAAGTAAATATCCTTTAGAACTAAAAATTGAGCAGTATGTAGCTGATACTGATCAAGTAAAGGTTGAACGCTTTTTACATAAGGTCTATATAATTCAGTAAAGCTATTAAATAATTGATTGATTTCCATGTTGTAGCTCCTTAAATTAAGATAGAGGTTGAGACCTCAGTAAAACGTCACAACCTCATATATAAACGAAATCAGTTTGATTTTTTTGCAGGGTAATTGATTGATTTCGTTAAAAAAGGTTAGCTAAGCTAACTAATTTACTTTACTATTGTAAAAAATTCTCAAATAAAAATCAAGAGATTTTTTGAAATTAGTCTTTCAAAAGGCAATTCGATTCATAATTTGATAAGATGAAGAAAAATGAAGAGAGGATGGTCTAAATGGTTCAGTTGAAATTTGATCATATCATCCATTATATCAAGCATATTGATGAGTTTGAGTATCCAGGAGAAGTAATGAAGTTATCACCAGGCGGCTTACACAATCGCTATGGTACATATAATAAATTGGTTTATACAGATTTGGCTTATATTGAAATTATCGGTGTAAACGATGAAGAAAAGTTGAAGAAGGTTATTAAATCGAATGAAGGACGTGTATCTTTCGTTGCGAAAATCGTACAAGATAATTTCGAACAAGGCTTTAAAGCAATCGCCTTACGCACAAATGATTTAGACAAACTTAAAGATGAGTTTGAAGCGAAAGGATTAGATGTCGTAGGACCAATTGAAATGGGCCGAGAAAATAAAAAAGGTGAACAAACGTCTTGGCGTTTATTATATTTGAATCAGCCGGATGCGAAATTGAAACCGCCGTTCTTTATAGAGTGGAATAAGTCAGAAGAAGAACGTGTTGAGGCGTTAGAAAATAGATTTCAACCGCAATTCAAAATAAAAGCCATTGAAATTCAAACCACACAACAAGCGTTAGTGGTCAATCAATGGCGGGATTGGTTTGGTATGGAAGTGGTATCTGAAGATGAAGAAATCACAACTTTAAAATTGCCTGATGAAGCGATTGAATATCGTATTCAATCAGGACGTAAAGACAAGTATGCGATTGTTATTCAAGATACAACCGCCGAAACACCTTATCATATCGTGACACGCGGTGGAGCTTATCACTTCGAACCTTAAAATTTAGTACACATAATGATAAACTGCGTTCGCAATCATAATCGCATAAGTTAAAGCGATTAAGAATAAGATAATTGCTAGCCACATATCAACACGTGATTTACGCAATAAGACAAGATAAACAGCAGTTACTATAGAAAATGCGGTAAAGAATACACGCAAGCTGAGATTGTCTATTTGAACATGGTTGACTAATGTTATACTAATCACAATGATATTTAAAATAATCATGATAATTAAAAAGATATTTCTCACACTTTTCACCTCTGAATCTTTATAGTTTATAGGGTTACGTGAGGATACGACATGAAAGTCACTTAGTTTCATTGTATAATAAGTAGATAGTGTAAGGAAAATAAAGGAGATTTTTATTTTATGGAAAAGATGAATATCACGAACCAAGAACATGATGCATTTGTTAAATCTCATCCCAATGGTGATTTGCTTCAACTCACACAATGGGCAGAAACGAAAAAGCTGACTGGTTGGTACTCTAGACGTGTCGCAGTAGGTGAAGATGGAAAAGTTAAAGGTGTCGGTCAATTATTATTCAAGAAAATACCGAAACTACCTTATACACTTTGTTATGTCTCTAGAGGGTTCGTCGCAGATTATGATGATAAAGCAGTCATCGAAGCCCTCCTTCAATACACAAAAGAAATTGCTGAAGATGAAAAAGCCTATGCGATTAAAATCGATCCAGATGTAGAAGTGGATAAAGCAGGGGATGCTTTAGGTAATTTAAGACAATTAGGATTCAAACATAAAGGATTCAAAGAAGGCTTATCAAAAGATTACATTCAACCACGTATGACAATGATTACACCGATTGATAAAACAGATGATGAATTGATTCAAAGCTTTGAACGTCGTAACCGTTCAAAAGTACGTTTATCATTAAAACGTGGAACGAAAGTAGAACGTGCAGGTCGCGATCAACTTAAAATCTTCGCAGACTTGATGCGTATTACTGGGGAACGTGATGGTTTCTTAACACGTGATATCAGCTACTTTGAAAATATTTACGATGCATTACATCCTGACGGCGACGCAGAGTTATTCTTGGTTAAATTAGAACCGAAACCTGTATTGGCAGAGTTAAAAGGTGAAAATGCAGAAGTTGAACAAGATATTGAACGTCTGAAACAAAAGAAACAAGATAAAAAGACGTTGAATAAAATCAAAGATGCTGAAGCTAAAATTGCGCGTAACCAAAAATTAATCGATCAAATGGAAGAACTATACCAACGTGAGCCAGAAGGTGTTTATTTATCAGGCGCACTGCTTATGTTCTGTGGCCACAAATCATATTACTTATATGGTGCATCTTCAAATGATTATCGTGATTTCTTGCCGAACCATCATATGCAGTTTGAAATGATGCGTTATGCGCGTGAAAAAGGCGCTACAACATATGATTTCGGCGGTACAGATAACGACCCGGATAAAGACTCAGAACATTATGGTTTATGGGCATTTAAGAAAACATGGGGTACGTATTTAAGTGAAAAAATCGGTGAGTTTGATTATGTCTTAAATACACCATTGTATTATATGATTGAAAAAGCAAAACCAGCATTAACAAAAGCTAAAATCAAAGTTTCTCGCAAAATAAAAGGCAGAAAATAATACAGTTAGACAACATATTTTCATAAGTATAGATAAAGGGGTTGAGACTAATATTGGTCTCAATCTTTTTTCTTGGAAAAACCTAAAATGTTGAGTGAAATCAACGACCTTTTAAGGCGGGGTGTGTTAAATTTAAAGTAACGAGAAATGAGGAGGAAAGAGCGCATGATTAATCGTTTGCTGAAGTTCTCTTTAGGCAATAAATTCGCTGTATTTTTAATGGTTGTATTAGTCATCTTGGGCGGTGTCTATTCCAGTGTAAAAATGCGTTTAGAATTATTGCCTGATGTAGAAGAACCGATGATATCTGTCAATACTGTCTTACCGGGTGCCACACCTCAGACAGTACAAGAGGATATCAGTGATAAAATAGATAATCAGATCAGAGGCATGGCGCATGTCGAAAATGTCAAAAGCCAATCGTTAGAAAATGTTTCTATGGTCCAAGTCAGCTATGAAGATGGTACAGATATGGATAAGGCTGAAGAAGCATTAAAGAAAGAAATTGATAAACTTAAACTCACGGAGGATGCAAGGGAACCTGAATTAATGCGGAATAGTATGAATGCATTCCCTGTAGTTGTTTATTCATTTTCAGATAAAAATGGAAATTTAGAGAAAGCGACGAAAGCGATTGAGAAACAACTCATTCCGAAATTAGAAACTGTTGACGGTGTTCAAAATGTACAAATGAACGGTCAAACTGCACGTCAAGCAACGATTAAATTCAAACAAAGCGAATTACAAAAACGTGGTATGAGTGCTAAAGGTGTGGAGGACTATATTAAAAATGCTTCTGGCAAAACACCTTTAGGTTTATTCCAATTCGGTAAAAAAGAAAAATCCATTGTAGTGAATGGAGAATTCACTTCAGCAGATGCATTGAAAAACTTTGTAATTCCTGTCAGCGCAGCACAAGGAGAACAAGGCCAATCTGGGTCAGATGAAAGTTCAATGATGTCACAAGGTTCACAAGGACCACAAAGTAATGACATGGTGAAACTTTCAGATATCGCCGATGTAAAAATCGGACAAGAACGTGAGTCAATCTCCAGAACGAACGGTAAAGATGCGATTGATGTTCAAATCGTAAAAGCACAAGATGCCAATACTGTTCAAGTGAAAAAAGATACAGATGCGAAAATTAAAGCGTTTGTGAAAGATAATAAAGATTTAACACAAACTAAGATTATGGATACCGCAAAACCAATCCAAGATTCTATTTATACAATGCTTGAAAAAGCGATTCTTGGTACGATAGTTGCGATTATTGTTATCTTATTATTCTTACGTAATATCAGAACAACAGCAATTTCAGTCGTTTCAATTCCAATGTCGTTATTAATTGCGATGATTGCCTTGAAGTTATCAGATGTCTCATTGAACATCTTGACTTTAGGTGCATTAACCGTCGCAATCGGACGTGTAATTGATGACTCTATTGTTGTTATTGAGAATATATACAGACGGATGTCCGATCCGAAAGAGCGAGAGAGCGGAGACAACTTGGTTATCAGCGCGACAGCTGAAGTATTCAAACCGATTATGTCTTCTACGCTTGTAACGATTGTCGTCTTCTTACCATTAGTCTTTGTGGCTGGTTCAGTCGGTGAGATGTTTAGACCATTCGCACTCGCAATTACATTTAGTTTATTAGCGTCATTACTAGTGTCTATCACTATTGTGCCGGCATTAGCTTCAACATTCTTTAAAAATGGTATCAAACAAAAACGTCAACGTTCGTTAGGTGCAGTAGGCAGAGGATACAAAAAAGTATTGAATTGGTCGTTAAACCATAAATGGATTGTCTTAATTATAACGACTGTTATTTTAATCGGCAGTATCGGATTAGGTGCTGCGAAAATAGGAACGAGCTTTATTTCCACAGGTGAAGATAAATTCATGGCGTTGACTTATACACCAAAACCTGGTGAAACAAAAGAACAAGTACTAAAAAATGCTGAACAAGTTCAAAAATATCTTAACAGTAAAGATAAAGTGAAGAAAGTTCAGTATTCACTAGGTGGCGCATCACCAATTGATCCGACAGGCAGTACAAACAATATGGCTGTGATGATTGAATATGCGAGTGATACGAAAAACTTTGATACAGAACCAGACAGAGTATTAAAACATATCGCAGGCTTTAAACAAGAAGGCGAATGGAAATACTTAGACATGGGTACTGGCGGTGGCAATAATGAAATTGAAGTCAAAGTATCTGGTCCATCAGGTCATGAAATCAAAGACACAGTGAAAGCAATCGAAGATAAAATGAAACAAACATCAGGTGTAGTGAACGTTAAATCCGATTTAACTGAAGTCTATGACCAATACACAATTGATGTTGATAAAAACAAAGCAACCGAAAAAGGCTTGTCAGCGGGTCAATTAGCGATGGGCTTAAATCAAAACATTCCAGAAACAACACTGACAACGATTAATGAAAAAGGTCATAAAGTCGATGTAAAAGTTGAAAAAGAAAAACAAACGAACTGGACCAAAGAGAAATTAAACAATCTTGAAATTCCGACACCGACAGGAGAAATGGTTCAGCTGAAAGATATCGCAACATTAAAATCAACACAAACACCAAGTAAGTTGATTAAAGAAGATGGCGACTATACTACAACTGTAACAGGTAAAATCAGCGGTAAAGATGTCGGCGGTATTTCAACGAAAGTAATGGATAAAGTAAATAAAGTCGATAAACCAGCGAATGTTAAAATCAATTCAGGCGGTGCGACAGATGATATTAATAGAGCGATGACGCAATTAAGTCTAGCAATGATTGCGGCAGTTGTAATTGTCTATCTTGTACTCGTATTAACATTCAAAGGCGGCTTAGCACCATTTACCATCCTATTCTCACTTCCTTACATTGTGATTGGTGTGGTGTTAGCTTTAGTATTCACAGGAGAAACACTTTCTGTACCAAGTATGATCGGGGTCTTAATGTTAATAGGTATTGTCGTAACCAATGCGATTGTACTCATAGACCGAGTTATCAATAATGAGCATAAAGGTATGGAAATGAAAGAAGCGTTGTTAGAAGCGGGCGGAACGAGAATACGTCCAATCTTAATGACAGCACTTGCGACAATTGGCGCACTTGTGCCGATGTGTTTCGGACAAGACAGCTCTATCTTGATTTCCAAAGGTTTAGCCGCAACTGTAATAGGCGGATTGGTTTCTTCTACTATTCTTACACTGATAGTAGTACCAGTTATTTATGAAATTCTATTTACGCTGAAAGATAAAGTAACACATATGTTTAGCTCAAAACGTAAAAAAGAGAATTAAGTTTAAAATTTAAATAGCTAATCAAAAAAGTCCCTCAGCTCGTATAATACGCAGCTGAGGGGCTTTTCTTTCTTAATATAATACAAATGTTAAAATAGTACTGATCACGAAAATTAAAAGGGTCATCACATTTAATAAGAAGACACCTTTTTGATCGCCTTTTGAATACTTGAAGGCTGTAATCTCCACATTACCTACAAGCATCACAATGACCGCAAACTCCCACCATGCTACTGGAGGAACTGTTAAGTTAATCATTGCGACAATAAGGATGAGTAATCCACCCATGACTATACGTAAAACACTACTGTAGATTGTATTCATTTTATAAATACTGATATAACTTACAAATAAATACAAAACGGGTAGTAATAATAGATAGAGCTGCATCGCGTGTACTTCCTTTCTGATAATCACAAAACACGTTGAATCATGGCGTGTTTCTATTCAAGATGTCGATTTTATTGCTGTTTTATTTGTGAACGGACGTGTGCGATTTCATGTTCGATTTGTTCAAGCTGTTTAATCAATGGATCGACTTCTTGACCTGTTGATTCACGCTTTTCCAAATCATCTTGCAGACGTACGTAATCTTGTTTTAATTCTGCTAATTGACTTTCTAAATCCAAAAGATACACCACCTTATTGATTTTTATTATCAATAATAATAGTATATCATGGAAAGATTAGAGATGTAATTACCGAGAAATGACATTTCATGACGAATGAATGTCTCAATGATAATAGAGAAAGAAGGGTGACTTATGACAGGCAAATTCGCAGTCATTGTTATATTGATTGCGCTTGGGTATTTACTCAAACGTATCAATATTTTAAAAGAAGAAGATAACCAAGTACTGGCTAAATTAGTGCTGAATGTGACGTTACCTGCATTAGTCATCGTCAATTTAAACAAAGCTGAACTGGATATTTCACTATCTGTATTACCGGTTATGATGGTCATTTACGGTATTATTGCGAAAGTTATCGCTATCAGCTTTTTCTTAAAATATGACAATGAGATGCGAGGTACCATCGGCATGATGATGGCATCACTGAATATCGGCTTATTTGCTTATCCGCTGGTACAAGCGATTTGGCCGAAAGTCGGCATGATTTATTTCGGTATGGCAGATATCGGCGGTGCGATTGTCATGTTCGGTATCACTTATTTTATAGGCAATTATTTCAGCAGCAGCGGAAATAATACTTTTAATCTTAGATTCCTTATATTGAATTTATTACGTTCTATTCCATTGATGACTTATTTGATGATGTTTGGTTTAAATATGAGTAACCTGCATTTACCAGATCCTGTTATCAATTTCTTAGATGTATTGGCACAAGCGAATATGCCGTTATCTATGATTCTCTTAGGTTTAATGTTGAACTTTAGAGTAGAACGTCGTTATTTACCGATTGCCTTGAAATATTTGGCTATTCATTATGGCTTTGGACTCATAGCGGGCTTACTCGTTTATTTCTTTTTACCAGTCTCTGACCAAATGATAAAAACGACTTTAATGGTCATTTGGTTGTTGCCAATCGGCGTTGCGGTCATACCTTACTCCATTCAATTCCAGTACCGTACATTGCCTTTGATTGGCATGACCACCAACATGACGATTGTGATCAGTATCGTCATACTCTATTACTTCCAAATGTTTTTCGTATAATAAAGGGATTGTCAACCATTACTTAAGTGGCTGACAATCCCTTTAAAATTTCTATTATTTTCTTCAATATTTTATTAGAAAGTCATTATGCTTTTAATCCGCCGAGAATGAAAGCTGCGACGACAATTAATACAATCCCTGCAGTAATTCCAAGCATTTGACGTTTATCTTTACGTTCTTTCAGTATAAAGATACCGCCGAGTGTTGAAACGATTACTAGTAATTGTGAGAATGAGAAACTTGTTGCGACGCCGACTTTAGGTTGTGAGTAGAACAAGAATAAGTTACCAATGGCCCAAATCACACCTGGCAAAAGGTTACGTAACGTATAGCGTGTAGACGTTTGGTGTTTCGCTGATAATAAGAAACCACCGATTGCCATACCAATTGATTGGAAGAATAAGGCATCTAAGCCATTAACGCTAAAGATTTGCGCCACAACAACATATACGACATAGCCGACTGTTGAAATTAATAAAATCACAATTGCTTTACCTAATTTAGATTGGCCTTCGCTCGATTCATTTTTACCTTTAAGTGAAGTCAATGCGATACCGCCCACTAATAAAATCATCGCTAATAGACCTAAAACGACTTGTGTTCCTGTACTCCATTCCCCTAGGAATATTGCGCTGAATAATGTAGTACCAACCAGCTGCATTCCTGTAGAAATCGGCATAGTTTTAGAAACACCGATTAAATCAACAGAGCGTAATTGGTAACCTTGACCTAATGCCCAGAATGCACCAGAGATCAAACCGACAATAATGACTTTAGGTTCAAAACTAGAATGTCCTGTTAATAAGAGAACAATACCTACAATCAATGCGCCGAGTGTCGTGCCTCGGATTTGATTGTAAGGTCCGCCTCCAACAAGAACGTTAATTAAAACAACACTACCCCAAAAGAGGGCAGGCAGTAATGCGATAAGTAAATCCATCTTCTATCTTTTCCTTTCTATATTTAAACTTACCCCTTAATAAAATAAGAATAAAACAAAGACAAATAAATGGAAAATAAAACGTTTGCTATGAAGGTTAACCTCATAACAAACGCTTATATTATTTGATATATTTGAATTTTTTACGTTCTGAACGAATGTCGAAACCGAGTTCACTGAAGCGGTCTACTAATTGATCATTTTTACTACGTATTTTGAAATAGACTTTATTAATATCATCATATTTAAAAGCAAAGTTAATCGCATGACTTAATAAATTAAAAGCAATTCCTTCATAACGATAATCCGTATGAGATGAGAAATATTTAATTTCTGCTTTATTTTTATCAGGTTTGACTTGCAGATATAAGTAGCCTTTTAAAATACCTTCGCTGACAAAAAAGAATAAATGATTGTTCTCATCTAGTGTATTGACAATTTCAGAAGCAGACATTGCTTCACGACGGAAGTTTTTCTGATGTAAGCGATCGAAATGTGCGAAAAAAGCTTTGTGATATGGAATGATTTGACGTTCAGCCGCAGGACTTGTTTCAATTGTGTGATCAGTTGAAAGATAATAGTCAGTGAACGTATAGTGTGCATCAATGGATTTCATCAATGAACTTTTATAGTCGTCTGTAATATCAAATGAAAAATTGAAATGAGATTGATCAGGTTGATCTGCAATTAAAGTTTCAAAAAGGCTTTTAAAAGCTTGTGCATCTAATTGATCATTTGAATTGATGAACGGCCCAACCATTTTAAAATGGTTAGTATCATAGGAGAATCCACCCATCAGCATACGGACTTTGTCACTTTCGTCAATGAGCGCGTAGACGCCTGTGTCTTGTTTTAAAGCCTCAATACTTTGTGTCAATGAAACGTTTTTTTCGTGAAGCTTATAAATATAGGAACAATAGGATGTATCGGCTTGGTGAATAAAACTTTGGATGTCTTGAACAGCTTCAATTTTAACGGCTTTCATAAGAACCTCCTTGGTTGTTATATAAAGAACACCTTTTTATTTATTATACTTTGTTTTGTGTTGAGATAAAAGCAAAGGTACGAGAAACAAGCACAATAAATCATGTTACAATAGAAATACGATTTTGAGAAAGGAAAATGAAGATGAAATCATTAATTCTAGCAGAGAAACCTTCTGTGGCCCGTGATATTGCGAACGCATTGAATGTACATCAAAAGCGTAATGGCTATTTTGAAAACAATCAATATATTGTGACATGGGCTTTAGGTCATCTGGTAACGAATGCGACTCCAGAACAATATGATTCGAAGTTTAAAACATGGGATTTGCAAGAACTGCCAATTATCCCAAAATATATGAAAACAGTCGTTATTCCAAAAACAAAGAAACAATTCAATACAGTCAAATCATTGATGTTAAAAGATGTAGTTAAAGAAATTATCATTGCGACTGATGCTGGAAGAGAAGGGGAGCTCGTTGCACGTTTGATTTTAGATAAAGTGCATAATAAAAAACCGATTAAACGTTTATGGATCAGTTCGATTACAGCCAAAGCGATTCGTAACGGGTTTAAACAATTAAAAGATGGTAAAGCATACTTGCCATTATATCGTGCAGCATTAGCACGTAGTGAGGCAGACTGGATTGTTGGGATTAATGCGACGCGCGCATTAACAACGAAGTATGATGCTCAGTTATCATTAGGTCGTGTTCAAACACCGACGATTCAACTTGTTCAAATGCGCCAAGATGAAATCAGACATTTTAGACCATCTAAATATTATACGTTAGAAGCACAAGTGGATGGACAAAACTTTAAGTTGATTTCAAAACAACGTATCTATGACAAACAAGTATTAACAGATATGGTTCAACAATTAGAACAACAAACGGGCATTGTTGAATCAGTAACATCAAAACGAAAGAAACAATATCCTGCGAAGTTGTTCAGTTTAACTGATTTACAACAAGAAGCTTATCAACGTTATCGTATGGGTGCGAAAGAAACACTGAATACACTTCAAAACTTATATGAACGTCATAAGTTGGTTACGTATCCAAGAACAGATTCGAACTATTTAACGGATGATATGGTAGAAACATTTAAAGAACGTTTACAAGCATTGCTTGCGACTGAGTATAAAGAAGCGGTGCGTCCATTAGTCAATAAACAGTTCAGTGCTAAAATGGGTATCGTAAATAATCAGAAGGTATCAGATCATCATGCAATTATTCCAACAGAAATTCGTCCTAACATGAATGATTTGAGCCAACGTGAACAAAAGGTCTATTTAATGATTGCAGAACGATTTATAGAGAACTTGTTGCCGCCGTATGAGTATGAAGCGGTCAAAGTTATCTTGAAGGTCGGTAAGCAGACCTTTGAATTGCAAGATAAAGTAACCTTACAACTTGGTTTCAAACAATTACGCAATGAATCAACCACACAATCAGAACCGATACAATTTAAACAAGGTGCAACTTATAAAGTCCAACGTTTCCATATTCAAGAACATGAAACAACACCGCCGCCATACTTTAACGAGGGAACATTGTTAAAAGCAATGGAAAGTCCTCAAAAGTTCTTTGAACTCAAAAATAAAAAACATTCACAAACTCTGAAACAAACAGGCGGTATTGGTACGGTAGCAACACGTGCAGATATAATCGAAAAGCTGTTTAATATGAATGCGATTGAAGCAAGAGATGGTCATATTAAAGTTACGTCTAAAGGACGCCAAATTTTAGAACTCGCACCACAATCACTTACTTCACCATTGCTTACAGCAGAATGGGAAGAAAAATTAACGCAAATTGAACAAGGTAAATATGATGCACGTCAGTTCATAAAAGAGATGAAACATTTTACTGAAACTATTGTGAATGAAATCAAAAACAGTGAACAGAAATATAAACATGATAACTTGACCACTACAGAATGTCCGACATGCGGTAAATTCATGATTAAAGTCAAAACAAAAAATGGTCAAATGCTTGTATGCCAAGACCCGGCATGTAAGACAAAGAAAAATGTACAACGTAAAACGAATGTACGTTGTCCAAACTGTCATAAGAAAATGACATTATTCGGTAAAGGTAAAAAAGCGACATATCGTTGTGTTTGCGGTCACTCTGAAACACAAGAACAAATGGATCAAAGACACAAGAATAAAGGTAAAGGCAAAGTATCTAAACGTGAGATGAAGAAATATATGGGTAAAGAAGAAATGAACAATAATCCATTCCAAGATGCTTTGAAGAATTTGAAACTTTAATTAGAAGACACACTCATTAACGAATTTTAACGAACAATATTTAAAAATATAGTGTTGAAATCGTTAGAAAATGAGTGTGTTTTTCAAATTTCTATTAAAATTGTTTGGTTTTTTCTTAAATCTTCATTGTATTTTCTTTGAATAGGGATTAGAATATTAAGGTATTTCATTTAAGGAGACTTTAAAGTGAAAAAATATTTCCAATTTGATAAGTATCAAACGAATTATCGTCGTGAGATTTTAGGCGGTTTAACAACTTTCTTATCTATGGCTTACATATTAGCTGTTAACCCGCAGATTTTAAGTTTAGCAGGTGTAAAAGGTATCCCAGATGATATGAAGATGGATCAGGGCGCAGTATTTGTTGCGACAGCCTTAGCTGCATTTGTGGGTTCATTATTTATGGGACTCATTGCTAGATATCCAATCGCATTAGCACCAGGTATGGGACTGAATGCATTCTTCGCATTTACTGTTGTTTTAACAATGGGGATTCCATGGCAAATCGGTTTAACAGGTGTGTTATGTTCAGGTATCTTCTTTGCGATATTAACCGTAACAGGACTCCGGGAGACCATTATTAACGCCATACCGTATGAGATGAAAATGGCTGTAACAGCGGGTATCGGTTTGTTTATTACCTTTGTTGGTTTACAAGGTGCAGGTATTATTGTGAATAATGATTCTACGCTTGTAACTTTAGGCCATATTACAGACGGTAAAGTATTATTAGCAGTATTTGGTATCATCGTAACGGTTGTACTTTATGCTAAAAAAGTACCGGGTGCTATCTTTATCGGTATGATTTTAACGTCAGCCGGCGGATTATTAACTGGTTTAATTCAAATGCCACATGCAGTAGTAGGAAAGATTCCAAGTATTGCGCCAACATTCGGTGCAGCATTTGAAGCATTTAAAGACCCAGGTCAATTATTTACAGTACAATTTTTAATTGTTATTTTAACGTTCTTGTTCATTGATTTCTTTGATACAGCAGGAACATTAGTGGCAGTGGCTTCACAAGCAGGTATGATGAAAGATAATAAATTACCTCGTGCAGGTCGTGCTTTATTCTCAGATTCTATCGCTACAATCGTAGGTTCTATTTTCGGTACAACAACAACGACTTCATACATTGAATCAACATCGGGTGTTGCTGTAGGTGCAAGAACTGGTTTTGCGAGTATTGTAACAGGTGTCTGTTTCCTATTAGCATTATTCTTCAGTCCATTAATGGCTGTTGTTACGAGTGCAGTCACAGCTCCAGCATTAATCGTAGTAGGGGTATTAATGGCAGGAAACTTATCACAAATTGATTGGAAGAAATTTGAATTGGCTGTTCCAGCTTTCATTACGATTATTATGATGCCACTATCTTATTCAATTGCGACAGGTATCGCATGTGGTTTCATCTTCTATCCAATTACAATGTTAGTGACGAAACGTCATAAAGAAGTACATCTAATTATGTATGTATTAATGGTATTATTCATTTTATATTTCGTATTCGTACACGGTTAAAATAAAACGATTAAGCAAGCTCATGAGATATGGGCTTGTTTTTTTAATATCAAAAAAGACACTTGCACAATTCGCAAGTGTCTTACTGCAAGAGATAATATTAACCTTTACCACCCATGAACGCAGGGTAATTCGTCATACCGCCATCAACATAAATTGTTGTGCCGTGAATATAACTTGCTGCATCAGATGCTAAGAATAAAGCAACGTTAGCCACTTGCTCTGTTTCGCCAATTTCTCTTGCAGGAATCATTTTAAGAGTTTCTTCACGTGTTTCAGGATCAGAGAATTTCTCTTTCGTATGCTCTGTAACGACTGCACCTGGTGAAATGTTATTAATGCGGATACCGTATTGTGCATATTCCATAGACATTGTTTCCATCATACTTTTTAGGCCAGCTTTACTTGCTGAATAATTTACATAGTAAGGCCATGGAATGATGTCATGCACACTCGCTGTATTAATGATTACTCCTTTTTTATCTTCTTTAAGGAAGTATTTAACAGCTTCTCTTGAACCGATGAATGCACCTGTTAAGTTAACATCAATTGCTTTTTGGAACTCTTCAACAGACATTTCATGTGAAGCAACAGGATTTTCAAATCCAGCGTTATTAATCATAATGTCTAAAGTGCCAAAATGTTTGATGGCTTGTTCTACAAGGTTGATGATATCTTCTTCGTTTGTAACATCACCTTGAACAGGTAAAGCTTGTCCACCGTGATCTTCGATTTCTTTTTTGAGTTTTTCTAACTCAGGTTCGTGTTTAGAAGAACGGTAATTTAAAACAACTTTCGCTTTCGCTTTACCAAACGCTTCAGCGTAAGCTTTACCAATTCCGCTGCCACTACCTGTGACAATAACTACTTTATTTTCTAAATCTTGATACATATCTCTATCTCCTTTTATCTATATCATGCTTTATTTCTATTCAATATAGTTAAAAAGCAATATGTTTCATCGTTATTATGAACTCTATCAATATACCCGCTTCTAAAAATTAATAATCCAAACACCTTTAACTTCTAAAATAAATATAAATAGAAGCGTTTACATTACAATAGGAAGAAACTCATAAAATCACTTGTAAATATAAAAAGATACCGACAGATCTGCCGGTATTTATCTATAACTTATTTAATTCGACGTCCATGCTCATCATAAACAGCTCTCGCATTTCGATTTGGCATATAAATAGGAGTGCTCATGACAATAAACAAGAAGAATAACATTAAGAAGAATAAAATCCAATGTACAATCATTCCGACAAAAGGAACAATTGCGATAAACGAACCAGCGATTCCTAATAAAGGAATAATGACCATAGGACGAATTGTACTTTGGCTGTCAGCTAATAATGCGATAACGAGTAATAAATAGAAGAAAGCATTAATGATTAATGGCTGCCAACCAAATGAAACGATGATAGAACCTCCTAAGAAAGGAATACCATATAAAAGTTCAGAGAGCAGCAAGATAATGCTTATAATGATTAATGCGATTCTTGTACTATGTTTCACTTTTAATCACCACCATTCATTTACTATTATATAGGATGTGAGTCGATTGAAAAAATATGAAGACTTAGAGAAAAAAATCTTTATACGGGTTGAAGTGTGCAATCATTTGCAGTAAAATATACTGGTATGTGTTAGAGAAAAAGTCTAACATAAAAAAAGTTACATGAAATGGTTGCAACTAAGCGCTGATTCGTGTAACATATCTAATGTTGGACTTTGAATACGCGATGAAGCGAAAGGTTACTGACACACCCGGCCGCTTTGCCATGGCGTTGTGTGAGATAGTTTTCGTGGAGAAGTCTATCACTAAATGAAGACGATATAAGGAGGGAAAATTATGGCAAAACAAAAAATCAGAATCAGATTAAAAGCTTATGATCACAGAGTAATTGATCAATCAGCTGAGAAAATTGTTGAAACAGCAAAACGTTCTGGTGCAGAAGTTTCTGGACCAATTCCATTACCAACTGAAAAATCAATTTACACTATCATCCGTGCGGTGCATAAGTACAAAGATTCTCGTGAGCAATTCGAACAACGTACTCATAAACGTTTAATCGACATTGTTAACCCTACACCAAAAACTGTTGATGCTCTTATGGGCTTAAACTTACCATCAGGTGTAGACATCGAAATTAAATTATAATAGAAAATCATAGGAGGTGGACTTTCGATGACCAAAGGAATCTTAGGAAGAAAAATCGGGATGACACAAGTATTCGGTGAAAACGGAGACTTAATCCCAGTAACTGTAGTAGAAGCAGGACAAAACGTAGTATTACAAAAGAAAACTGAAGAGGTAGACGGTTACAACGCTATCCAAGTAGGTTTTGAAGACAAACAAGCATACAAAAAAGACAGCAAGTCAAATAAATATGCTAATAAACCAGCTGAAGGTCACGCTAAAAAAGCTGACACAGCTCCTAAGCGCTTCATTCGTGAATTCAGAAACATCAATGTTGATGAATACGAAGTAGGTCAAGAAGTCTCAGTTGATACATTTGAAGCTGGGGACATCATTGACGTAACTGGAGTATCTAAAGGTAAAGGTTTCCAAGGTAATATTAAACGTCATGGTCACGGTCGTGGACCAATGTCTCACGGTTCTCATTTCCACAGAGCGCCAGGTTCTGTAGGTATGGCATCTGACGCATCTAAAGTATTTAAAGGTCACAAAATGCCAGGTCGTATGGGTGGCAACACAGTGACAGTACAAAACTTAGAAGTTGTACAAATCGATACAGAAAACAACGTTATCTTAGTTAAAGGTAATGTGCCTGGTCCTAAAAAAGGATTAGTAGAAATCAAAACTTCAATTAAAAAAGGTAACAAATAATTAATTAACGAAAGGAGGAAAATGCATAATGGCAAATTATGATGTATTAAAAGTAGACGGATCAAAAGCAGGTTCAGTTGAATTAAGCGATGCTGTATTCGCAATTGAACCAAACAAAGATGTTCTTTTCGAAGCAATTAACTTACAACGTGCTTCATTACGCCAAGGTACGCATTCGGTAAAAAACCGTTCAGCAGTACGCGGCGGTGGACGTAAACCATGGAGACAAAAAGGTACAGGACGTGCGCGTCAAGGTACTATCCGTGCTCCACAATGGCGTGGTGGCGGTATCGTATTCGGACCGACTCCAAGAAGCTATGCTTACAAAATGCCTAAGAAAATGCGTCGTTTAGCATTACGTTCTGCATTATCTTTCAAAGTACAAGAAAATGAATTCAAAATTATTGATGCTTTCGGTTTAGAAGCACCAAAAACTAAAGAATTCACTAAAGTATTATCAAACTTAGAATTACCTAAAAAAGTTTTAGTAGTTACTGAATCAGAAGATGTAAATGTTGAATTATCAGCACGTAACATTCCTGGTGTTCAAATCACTACTGTAACTGGTTTAAACGTATTAGACATCACTAGCGCTGACAGTGTATTAATTACAGAAGCAGCTGCTAAAAAAGTTGAGGAGGTGCTCGGATAATGGAAGCAAGAGACGTTCTTAAGCGCCCCGTAATCACAGAAAAATCTTCAGAAGCAATGGCTGAAGACAAATACACTTTTGATGTAGATACACGTGCGAATAAAACACAAGTTAAAATTGCAGTTGAAGAAATTTTCGATGTTAAAGTAGACAAAGTAAATATCGTCAACTACAAAGCTAAGAAAAAACGTATGGGCCGTTACCAAGGCTATACAAACAGAAGACGCAAAGCGATCGTTACACTTAAAGAAGGATCAATCGATCTATTCAACTAAAAAATAAAATTACCAATAAGGAGGTAAGCGACAATGGCTCTTAAACATTATAAGCCGATTACAAATGGTCGTCGTAATATGACTTCATTGGATTTCGCTGAAATCACAAAAACGACTCCAGAAAAGTCATTATTACAACCGCTACCGAAAAAAGCGGGACGCAACAACCAAGGTAAAATGACAGTACGCCATCATGGTGGCGGACACAAACGTCAATACCGTGTTATTGATTTCAAACGTAACAAAGATGGGATCCCAGCAAAAGTTGATTCTATCCAATACGATCCAAACCGTTCAGCTAACATTGCATTGTTAGTATATGCAGATGGTGAAAAACGTTACATCATCGCTCCAAAAGGTTTGGTTGTAGGACAAACAGTAGAAAATGGTGAAGAAGCTGACATTAAAGTAGGTAACGCATTACCATTAGCTAACATTCCAGTAGGTACTGTAGTTCACAATATCGAATTAAAACCTGGCCGTGGCGGACAAATCGCTCGTTCAGCAGGTGCAAGTGCTCAAGTACTTGGTAAAGAAGGTAAATACGTATTAGTAAGACTTCGCTCAGGTGAGGTTCGTATGATTCTTTCAACTTGCCGTGCAACTGTAGGTCAAGTTGGTAACTTACAACATGAACTTGTTAACGTTGGTAAAGCCGGACGTTCTCGTTGGAAAGGTATCCGTCCAACAGTTCGTGGTTCTGTAATGAACCCTAACGATCACCCACACGGTGGTGGTGAAGGTCGTGCTCCAATCGGTATGCCATCACCAATGTCACCATGGGGTAAACCAACTCTTGGTAAGAAAACTCGTCGCGGTAAAAAATCATCAGATAAACTTATCGTACGTAGACGTAAAAGAAAATAATAACAACTTATTTGGGTGTGCGGCGTAATCGCTGCACGCACATAATAAGAAGGGAGGCGCCATAATGGCTCGTAGTATTAAAAAAGGACCTTTCGTCGATGACCACTTGATGAAAAAAGTGGAAGCGCAAGAAGGTAATCAGAAAAAAACTGTGATTAAAACTTGGTCACGTCGTTCAACTATTTTCCCTAACTTCATCGGTATTACTTTTGCAGTATACGATGGACGTAAACATGTACCTGTTTATGTAACTGAAGACATGGTTGGTCACAAATTAGGTGAATTTGCTCCAACTCGTACATTCAAAGGACATGCTGCAGACGACAAAAAAACAAGAAGATAAATACTTTCTATTAAGTAGAGGAGGAAGACCAAATGGAAGCAAAAGCGGTTGCTAGAACTATCAGAATCGCACCTCGTAAAGTCAGATTAGTTTTAGACTTAATCAGAGGCAAAAACGTTGGTGAAGCTGTTGCTATTTTAAAATTAACTAACAAAGCATCATCACCAGTTGTTGAAAAATTATTAATGTCCGCTTTAGCTAATGCAGAGCACAACTATGACATGAATACAGATGAATTAGTTGTTAAAGAAGCATATGCTAACGAAGGACCAACTTTAAAACGTTTCCGTCCACGTGCTCAAGGACGCGCAAGTGCAATTAACAAACGTACAAGCCACATTACAATTGTCGTAAGTGACGGCAAAGAAGAAGCTAAAGAAGCTTAATAAACTATCTAAGGAGGGAATACTGTGGGTCAAAAAATTAATCCAATCGGACTTCGTGTTGGTGTTATCCGTGATTGGGACGCTAAATGGTATGCTGAAAAAGATTTCGCTACTTTATTACATGAAGATTTAAAAATCCGTAAGTTCATCGATAACGAATTAAAAGAAGCATCAGTTTCTCACGTAGAAATCGAACGTGCTGCTAACCGTATCAATATTGCAATCCACACTGGTAAACCAGGTATGGTAATTGGTAAAGGCGGTTCAGAAATTGAAAAACTTCGTAACAAATTAAATAACTTAACTAACAAACGTGTACACATTAACGTGATCGAAATCAAAAAAGTTGATTTAGATGCTCGTTTAGTTGCTGAGAACATCGCTCGTCAATTAGAAAACCGTGCATCATTCCGTCGTGTACAAAAACAAGCTATTCAAAGAGCTATGAAACTAGGAGCTTTAGGTGTTAAAACTCAAGTTTCAGGTCGTTTAGGCGGAGCTGACATCGCTCGTGCTGAACAATATTCAGAAGGAACTGTTCCACTTCACACATTACGTGCTGACATTGACTACGCACATGCTGAAGCTGATACAACATACGGTAAACTAGGAGTTAAAGTATGGATCTATCGTGGAGAAGTTCTTCCTACTAAGAACAATAGTGAAGGAGGAAAATAATAATGTTGCTACCAAAACGCGTTAAATATCGTCGTCAACATCGTCCAAACACAAAAGGACGTTCTAAAGGCGGTAACTTTGTAACATTTGGTGAGTATGGATTACAAGCTACTACAACTTCTTGGATCACATCTCGTCAAATCGAATCTGCTCGTATTGCGATGACTCGTTATATGAAACGTGGCGGGAAAGTTTGGATTAAAATCTTCCCTCATACACCATATACTAAAAAACCTTTAGAAGTACGTATGGGTGCTGGTAAAGGTGCAGTAGAAGGCTGGATCGCAGTAGTTAAACCAGGTAGAATCTTATTTGAAGTTGCAGGCGTGTCAGAAGAAGTTGCACGCGAAGCATTACGTTTAGCAAGTCACAAACTTCCAGTTAAATCTAAGTTTGTAAAACGTGAAGAATTGGGTGGTGAATCAAATGAAAGCTAAGGAAATTAGAGACTTAACCACTTCAGAAATCGAAGAGCAAATCAAATCTTCAAAAGAAGAACTTTTTAACCTACGCTTTCAGTTAGCTACAGGACAATTAGAGGAAACTGCACGTATTCGTACAGTAAGAAAAACGATTGCACGTCTAAAAACTGTTGCTCGTGAAAGAGAAATTGAACAAAGTAAGGCTAATCAATAATAATTGAAAGAGGAGGTTACAAAAGTGAGCGAAAGAAATGATCGTAAAGTTTATGTAGGTAGAGTCGTATCAGACAAAATGGATAAAACTGTAACTGTACTTGTAGAGACTTACAAAACTCATAAATTATATGGTAAACGAGTAAAATATTCTAAAAAATATAAAACTCATGATGAAAACAATTCAGCTAAATTAGGAGACATCGTTAAGATTCAAGAAACTCGTCCTTTATCAGCAACAAAACGTTTTCGTTTAGTAGAAATTGTTGAAGAATCAGTTATTATTTAATCATTTAAAGATAAGGGAGGTTTAATTCATGATCCAACAAGAAACACGCTTGAAAGTAGCTGACAACTCAGGTGCTCGTGAAGTTCTAACAATCAAAGTATTAGGCGGATCTGGTCGTAAAACAGCGAACATCGGCGACGTAATTGTGTGTACTGTTAAAAATGCTACACCAGGAGGCGTTGTTAAAAAAGGTGAAGTTGTTAAAGCTGTTGTAGTACGTACTAAATCAGGAGTACGTCGTAAAGACGGTTCTTACATCAAATTTGATGAAAATGCATGTGTAGTTATTCGTGACGACAAGAGTCCACGCGGTACTCGTATCTTCGGACCAGTAGCTCGTGAATTACGTGACAGCAACTACATGAAAATTATTTCATTAGCACCAGAAGTACTATAATTTTAATAAATAAAATCTAAGGAGGTGCCCACATGCATATCAAAAAAGGTGACAACGTAATCGTTATCTCAGGTAAAGATAAAGGTAAAACAGGTGTTGTACAAGCAACAGAACCTAAAAAAGACCGTGTCGTTGTGGAAGGTGTGAACATCATTAAAAAGCACCAAAAACCGACTCAATTTAATCCAGAAGGTGGAATCTTAGAAACTGAAGCAGCTATTCATGTTTCTAACGTACAATTATTGGACCCAAAAACAAATGAACCAACTCGTGTAGGTTACAAATTTGTTGATGGTAAAAAAGTTCGTATCGCTAAAAAATCAGGCGAAGAAATCAAATCTAATAATTAATAACTAGTTGAAAGGAGGATCCACTTTGAGCCGTTTAAAAGAAAAATTCAATACAGAAGTTACTGAGAACTTAATGAAAGAATTCAACTATAGTTCAGTAATGGAAGTACCTAAAATCGATAAAATCGTTGTGAACATGGGTGTAGGTGACGCTGTTCAAAACTCTAAAGTATTAGACAACGCTGTTGAAGAGTTAACATTAATTACAGGTCAAAAACCATTAATCACAAAAGCTAAAAAATCAGTAGCAACATTCCGTTTACGTGAAGGTATGCCAATCGGAGCAAAAGTTACTCTTCGCGGAGAAAGAATGTATGAATTCCTTGATAAATTAATCTCAGTATCATTACCACGTGTACGTGACTTCCACGGTGTTTCTAAAAAAGCATTCGACGGTCGCGGTAACTACACATTAGGTATCAAAGAACAATTAATTTTCCCAGAAATCGATTATGATAAAGTAAGTAAAGTAAGAGGAATGGATATCGTTATTGTTACAACTGCTAACACTGACGAAGAAGCCCGTGCATTGTTAACTCAATTCGGTATGCCATTTCAAAAGTAAGCTCTAATATAAAGGAGGCTAATTAAGTGGCTAAAAAATCAATGGTTGTAAAACAAGCTAAAAAGCAAAAATTCCCAGTGCGCGAATACACTCGTTGTGAACGCTGTGGACGCCCACATTCTGTATACCGCAAATTTAAATTATGCCGTATCTGTTTCCGTGAATTAGCTTATAAAGGCCAAATCCCTGGCGTTCGTAAAGCTAGCTGGTAATTAAAGAGAGTCTTGAAAGGAGGCAACAATCTATGACAATGTCAGATCCAATCGCAGATATGCTAACTCGTGTAAGAAACGCAAACATGGTGCGTCATGAAAAAATCGAGTTGCCTGCGTCAAATATTAAAAAACAAATTGCTGAAATCCTTAAAAACGAAGGTTTCATTAAAAACGTTGAGTTCGTAGAAGATGATAAACAAGGTGTTTTACGTTTATTCCTTAAATATGGTCAAAACAACGAACGCGTTATCACAGGCTTAAAACGTATTTCTAAACCAGGTTTACGTGTCTATGCTAAAGCTGACGAAGTACCTAAAGTATTAAATGGTTTAGGTATCGCATTAGTTTCAACATCTGAAGGTATCGTAACTGACAGAGAAGCAAGAAAACGTAACGTAGGCGGAGAAGTATTAGCATACGTTTGGTAATAAATAATTAAGGAGGTGCCCGTAAATGAGCCGTGTAGGTAAGAAAATTATTGAAATTCCTAGCGATGTTACAGTAGACATCAAAGGTAATACAGTTACAGTAAAAGGTCCTAAAGGTGAATTATCACGTACTATGGATCCTAGCATGACTTACAAATTAGAAGACAACACATTAGAAGTTGTACGTCCATCTGATTCTCAAAAAGACAGAACAGTTCATGGAACAACTCGTGCGTTAATTAACAATATGGTACAAGGTGTAGCTAAAGGTTTCGAAAAAACTTTAGAACTTATCGGTGTTGGTTACCGTGCACAATTGCAAGGTAGCAACTTAGTACTTAACGTTGGTTACTCTCACCCAGTTGAATTCAAACCAGAAGATGGTATCACATTCACAGTTGAGAAAAACACAACAGTTAAAGTTGAAGGTATTTCTAAAGAATTAGTTGGTGCTACAGCATCTAAAATCCGTGCCGTAAGACCACCAGAACCTTATAAAGGTAAAGGTATCCGTTACCAAGGCGAATATGTTCGTCGTAAAGAAGGTAAAACTGGTAAATAATAAATAACTCTCTAAAGAAAGGAGAATAAAGCATGATCAGCAAAATTGATAAAAATAAAGTACGCTTAAAAAGACATGCACGTGTACGTACTAACTTAACTGGTACTTCTGAAAAACCACGTTTAAACGTATATCGTTCTAACAAACACATCTATGCACAAATCATTGATGATACTAAAGGCGTAACTTTAGCTCAAGCATCAACTCAAGATAAAGATTTCGAAAATGAAACTGGTTCAAAAGTTGAATTATCAGCCAAAGTGGGCGAAGTAATCGCTAAGAAAGCAGTTGATAAAGGTATCACTGCAATCGTCTTCGACCGTGGAGGTTACTTATACCATGGACGTGTTAAAGCATTAGCAGATGCAGCACGTGAAAATGGCTTAGAATTTTAATCATAAAAGGAGGGACAAATAATGGCTCGCAGAGATGAAGAAAACAAAGAATTTGAAGAACGCGTTGTTACGATTAACCGTGTTGCGAAAGTTGTAAAAGGTGGACGTCGTTTCCGTTTCACTGCATTAGTAGTAGTTGGAGACAAAAATGGTCGTGTTGGATTCGGTACAGGTAAAGCACAAGAGGTACCAGAAGCGATCAAAAAAGCGGTAGAAGCTGCTAAAAAAGAATTAGTATCTGTAAACCGTGTTGAAGGTACAACACCACACACAATCACTGGCCGTTTCGGTTCAGGAAGTGTATTATTGAAACCAGCAGCACCTGGTACTGGGGTTATCGCCGGTGGACCAGTTCGTGCCGTATTAGAGTTAGCAGGTATAACTGATATCTTAAGTAAGTCATTAGGTTCTAACACACCAATTAACATGGTTCGTGCTACAATCAATGGTTTAGAAAATCTAAAAAGTGCTGAAGAAGTTGCGAAATTACGCGGCAAATCAGTAGAAGAATTATACAATTAAGGAGGGAAAATGAATAATGGCTAAATTACAAATTACCCTCACACGTAGTGTTATTGGTCGTCCAGAAACACAACGTAAAACTGTTGAAGCATTAGGTTTGAAAAAAACTAACTCTACAGTAGTTGTAGAAGACAACCCAGCTATCCGTGGACAAGTGAACAAAGTAAGTCACTTGCTAAAAGTTGAAGAATTAGACGCATAATTAGATAATATATAAGGAGGTGCCGTAATGAAATTACATGATTTACATCCAGCAGAAGGATCACGTAAAGAACGCAACCGCGTAGGTCGTGGTGCTGCTACAGGTAATGGTAAAACAAGTGGACGTGGTCAAAAAGGTCAAAAAGCACGTTCAGGTGGTAAAGTAAGACCAGGTTTCGAAGGTGGTCAATTACCATTATTCCGTCGTATCCCTAAACGCGGTTTCACAAACATCAACCGTAAAGAATACGCAGTTGTGAATTTAGACCAATTAAACCGTTTTGAAGAAGGTACAGAAGTTACTCCTGAACTTTTAATCGAAACAGGCGTAGTTAAAAACGCAAAAGCGGGTATCAAAGTATTAGGTAATGGTTCTCTAGAGAAAAAATTAACAGTAAAAGCACATAAATTCTCTGCATCTGCAGCTGAAGCAATTGATGCTAAAGGTGGAGCACACGAGGTGATCTAATGTTTGACACATTCGTAAACTTCTTTAAAACAAAAGAAGTGCGAAACAAGATCTTTTTTACGCTCGCAATGCTAGTTATTTTTAAAATAGGTACTTATATACCAGCGCCTGGAGTCAATCCAGCAGCGTTTGAAAGTCAACAAGGTTCTCAAGGTGTCACTGATCTATTGAATACATTCGGTGGGGGAGCCTTGAAGAACTTTTCCATTTTTGCAATGGGTATTATGCCCTACATCACTGCTTCAATCGTTATGCAGTTATTGCAAATGGATATAGTTCCTAAGTTTACAGAATGGGCCAAACAAGGTGACGTTGGTCGTAAGAAACTAAACAACGTTACGCGCTATTTTGCGATACTTTTGGCATTCATCCAATCAATAGGGATGGCATTCCAATTCAATAACTATCTTAAAGGTGCATTGATTGTTGATCCTTCACCTATGAGTTATTTGTTGATTGCAATTGTATTAACAGCAGGAACAGCTTTCTTATTATGGTTAGGTGAACAGATAACACAATATGGTGTAGGTAATG
Organism: Staphylococcus sp. HMSC055C03; assembly: GCF_001809385.1. Lineage (NCBI taxonomy): Bacteria > Bacillati > Bacillota > Bacilli > Caryophanales > Staphylococcaceae > Staphylococcus > Staphylococcus sp. HMSC055C03. Next base: position 344,862 of record NZ_KV797474.1, read on the forward strand.
GTATTTCCATTATTATCTTCGCCGGTATCTTGTCTACTTTGCCATCATCACTGATTCAGTTCTATCAACAAGCCTTTGTAGGGCAAAGTGATACAACAATCGCATGGTTGCAAGTAGCAGGGCTAGTTATTGGTTTGATTTTACTAACAATGGGTGCTGTGTACGTATTACAAGCTGTTCGTAAGATACCTATTCAATATGCGAAAAAACAATCCGCTCAGCGTTTAGGACGAAATGCAACGTATTTGCCGTTGAAAGTTAACTCAGCAGGGGTTATCCCGGTTATCTTTGCTATGGCATTCTTCTTGTTACCGAGAACGTTAACAATGTTCTTCCCTAAAGCTGACTGGGCGCAGCAAATTGCCAATACAGCCAATCCATCAAGTAACATCGGAATGGTAATTTATATTATCTTGATCATTGCATTCACTTATTTCTATGCATTTGTTCAAGTTAATCCAGAAAAAATGGCTGACAACCTTAAGAAACAAGGCAGTTATGTACCGGGTATTAGACCTGGTGAAAAAACTAAAAAGTATATTACCAAAGTTTTATATCGTTTAACTTTTGTAGGTTCTATCTTCTTAGCAGTTATCGCTATTTTACCGATTCTTGCTACTAAATTTATGAACTTACCGCAATCGATTCAAGTCGGCGGTACAAGCTTATTGATCGTTATCGGTGTTGCAATCGAAACTATGAAGAGCTTGGAAGCACAAGTTAACCAAAAAGAATATAAAGGCTTTGGTGGTAGATAATTTGTAGGAGGGCAATATGAATATCATCTTAATGGGTTTACCTGGCGCAGGTAAAGGAACTCAAGCGAGTGAAATTGTTAAGAAATTCCCTATTCCGCATATATCTACAGGTGATATGTTTAGAAAAGCTATCAAAGATGAAACTGAATTAGGTAAAGAAGCTAAGTCTTATATGGACCGTGGCGAACTTGTACCTGATGAAGTAACTGTGGGTATCGTTAAAGAAAGACTTTCTGAAGACGATGCGAAAAAAGGATTTTTATTAGATGGTTTCCCACGTACACTTGAACAAGCAGAAGCATTAAGTAAAATCATGACAGAACTTGGCAGAAAGATTGATGCAGTTATTAATATTGAAGTTCCGGAAGAAGAACTCATGAATCGTTTGACTGGACGTCGCGTTTGTGAAGTTTGCGGAACAACTTATCATCTTGTGTTCAATCCTCCAAAAGTGGATGGTGTTTGTGATCTTGATGGCGGTAAATTATACCAACGTGAAGATGACAATCCAGAAACAGTTGCAAAACGTTTAGAAGTTAACGTAAAACAGTCTAAACCTATCTTAGAATACTATGATAAAGAAGGCGTTTTGAAAAACGTTGACGGTTCTAAAGATATCCAAGAAGTAACTGGCTCAGTTATCGATATCTTGGAAGATCTTAAGTAATTCAACATTGCTGCTTGTATGTTGAATGAAGGCAGTCTGATATTGTTTGTCTCTCAGCCTAACGAATTATGAGTGACAGCATAACGATAATGATTCCCGATTTTTGTTCAACGTAATGATACAAGGGCAGTATGTCTAACATTTTCCAATAGACATTAACTAATAATGCAAAAGGGGGAATTGTTCTAATGGCAAAACAAGATGTAATTGAATTAGAAGGTACAGTAACAGATACTTTACCAAATGCAATGTTTAAAGTAGAATTAGAAAATGGTCATGAAATTTTAGCACATGTGAGTGGTAAAATTAGAATGAATTATATTCGTATTCTACCTGGCGACAAAGTAACAGTAGAAATGTCTCCGTATGATTTAACTCGCGGAAGAATCACTTATCGTTATAAATAATTCGTCACTCCATTATTACAGGGAGGTATTAAAATGAAAGTAAGACCATCAGTAAAACCTATTTGCGAAAAATGTAAAGTCATTAAACGTAAAGGTAAAGTAATGATCATTTGTGAAAATCCGAAACACAAACAAAGACAAGGTTAATAAAAGAGAGGTGTAAAATAATATGGCACGTATTGCAGGAGTCGATATTCCACGCGAAAAACGCGTTGTAATTTCATTAACTTATATTTACGGTATTGGTAAATCAACTGCTGAAAAAATCGTAGCAGAAGCTGGAGTTTCTCCACAAACTCGTACTAACGAATTAACTGACGATGAATTAGGTCGTCTTCGTGAAGTTGTAGACAGCTACAAAGTAGAAGGTGACTTACGTCGTGAGCAAAACTTAAACATCAAACGTTTAATGGAAATCTCATCTTACCGTGGTATCCGTCACCGTCGTGGCTTACCAGTTCGCGGTCAAAAAACTAAAAACAATGCTCGTACACGTAAAGGCCCAGTTAAAACTGTAGCTAACAAGAAAAAATAATAGGTAAAGGAGGAAAATATTAATGGCACGTAAACAAGTATCTCGTAAACGCAGAGTGAAAAAGAATGTTGAAAACGGTGTGGCTCACATTCGTTCAACTTTCAACAATACAATCGTAACAATCACTGATGAATTTGGTAACGCATTATCATGGTCATCAGCAGGTGCGCTTGGTTTCAAAGGTTCTAAAAAATCTACACCATTCGCAGCACAAATGGCTTCAGAAACTGCTTCAAAAGCAGCTATGGAACATGGCTTAAAATCTGTAGAAGTAACAGTAAAAGGACCTGGTCCAGGCCGTGAATCAGCTATCCGTGCATTGCAATCAGCAGGTTTAGAAGTAACAGCTATTAGAGACGTTACTCCAGTACCTCATAACGGTTGCCGTCCGCCAAAACGTCGTCGCGTATAATATTATTGTCAAGAAATAGTTATTTTCCGCAGATCACTAAGATAAACTGTATCTTATAAGTCGACGTAACCAAGGAGGATATGTAAATAATGATAGAAATTGAAAAACCTAGAATTGAGACAATTGAAATTAGTGAAGATGCTAAATTCGGTAAGTTTGTTGTTGAACCACTAGAACGTGGCTATGGCACTACGCTAGGAAACTCCTTACGTCGTATCCTACTATCTTCATTACCAGGTGCAGCCGTTAAGTACATCGAAATTGAGGGAGTTCTACACGAATTCTCAGCAATTGAAAATGTGGTTGAAGACGTATCTACAATCATTATGAATATTAAGAAACTAGCTCTTAAAATTTATTCTGAAGAAGATAAAACATTAGAAATCGATGTTAAAGATGAAGGCGAAGTAACTGCAGCTGACATTACTCATGATAGTGATGTTGAAATTTTAAACCCAGAGCTTAAAATTGCTACAGTTGCTAAAGGTGGACATTTAAAAATCCGTCTTGTTGCAAATAAGGGTAGAGGTTACGCATTAGCTGAACAAAATAATACTAGTGATTTACCAATTGGTGTTATACCAGTAGACTCTTTATACTCACCAGTAGAAAGAGTTAACTATACAGTAGAAAATACTCGTGTAGGTCAAAGCAGTGACTTTGATAAATTAACATTAGATGTATGGACTGATGGATCAATCACTCCACAAGAATCAGTTTCATTAGCAGCAAAAATTATGACTGAACACTTGAACATCTTTGTTGGACTCACTGATGAAGCGAAAAACGCTGAAATCATGATTGAGAAAGAAGAAGATCAAAAAGAAAAAGTACTTGAAATGTCTATCGAAGAATTAGACTTATCAGTACGTTCTTATAACTGTCTAAAACGTGCAGGCATCAACAGCGTTCAAGAATTGGCTGACAAATCTGAAGCAGATATGATGAAAGTACGTAATTTAGGTCGTAAATCTTTAGAAGAAGTAAAATACAAACTTGAAGACTTAGGTTTAGGTCTAAGAAAAGAAGATTGATAAAGGTAAAGGAGGTTAACTCATGGGTTACAGAAAATTAGGTCGTACATCTGATCAACGTAAAGCAATGTTACGTGACTTAGCTACTTCATTAATCGTTAATGAGCGTATTGAAACAACTGAAGCTCGCGCTAAAGAATTACGCGGTGTGGTTGATAAATTAATCACTTTAGGTAAAAAAGGAGATTTAGCTTCACGTCGTCAAGCAGCTAGAATCGTTCGTGATGTTGAAATCTTAAACGAAGATGAAACTACACAAACAGCTTTACAAAAATTATTCGGTGAAATTGCTCCTCGTTACACAGAACGCCAAGGCGGATACACTCGTGTACTTAAAGTAGGTCCTCGTCGCGGAGACGGTGCTGAAGCAGCAATTATCGAATTCGTTTAATTCCAACTTTAACTTGTAACAAAGCAACGATGATAAGTAGAAGCACACGATGGTGATGACATTGTGCGCTTATCATTGTACAAGTAAACACACTGAACTTATGAATATATAAAGCAAATGAGTGCAACGATAATGTTTGCCACATACAAATATTGTCTAGCTCAGAGTACCCCATTCACAGAACTTAATATTTTTTAAAGCGTGAACTCAATTATTGAATGGGGTGCGCGCTTTTTTATTTCGAAGCCCCTTTACTCTCTTTAGGTACAGGGGCTTTTGATACATAGTCTTGGATATACACATATCGTATATTCATGTACAATAAGTAGAGTGAAAATAAACAGAAGGGACAGAGTCATATTGAACACAGAGAACATTATTGAATTTAATGACGTGTCATTTCAATACCAAGGCGACGAATGGTTCACATTAAAAAATCTATCATTTAATATCCCTAAAGGTAAATGGACCTCTATTGTCGGTCATAATGGTTCAGGTAAATCTACCATCGCAAAACTGATGATGGGTATGATGCCGTTTCAAAAAGGGGAAATTCTTGTAAACGGTCAACCAATGACAGCTGATAATTTAGCAGAGATTCGTCAACACCTAGGCATAGTCTTTCAAAATCCTGAGAACCAATTTGTGGGCTCTACAGTTCAATATGATGTCGCATTCGGTTTAGAAAATTTCGAAGTCCCTTATGAAGAAATGCATCAAGCTGTCCCGCAAGTATTAAAAGAAGTTGAAATGTATGCGCAACGCAATCATGAACCACAAGCCTTATCAGGCGGACAAAAACAACGTGTTGCGATTGCTGGTGTATTAGTTTTAAGTCCTGATGTGATTATTTTAGATGAAGCCACATCTATGTTAGATCCTGAAGGCAAACAATCGCTGATGCAGCTGGTCAGACATTTGAACACTGAAAAAAATGTAACGATTATTTCGATTACACATGATTTAACTGAAACATTAGATTCAGATTATATGATTGTGATGAATCGTGGAGAGGTGTATGAAAAAGGTACACCAGAAGCAATTTTTGAGAAAGGAGCATCATTAACAGAAATAGGTTTAGATTTACCATTTCCAATGCGCATTAATTCATTGCTTGGTAACCCGTCTGAGTTTCTGACATATGATGCACTGGTGGCACGTTTATGAGTATAAAATTTAACGACGTCACATATGTGTACCAAAAAGGCACACCTTTTGAATATGAAGCATTACATCAAATCAATACAGAGTTTGAACCAGGACATTATTATGCGATTATTGGTCAGACAGGTTCAGGCAAATCTACATTAATCCAACATTTTAATGGCTTGTTAAAGCCCTCTTACGGCACCGTAGCGCTTGATGATTTAGTTCTGAAGGCAAAGACTAAGGATAAAGCGATTCGCCCTATGAGACAACGTGTAGGGCTTGTCTTTCAATTTCCAGAATCACAACTCTTTGAAGATAGTGTAGAGCGTGAGATTCTGTTCGGTCCCAAAAATTTCAATATGAACTTAGACAAGGTAAAGGACTATGCATATCGCTTACTGATGAAATTAGGTTTTGATCGCGATGTGATGAACAAATCACCCTTTCAAATGTCTGGAGGACAAATGCGTAAAATTGCGATTGTTTCAATTCTTGCGATGGATCCAGACATCATTGTATTAGATGAACCGACAGCAGGCTTAGATCCACACAGTCGAAAGCAAGTGATGGGTTTACTAAAACAGTTGCAGCAGGAAGGAAAGACTATCGTATTGGTAACTCATGACATGAATGACGTTGCACAATATGCAGACCGTATTAAAGTCTTACAACAAGGAACGCTTGTATATGAGGGGACACCAAGAGCATTATTCAGTGATTCCGAGCGTATTAATGATTATTCATTGGATTTACCAGACATTGTGCAACTACAAAGAGACTTTGAACACAAACATCAGACTAAACTATCTGATACAGCATTAACTGACGAAGAGTTTATTGAACTCTATAGGGAGTGGCAGCGAAATGAAAAATAAATTTATCATTGGTCGCTATTTACCTCTGGATTCGATAGTACATCGTATGGATCCTAGAGCTAAATTAGCATTTGTCTTTTTCTATATTGTCTTAGTCTTTTTCTGTCATAGCTTCCCGATGTATGGGTGGATGTTGTTAGTGTTATTGATATTTATGTATTGTGGTAAAATCAAGCTGTTTTATTTATTAAAAGGCTTAACCCCAATACTGTTCTTTTTAATTTTTACGTTTTTAATGCATTTGTTTTTAACTAAAGGCGGAACGACGTTGTTCAGCTGGAAATTTATTTCGATTGATTCAGGTGGTATCAAAGAAGGGATCTTTATATCTATGCGGTTGATGTTCATTATGATGGCTTCAACGATTATGACTTTAACAACGAATCCGATCGCATTAACAGATGCCTTTGATAAAATTTTATCGCCGCTTAAAGTTGTAAAAGTCCCTGTACAACAATTAAGCATGATGATGTCCATTGCGCTACGTTTCATCCCAACGTTAATGGAAGAGTTAGATAAAATTATTTTAGCGCAAAAATCACGAGGATCTGAAATTAGTTCAGGTTCAATGGGACAAAGAATCAAAGCATTTATTCCATTACTGATTCCACTATTTATTTCTGCCTTTCAACGTGCAGAAGATTTAGCAATTGCGATGGAAGTACGTGGATATGATGTAAAATCAAAACGTACAAGTTTCCGTAAATTAGAATGGCATTGGAAAGATACTTTGCTTATCGGTTCATTGATTCCAATTGCGGTTATATTATTTGTATTAAAATATTTAGGAGTGTAGACGTGTGCGTATTTTAGTTAATATAGCGTATCAAGGAAGCAACTTCTTAGGCTTTCAGATTCAACAACACGGTAGAACCGTGCAACAACAATTTGAGAAGATTTTAAAACGTATGCATAAGCGTCATGTACGTATCCATCCTTCAAGCAGAACAGATAGAGGGGTGCATGCGATGGAACAATATTTCCATTTTGATACAGAACTAGATATCGCACCTAAGCAATGGCAATATGCGATGAATAGCGCACTGCCTGACGACATTTATGTCAAAGAGGTATCAATCGTCGATGACGACTTTCATTGCCGCTATGACTGCGTAGGAAAGCGATATCGTTATATGGTGTATCAAGGTGCGCATCGCGATGTTTTTATGAGCGGTTTAAAAACTTATAATGATTATGACTTAGATTTAGATAAAATGAATCAAGCAGCACAACAATTTATCGGTACGCATGATTTTACAGGATTTTGTTCACAAAAGACCGAAGTAGAAAGTAAAGAGCGTACGCTTTATCAAAGTGAAATTATTAAAACAAAAAATGGCTTTGACTATGTTGTGACTGGCTCTGGTTTTCTATATAATATGGTACGTGTGTTAGTCGCGTTTTTAATCGAAGTCGGTAAAGGTAAGCGATCACCAGACGAAGTTCCAGGCTTATTAGAAGCGAAAGATCGTAATCAAGTACCGTTCACTGCACCCGCAGAAGGATTGTATTTAGAAAAGATATATTTATCACCAGAATCACTGATACAAGATTTTGGTTCAGATATAAAAATTCATCGCAAAAAATCATTGCAAAATGACTGATTCGTATTGACAAATACACTAATAAATTATACGATTATATGCGGTATTGTTTTATATCACCCCACGATAAGCCCCGGAAACTTATTGTGTTACTAGATATAGAAGCAAAGTCGAAACGAAATCAACAATCTGAAATTATCTGAGCTTTGAATCGTAACATTGATTTTTTAAAAAGCAACTCAACACGCAGTTATTATTAGGAGGACAATTATTATGCGTCAAACATTTATGGCTAATGAATCAAACATTGAGCGCAAATGGTATGTTATTGATGCGGCTGGCCAAACACTAGGTCGTTTATCATCAGAAGTAGCAACTATTTTACGCGGAAAACATAAAGTAACTTACACACCACACGTTGATAACGGTGACTATGTAATCATCATCAACGCTGGACAAATCGAAATGACTGGTAAAAAAGAATCTGACAAAGTTTACTACCGTCACTCAAACTACCCAGGTGGTATTAAATCAATCACAGCTGGTGAATTAAAAGAGAAAAACCCAGCACGTTTACTTGAAATTTCAATTAAAGGTATGTTACCAAGCAACCGTTTAGGTGAAAAACAAGGTAAAAAATTATTTGTATATGGTGGCGCTGAACATCCACACGCTGCACAACAACCAGAAAACTACGAGTTACGTGGTTAATTAGAAGGAGGAAATTACATTGGCACAAGTTGAATATAGAGGCACAGGCCGTCGTAAACACTCAGTAGCACGTGTACGTTTAGTACCAGGCGAAGGTAACATCACTGTAAACGGTGTTGACGTACGTGAATATTTACCATTCGAATCATTAATCTTAGACTTAAACCAACCATTCGAAGTTACAGAAACTCAAGGTAACTACGACGTTTTAGTTAACGTTAACGGTGGCGGTTTCACAGGTCAAGCACAAGCTATCCGTCACGGTATCGCTCGTGCATTATTAGAAGCAGATCCTGAATACAGAAGTTCTTTAAAACGCGCTGGATTACTTACTCGTGACCCACGTATGAAAGAACGTAAAAAACCAGGTCTTAAAAAAGCACGTCGTTCACCACAATTCTCAAAACGTTAATTGTTGGACAAACGATTACTATTATTCAAACACTTCCCAAGTTTGGGGAGTGTTTTTTTATGCCCGTAAAAGTTATTTACATATCGACCTTTTAGAAATTTTTTCATTTCTGGTATACTTTCATATCATTAATTCGCTGGTGCTTTCAATTCTAATTAATTAGTTGTGTGTGATATGATTATTTTAAAAGAAGGAGGCGGTAACATTGCATGAAAAAGTAGATATTTTAGTAACGCTAAATGAAAACTATTTGAAACCATTAAAGGTTATGTTGTTATCATTACATGATACGAATCCCCATTTATCATTTAAAGTTTGGTTGGTTCATGAGAAGATACCACAAAGTAAACTAATGCAGTTAGAAGAATTATTGTCATCATTTAATATGGAATTAGAAGAAGTTAAAGTACCGCCTAATTATTTTGGCAATGCGAAAACAGTTGAACGTTATCCTCAAGAAATGTACTTTAGATTAGCGTGTGGTGAATTACTGCCTGAATCAGTGACAAAAGTACTTTATTTAGATCCAGATATTTTAGTGATTAATACAATAGACGATTTATGGAATCTGAATTTAGAAAGGAATATATTTGCGGCAGCAACACATGAAGGATTTACAAAATTTTCACAAGGCATGAATAATCTACGTTTAGGTACGAAACAAGGTCAAGTATATTTCAATTCAGGAGTTATGTTGATTGATGTAGAAAAAGCAAGACAAGAAATAAGCATGGATGATATTTTTAATTTTATAGAGAAAAATAATCAATACTTATTATTACCTGATCAAGACGTTATGAATAGTTTGTATGGTGATAAGATTAAAGAAATACCGGAAGAAATTTGGAATTATGACACAAGACAAGCAAATATGTATTATACAAAAAGTGTAGGTGAGTACGATACACATTGGGTTGCCTATCATACTGTGTTCTTACATTTTTGTGGTCGTCCAAAACCTTGGGATAACAAAAGTAACAGTAGATTTACCATGTTATATCTTCAGTATCAAAAAAGATTAGAACAACTTGAAAACTTAAATGATTAAATAAAACTCAATACTTGAAAGAAGGGGACATCATGAAAAAAATCATCAGAAGTATTGCGAAATGTAAAATGTGCGGAGATATTATCGAATCTACACATAGACATGAAATGGTCAATTGTAAATGTGGTTGTATCTTTTTGGATGGAGGAACAGATTACCAAAGAGTACTGTGGAATCCTCAAGAAGGTAAAGGTAGTAAAATGGAAGATTATATTGATTTGAGTTTAACAATTTATGAAGAAGAGGATGAGGAGGACGAGAATAAAAAAGAATGAAAATATACTTTGTCAGACATTCATTAAGAGATAATAGTGTGAAAGAAGATGTCATTGCACCCTTAACTAAAGAAGGGCTGAATAAAGCAGAAGCATTGGCATCTTTTTTTGACGATAAAAACATTGAACAAATATACGCCAGTCCTTATCGTCGTGTCATAGAAACTGTATTACCCACAGCAAAAAGATTGAAGCTTCCGATTAATAAAGACGAAGGTTTGCGTGAAAGAAAAATAGGACGCTGGGTAGAAGACTTTTATGAATTTGCGGAAAAGCAGTGGCGAGATTTTGACTATAAGTTGGAAAATGGTGAGTCTTTAAATGAAGTACAAAATCGTATCGTTCAAACCTATAATCAAATTATAAAGAATAGTAATGTATCTACATTATTAATATGTGGACATGGCACCGCAATGTCACTGTTATTTAATCATTTAACTAAAGGCAAGTTTCAATATGAAGATTTCCTACAAATGAAAATTTCCTACAAATGAAAATGCCTTCTATCTATTTGTATGAGACGAACACACAAGCGTTAACGCACATTCAGTGATTTAAAACATTAAATTCAGTGAATATGCTAATATCGTCACTGATATTAAACAGTTATACTAGAAGAGATGAAATATAAGAATTGCAGGTGTTTGTGATGTTTAATATTAGTTCAGTTTCAAATGAGGTTAAAGAAGAAGTTAAAGGACTCATTGATCAACATATACATCAAGAAGATATTACTGACATGTTAATAGAACTCTCTCAAAACGAATCAAGCAGTAAAATAACAGAAGCACTTAGACAGCTTTACTTTATTGAAAAATTTACGTCTATGTATGAAATAGAACGTTTTGTCTCAACATATGAAAAGGTGACAAAACAATCACTGACAGAAATCACACTTTCAAATGATAAAACGCATCCACTGAATATCTTCCAACAAGAAATTAATATATTTAAGTCATTGCTTCAAGAAACGAGCGCTTTGTTAAATCAAGTAAAGGTGAATGAAACAGAAGCGGTTGAATTATTTAAAGGGAAAGTTCAAACACTTTCAGGTTTAATTCCACATTTTAATCGTAAAGAAAAGATTATCTTTCCTGTCATAGAACGAAGAGGAGAGTATATCTTACCGAGAAAAATGTGGGCAGATGATGATGTGATTCGTTTTGCGTTGAATAAACTACAAAAACGTGTAGCTAAACTTGAAGAAGTAGATTGGCGACATATTCAAAATGCTTATACTGAATTAGAAAGCAGTTTAACGGACATGTTACGCCAAGAAGAGATACTATTCATCCCACTAATGCAGGAAGACATCAGTGCAGTTGAGTGGCAACAAATTGCGCAAGAAAGCAGTGCTTTTGGCTATGCGATAGAAGTTCCTGAGATATGGCACGATTCTGAAATAGAATTAACTTCTATTGACGCAAAATATGATGCAAAACAAGGGCAACAGAATTTGCGCTTTGGTGGAGGTTTCTTAACGACAAAAGAAGCGGACCTTATTTTAAATAACTTGCCAGTAGAAATTACGTTTGTAGATAAAAACGGCACTTTTAAGTATTTCAATGATTTAGTTGAAGCGTCTGACATGATGTTTATCCGTACACCTATCTCTATTGGAAGAAATGTGGCTAATTGTCATCCACCAAAAAGTTTAAGCAAAGTGATGCAGATTATTCGTGATTTGAAAACAAAACAAAAAAAGTCTGAATCCATGTGGTTTAAAAAAGGTAACCAATTCATTCACGTCACATACAAAGCTTTATTTGATGAAAAAGATGAATATATTGGTATTTTAGAATATGTACAAGATATTCAACCATTCTTTGAGTTACCACAAAAGTTCAAACGAGATGCGACTAAACAATAAACGTTAATTAATAATAAAATGAACAACCCACGAGTCCAATATTGATTCGTGGGTTGTTCATTTATCACAGTCGTTTTAAAGAAACGGTAAGAATTTTGACCAATAAGTAATCAAGTATAGCGGGAAATTCATACAGATATGAATTAATATCAGTAAGTAGATATTTCGATATTTGGCCCAGAAAAAGCCAAGGAATATCCCCGCAAGCGCATGTGTGACCAATGCTTGTGCTGACAAATCCAAAAGATTTCCTTGTCCTTGGATGCCCGCATGCCATAAAGACCAAAGTACTGTGCTGATACATACAGAAGACACTATACCCAAATGTTCTAAACGTGTTTGTAGCCACACACGGTAAAACACTTCTTCTAACACAGCATTCATTAATATTGAAATGATCGCAAATATCAGTACGAAAAGATAAGGTTCATCATAAGAGATATTAGATAAGTTGTTCAAAGGACTAAAATAGAGCACTAACCAAATCACATAGACAATAGGCGCAAGAGACCAATCAATGACTGGATTAGCTTTAGAGAGTATGGACAGTTTTCTCACTTAATAATCCATAAAGGAAACAACAACAATAATACAAATTTATAAATATAAAAAAGCTCAAAGTAGGGTTTAGGTGTAAGAAACACAAGTACGATATATAAAACACCTAATATAAGTAAAATACGTTCTGACTTCAAAGGTTTCTGAATAAGGGGTTGAAACTTAAAGTGTAAAGGTAAAACAAATAGCACAACAAGTGGAATTAAATAGATAAACCAAATATTCATAAAATGAGTTTTGTCCTTGGTATCTGCGCTCGTTTGAATCAAACCACTTTGTGTAGTTTGTACATATAAAGCTGAAACCATAATTAATAATAAAGTGACAATAGGAATCAATAAACGTAATTTATTTCTCTGCATGGCGTTCTCCTTAATATTAAATTGTAAAAGCATTTAAATAATAATACCCAATTTTATTTAATTTTGGTCCTTTAAACGTAAAAAATCCTCAAACCAATTTGATTTGAGGATTAAAGCAATATACGAATGTCGTTAGTAGAAAAAATTATTTTTTAAAGTTTGCTTGAAGATACTCATAAATCGCATCTGTATCAGTCAATTTAAAGAATTTTTCTAATTCAGCTTTATCTTGTTTTTCAAAGAACACGATAAGGTCTGATAATAAATGTACTTGAGTTGCTTTTGTACCGTTTAAAATCACAAATAAGAATTCTACTGGTAAATCTTTATGAGGTGAACTCATATTTTGGAATACGATAGGGTTAGTTAATTTAACAGGTACAATTTTAGTTGTGTTTACAAATTCAGGTTCAGTATGAGGTACTGCCACATTAGGATATGTTTCACTGATATTTGATAAGCTTAGGGCTGTTGGGTAATTTTTTTCACGATCTAAAACATGTTCTAAGAAATTGTCTTTTACATAACCTGCTTTTACTAATGCTTCTGATACTTCTGTTAGTACCGCTTCTTTACTATCCGCATTTGATACAAAAACGCTATCTTTTGAAAATAATTGAGTCATAAGTTGCTCCTTCTTCGTTAGTAAGTATTTTAATATTTATCTGGTCAATTAAAGTATAGGTAAATGAATAGATAGATGTCAATGTATTATGTGTTTTATACCACAATACATCTCACAATTTTAAAATATTTGTCATAAATAAACGTCGATGTAAGACACCGACGTTTATAAAATATATTAACTTTCCTCAATTTCCTTTAGTGCCAATTTAATATGTTCTAGATGATGGTTACCATGCCAAGCCATTTTAGCTACAAGATCTGCAAGTCTACCTTCACCTTCTTCAGGATGGTAGAACGTACGGTCAAATGCTTCGATAGGCAGGTCACGTAATAAGATGGCCCAACGTTTATGCATGCCGTCAATCAGTTCTAGTGAGTATTCTAAGGGTGCTTGATTGTCTGGAGCTTCAGCCCAAGCATCTTGTAGGAATGATGTGACAAATGGATGGTCTTCAGTCAATGTTTGTTTCGTACGAATAAAACCGTGCATGTGGCTATCAGCAATATGGTGAATTAAAGTTTGAACATCGAAACTGCCTTCACGATAGGTCGCATGACGTTCTTCTGCAGATGCGTTCGTTGTGAGTGTTGTGAGTATATCTGGTAATTCTTCAATCGCATCAATCCACGTGTTTAAATCTTCTACACTATAACGATCTGGTTTTTGGAACTTACCGATTGGAAATTGATTTTTCAGCATGGTTAATCACCTTTCATCAAATATTGAATGAAGTGCTAGTATATCACACGTGAATTTAAATAGATAATTGACTTATTTTACTTTAATATTCTGTATGAAAGACTAAGCTACTTGTAAGACACTATACCCTAATTGTTCTATTGTTTCGCTGATTTGTTCAGAAGAGATGATTGTGTCCTCATATTTAACTTTGACTTTACTGCTGTTGAATAAGACTTTTGCTGATTCAACACCTTCTGTTTTATTTAAAGCACCTTCAATTTTCTTGATACAAGTAGGGCATGTCAGGGTTTCTAATTGTAGTTTGAGTTGTTTCATTTAAATCTTCTCCTTTAATTTTAAATTTGATTAAACGCATAGCGTTGAATATTACAACTAAGACACTTGCTTCATGGATAAATATTCCAATCGCTAGGTTCACACCGCCGAGGAGTACACCGATGAGCAGTACGAATACCGTCAGCATCGCAATCCAGATATTTTGTTTAATATTAAGGTGTGTGGCTTTAGCTAATAAGAATGCATGAGCATATTGTTTTAAACGATCCGCCATTAATACGATATCTGCGGTTTCCATTGAAATATCTGTACCGCCATCTCCCATAGCTAAGCCGATATCTGCAGTCGCAATCGCAGGGGCATCGTTAATACCATCACCAGCCATCGCAACATGATAACCTTGATTTTGTAGTTGTTTAACGTAAGCTGTTTTATCTTCAGGTAATAAGCCTGCTTCAACCTCATCTATATCTAACTGTTCTGCTATCACACGTGCAGTATGTGCATTATCACCCGTTAACATAATGGTACGTTTCACACCATGTTGTTTCATTAGGTCAATGGCTTGTTTCGCATCTTCACGTACTTCATCTTTAATCGATAAAACAGCTGCTAGTTTTCCGTTAATTGCCGCAAAGACTAAAGTATGACCGGTTTGTTCTTCGTATAAGGCATCTTGTTCAGCTTGTGAAATATCAATATGGTGATCCTGCATCAAAGCACGGTTACCGACGATTAATTGTTGATGATCAACTTGACCTGCAATGCCTTTTCCTTTAATCGGCGTTGTTGATTCTACAACATAATCCGTCAACACATGATGTTGTTCAGCGTAACTTGTTATCGTATGGGCTAAGTGATGTTCAGAGGTTTGTTCTAAAGTACCGATTAAACCTAATAAATCATGAGGCGGATTATTATAAGTTTGTACACGTAAGAGTTCTGGTTGTCCTTTAGTCAATGTACCTGTTTTATCAAAGACCATCACATCAATATGTGCTAAGGTCTCCATAATGTCACTGCCTTTGATCAAAGCACCATGTTTTGCGCCATTACCTATACCCGCAACACTTGAAACAGGGGCACCGATAATTAATGCACCTGGGCATGCGATAACGAGGAAAGTAATTGCGAGATGCAAGTTCCAAGTGATGAGCCCAACAATAGCGGCTAATACAATGACAGCGGGTGTATACCATTTAGCGAAGCGGTCTAAGAAACGTTCGGTGTTAGATTTAGTTTCTTGAGCTTCTTCAATCAAATCAATAATCTTCGCAAACGCAGTATCTTCTCCGACTTTATCCGCAATCATTTCAACATAACCAGATTCTAATATCGTACTGCTGTATAACGTATATTGTTGGCGCTTTGTCAGTGGAACCGATTCACCTGTAATAGAGGCTTCGTTAAATGTACCTTCACCTTCAATGATGTGACCATCAACAGGTACACGGCTGCCTGCTGTTAATATAATGCGATCACCTCTTGAAACTTCTTCGATTGATACTAAAGTACGTGATCCATCCGCTTGTTTAATTAAGGCTTCTTCAGGTGATAATTCCGTTAAAGATTGAATGGAGCGACGTGTCCGTTCTAATGTCTTTTTCTCTAAATAACTTCCAAATAAGAATAGAAACGTTACAACAGCTGCCTCGATAAATTCACCAATAAAGAGTGCACCGATAACTGCGATACTTATCAGCAGTTCAATGCTGAACATTTTAAATCTTAGTGCCTGTATTGCACGTAATCCAATAGGCAACATCGCAATGGCAGTCGCAAAGATAAGCAAGGCATCTCCCATTACAGCAATATCTTTTAGAAAAATACGTATCAAGATGCCAGCTACAATGGCAATGAATGCGACTAATGTCAATGTTTGTTCATAACGATAAATCCATTTTGTAAACATCAAAAAAACTCCTCCTCTCATATGAAGTGATGTCTGCTTTCACTTTTAATGATACGAGAGAAGGAGAGAAATAAAATTGACCTAGATCAATTTTTCAGTACTTTATAGGTATTGTGATTGATTTTGTCTAAAATACCTTCTTGTTCCAGTTGTTTGAAGGTACGATTTAGTGTTTCTGGCTGCATGCTTAAATAAGTCGCTAAATTCTTTTTAGTCATTGAAAGCTTTAATAAACCGTCTGTTGTCTCTAGTTGGATGTATTCCAGTAAACGCTCTTTACTGCTCATCAATGCGATTTGTGTCGTCATCGTTTCAGATTGATTCAATCGTTCTGCCAAACCTTCAATCATTTTAATTCCGATTTCAGGATAATCTGTCATTAATTGATGAATAGAGGATTGGTTAATCGTACATACATCACTGTCCTCTAACGCTTCTGCATACGTATTAGCACTATCTGATGCATTAAATAAAGTCAACTCACCTGTAAAATCACTATGTTCTAAAATACGGATTAATTGTTCATCCCCTTCATCCGTCAGTCTATAGATGCGTACTTTGCCGGAATGAATTACAAATAAAGTATGTACATCATCTCCAGCCATAAAGAGGTAATCGCCTTTACGTACTTTTGTCGCATGAACTTTTGAAAAGACATGTTCTAATGCTTCTGTATCTAAATTTTGGAATAAGGGTACCTTACTGACACATAATTCATAACCTTTCATTATGGATGCTCCTTTAATCTTCTTATCTTTAGCTTAATTCATTTAATTAAAAGGGTAAATAACATTGCTTTTAACTAAAATGTAACGAATTAGTGAAATATTTAACAAATTAATTGAAACAATTGTATGTTTTTAATTGTCAAAGCGTTTTCAGTATGACATACTATAAACTAATTAGTATGACACATTGATAAAAATAGATGAGGTGATCTACAAATGACAAAATATATTTATGCATTTGAAGAAGGTAGTCAATCCATGAAGGATTTGCTTGGCGGTAAAGGTGCAAACTTAGCTGAAATGATGCGCTTAGGTTTACCAGTACCAGATGGCTTTACGATAACTACAGAAGCATGTATTGAATATTTGAAACAAGGCGCAACATTATCTGACGAGTTAAAAGAGGAATTACATACACAGCTCAAAGCTTTCTCAGAACGTACTGGGAAATCTTTTTCATCTGACGACAACTTGTTATTAGTTTCTGTCCGTAGTGGTGCGAAAATTTCAATGCCGGGTATGATGGACACGATTTTAAACTTAGGTTTAAATGATGAAAATGTTGAGAAGTTAGCTGAAAAAACAAATGATGCACGCTTTGCGTATGATTGTTATCGTCGCTTGCTTCAAATGTTTGGACAAGTTGTATATGGTATCAACATGACAGCATTTGATCGCTACTTCGACAAATATAAAGAAGATAATGGTTATGAAACTGATGCTGAAATTCCAGCAGAAGGTTTAAAAGTCATCAGTGCACGTTTCAAAGAAATTTATGAAGAAGAAGTTTATAAACCATTCCCGCAAGATCCATTTACACAATTGACTGAAGCAGTTGAAGCGGTATTTAAATCTTGGGATAACGACCGTGCGCGTGTATACCGTGATTTAAATGATATCCCACACGATATCGGTACAGGTGTCAACATCCAAGAAATGGTCTTCGGTAATAGTGGAGACCGCAGTGGTACAGGTGTTGCTTTTACAAGAAACCCTGTGACAGGTGATAACCATGTCTTTGGTGAGTACTTATTAAATGCACAAGGTGAAGACGTTGTGGCAGGTATTCGTACACCAAAAGAAATTGAAACACTGGCACAACAAATGCCTGAGGTATATCAAGAGTTCGTAGATGTGACTGAGAAATTAGAAGCACATTATAAAGATATGCAAGATATCGAATTCACAATTGAAAACGGTAAACTTTATATTTTACAAACAAGAAATGGGAAACGTACAGCCAAAGCAGCAATGAAAATTGCGGTTGATTTAGTAGATGAAGGGGTTATCACTAAAGAAGAGGCGCTAACAAAGGTAGATGTAAAATCAATTGATACATTATTGCATCCGACGTTCAAACCAGAAGCGATTGAAGCGGCAGAAGCAATTTCTGATGCAGGTCTTCCTGCAAGTCCAGGTGCATCAACAGGTAAAGTAGTCTTCTCGGCAGAAGATGCGAAAGTACAAGCGGATCAAGGTGAAAAAGTAATTTTAATGCGACCTGAAACATCACCTGAAGATATTGAAGGTATGGTCGCAAGTGAAGCGATTGTGACAACGCATGGCGGTATGACATCTCATGCGGCAGTTGTTGCTCGCGGTATGGGTAAATGTTGTGTAACAGGCTGTTCAAACTTAAATATCGATACTGAAAATAAAGTTGTAACATATCATGGCCAAACGTTAAATGAAGGTGACATCATTTCAGTTGATGGTTCAACAGGTAACATTTATTTAGGCGATATTGAAAAAACAGGTGCTGACCACAGTGAAGACTTTGATCGCTTCATGCAATGGACACAAGAAACTGCACGTTTAAATGTACGCATGAACGCTGAAACACCACAAGACATCGCATCAGGTTACCAATTTGATGCAGCAGGTATCGGCTTAGTCAGAACTGAGCATATGTTCTTCGGTGCAGAACGTTTAGTTCAAATGCGTCGTTTCATCTTAGCTTCTTCACAAGAGGAACGAATCGAAGCATTAAATGAAATCCGTAAATATCAAATTGAAGACTTCGAACAGATTTTCAGATTATCTAATGGCCGTCCGACAATTGTACGTTTACTGGATCCGCCATTACATGAATTCTTACCGAAAACAAATGATGAAATTCAATTAGTTTCACAACAATTAAATGTTGATAAAGACGTGCTGCGTAAACGTATTGTTGACTTGCATGAAACTAACCCAATGCTTGGTCACCGTGGCTGCCGTTTAGCAGTAACTTATCCAGAACTTGCTGAAATGCAGACTGAAGCGATTATCGGCAGTGTGTTAAAATTAAAAAATGAGGGTATCGAAAGTCAACCTGAAATTATGATACCGCTTGTATCTACAGTAGAAGAATTCAAAACATTAAAAGACACAATCCAAGCGACAGCTGAAAGCATGTTAGCAAAAGACAATACGTCGATCGATTACTTAATCGGAACAATGATTGAAACACCAAGAGCTTGCTTGATTGCAGGGCAACTTGCGAAAGAATCAGAGTTCTTCAGTTTCGGTACGAATGACTTAACACAATTAACATTTGGATTCTCTCGTGATGATGCAGGCAAATTTATCAGTGAATATATCAACAGAGGCTTACTTGAAGTGGACCCATTCCAAACATTGGATGTTGACGGTGTAGGTCAGTTGATTAAAACAGCAGTAGAGCAAGCTAAAGCTGCAAATCCAAACATCAAAATTGGGGTTTGTGGTGAACTCGGCGGTGATCCGAAATCAATTCATTACTTCAATAACTTAGCGATTGATTATGTCTCATGCTCACCATTCAGAGTTCCTGGCGCAATGTTGGCTGCTGCTCAAAGCCAAGCAGAAAGTGAGAGAGCAATCGGTGCAAAACAATAACGAACATTTAGCATTATATATAGTGTCAGATTCTATCGGAGAAACTGCACAGCGTATGATTCATGCGACACTAACGCAGTTTCCTGATATAGAAGATGACGTAGAAATTAAGAAATTCCCCTTCATTAAAAATGAAGAAGAATTTCTAACGATTTTAAAATTAGCAAAGCAGCGTGATGCGATTGTCATCACAACGCTCGTGAATCCAAAATTTAATCAAATCGGTCAAGCTTATGCTGAAGAGCAAGGTATCCTTTATGTAGATTATATGACAGATTTGCTTAATTTAATTGAAAACAAAACACATAAAAAAGCCTTACGTGAAAGCGGTGCCTTACGCAAAATGGATCAGCACTATTTTGAACGTATTGAGGCAATGGAATTCTCAGTCAAATATGATGATGGCAAAGTTTTTACCGGTATTGAAGAAGCAGATGCGGTGATTCTAGGTGTGTCCCGAACATCTAAAACACCTCTTAGTATGTATCTTGCGAACAAAGGTTATAAAATCGCCAATATTCCATTAGTACCTGAAGCACCGATTCCTGAAGAAGTCTTCAACAAGAAAATGTTAGTATTCGGCTTAACCGCAAGTCCCGATTATATTATGAATATCCGTACAGAACGCATCCGTGTACTGGGTATGAAAGGTTCAGCCAACTACAACAGTTTACATCGCATTAAAAAAGAATTAAGTTATGCGGAAGAAGTCTTTGATAAATTTAATGCCATTGTCATTAACACGGAATATAAATCTATCGAAGAATCTGCATTTTACATTGAAAAATACCTGAACAAATAACAACCATTCTATTCATCCATTAAACATAATAGAAAATTCCTTAATAACTTCTCACAAATATAAACGAAGCCGTAACTGCCTCCATTCAGTTACGGCTTTTTAAGTTGCTTATATTGAACTTTATGCATTTCACATTTAATTTAGAAGTATAAGTAAAAAAAGGAGCGGTTAAAATGGAAAATGAACAAATTGTCTTCGCACAATTTCCAGACGGATTACCAGATGAACAAACGTTTCGTTATGAACCAGCTGAAATCATAGAGCCAAAACAAGGTGAAGTGTTATTAGAAACAGCATACCTATCAATTGATCCTTATTTTCGTAATGGCATGATTAAAGGGGCTTCTTATGTGACAGCCTTCAAAATTGATCAACCAATATGGGGAAGAGGGCTCGCAAAAGTAATTCAATCAAAAGACAATACGGTCAAAGAAGGAGACATTGTCAGAGGTCTGTTTGAATGGAAACGTTATAATACAATGTCGGCAGAAGATTTGGAAGTGCTAAATGTAGATGATGATATACCAGTGCATTGGTATTTAGGTGCTTTAGGTGCAACGGGTCAAACGGCTTATCATGGTTTGTTAGAAATTGGCCAACCAAAAGCTGGTGAAACGGTTGTTGTTTCAGCAGCATCAGGTGCTGTCGGTTCAGTCGTCGGCCAAATTGCGAAAATCAAAGATTGCTATGTAGTAGGTATTGCCGGCGGTAAGGCTAAAACACAATACCTCATAGATGAACTTGGATTTGATGACGCAGTCGACTACAAAAAAGAGGATTATGCTGAAGCATTAGCTAAAGCAGTACCAAATGGTGTCGATGTATACTATGAAAATGTCGGCGGTACAGTTGCGAATGAAGTATTTAAGCATTTAAATTCATTTGCGCGAATACCTGTGTGTGGTTCAATCTCTAACTATAATGATAAAGAAATATCATATGAACCCGCTGTTCAACCAATGTTGATTAAAAATCAAGCATTGATGCAAGGGTTTTTAGCTTCTCAATTTAAAGATGATTTTGAACGTGCTGAAAAAGACTTAGCACAATGGATCAAAGATGGAAAACTCAAAACAAAAACGTCATTAGTAAAAGGCTTCGGCAACATCCCAAGTGCATTCAGAGCACTCTTTACAGGTAAAGAAATTGGCAAACAAATCGTTCAAGTTTCTTCCGTATTAGATTAATCATTTAGGCATTCTAAAGGTGATACACCACTTTTAGAATGCCTATTTTTCATTGCAGTCCTTTAAAGAAACCTCTATACTTAAGTGAAAATATACAATCAGCAGGAAAGAACGAGGGGATAGAGATGGAGAAACAAAATCAACCTGATGCGAAAACGATTAGAATTATCGCCATAATTGCGATTGTTTTAGGCGTACTAGGTATTGTTAAGTATATATGGGCTGAATATCACCCCACAAATCCGTTAGATAAAGAAACAAAAATCAATACACCTACAATTTTTATGCATGGTTATGGCGGCAGTGTGAATTCATTACGCTTCTTTGAAACACAGGCACAAAAAGAAGGCTATACGAAAAAGCCGGTCGTCGCGACAGTAGGGGCAAATGGCCATGTCACTTTAAAAGGTAAATTTGATACGAAAGATAAACACCCGATTGTTTTAGTTAATTTGAAGGATAACGAAAATGGTGACATGAAACTGAATGCATTTTGGATTAAAAATGTACTTGAAGCGTTACAACAAGATTATCAATTTAAACAATTCAACATTGTGACACATTCTATGAGTAATATGTCGTTTGCGAAGTACATGTTAGACAACAGTAATAATCCAGACTTGCCGACTTTACATAAACAAGTCAATATCGCAGGTATATTTAATGGCATCATCGGTATGGGAGATGAACCAGGAAAAGTAACATTAGATAAAAATGGGAAGCCTGATCAAATGACAGATGGTTATGTAGAAATATTGAAGTTGAAAAAAGATCCTGCCTATAAAAATGTAGAAATCTTAAATATTTATGGAGATATCCAAGATGGTACACACAGTGATGGTCGTGTGACAAATGCTTCTTCTAAATCTTTAAAATATATTATGAAAGATCATGCGAAAAGTTATCGTGAACTTTTGATAGAAGGTAAACAAGGTCAACATAGTCAACTTCATGAGAGTGATAAAGTTGCGGAAAATATCTTTAAGTTCTTATGGGGCAGTAAGCAAGGTTAGAAAAATCATAATTCGGCAATACTAATAATATAATGACTCATAGATTGGAGCGGATGACATGACACAAAATGAACAAATTGTGTTAGCACAATATCCAGAAGGATTGCCTAAAGCAGAGGACTTTCGCTTTGAAATAATTGATATTGCTTCACCTGAAGAAGGAGAAGTCACAATTGAAACAGCTTATATTTCAGCTGATCCTTATATGCGTAATCGTATGAAACCGAATACGAATTCTTATATCGGCGGTTTTGAATTAGACCAGCCAATTGTAGGTTTAGCAGTAGGACAAGTAACAGAATCCAATCATTCTGACTTTAAAAAAGGTGACACAGTGTCTGGTATGTTGCCATGGCAAAAATACAGTACAGTGAAAGCTGATGATTTAATGCATTTGCCAGATTTAGATGTACCACCTTATTTATTCTTAGGTGTTTTAGGCATGACTGGTCAAACAGCTTATCACGGCTTGTTAGATATCGGTCAACCAAAAGCTGGTGAAACAGTCATGGTTTCAGCGGCTTCTGGCGCAGTCGGTGCAGTGGTTGGCCAAATCGCAAAAATCAAAGGTGCCCGTGTTGTCGGTATTGCAGGCGGAGATCAGAAAACAAGCTATCTTGTTGATGAACTAGGCTTTGATGAAGCGGTGGATTATAAGAAAGAAGATTATGCAGAAGCCTTAGCTCAAGCAGTACCGGACGGCGTAGATGTCTACTTTGAAAACGTTGGCGGAACTGTCGCAAATGAAGTATTTAAACACTTAAATACATTCGCACGTATACCGGTATGCGGTTCTATTTCTAAATATAATGATACAGAAGTTTCTTACGAACCTGCAGTGCAACCGATGTTAATTAAACATCAAGCATTGATGCAAGGTTTCTTAGTGCATCAATTCAAAGATGACTTTGCGCGTGCAGGTCAAGAATTAGCACAATGGGTTAAAGAAGGTAAGATTAAAACGAAAACATCTGTAGCAGAAGGTTTTGACCAAGTCCCTAAAGCCTTCAATAATCTTTTCACAGGTGAGAATTTTGGTAAACAAGTGATAAAAATTTCTAATGTATTAGATAAATGAGGTGTATAGATGATGAAAGCAATTGGAGCAGATCGTGCCTTTCAATTATCAGAGGGCAATTTATTTTATGAATTTGATAAAGAAAAACCAACGCCAAAAGATAGAGAATTATTAATTAAAGTTAAAGCAATCAGCGCAAACCCGATTGACACTAAACAACGTCAAAGACCTATTGAACAACCGCCTAGAATTTTAGGATATGATGCAGTAGGTGTTGTTGAAGCAACAGGAGATAACTGTGAACTTTACCAAGTTGGCGATGAAGTCTTTTATTCTGGTTCATTGAAATTTGATGGTTCTAATGCCGAATATCAAACGATGGATGAACGTTATGTGGCGACCAAACCTAGCAATGTATCTTATACAGAAGTGGCAAGTCTTCCATTAACTTCTATTACGGCGTATGAAGTTCTTTTCGATATTTTCAATATCTCTACGAACCCTGATAATAATAAAGGGAAAATCTTATTAATTATCAATGGTGCAGGCGGTGTCGGCAGTATTGCGACACAAATCGCTAAAGCATACGGACTTAAAGTCGTTACGACAGCAGGCAGAGAAGAAACTAAAGCCTGGTCAGAAAAAATGGGTGCAGATTTAGTAATCAATTATAAAGAAAATATGAAAGCACAACTTGAAACTAACAATGTTAAAGACATTGACTTTATTTTCTGCACGTTCGATACAGATTTATATTATGAAACAATGATTGATCTTGTAAAAGCACGCGGTACACTTGCGACGATTGTCGCATTCAATGAAAAACAAGATTTGAACTTGTTGAAAGGTAAAAGTTTAACATTTGGACATGAAAATATGTTTGCACGTTCATTGAATAATATAGATGTGATTCAATATCACCGTTATTTAACAGACGTTTCTAAAAAAGTAGAAGCGGGTGTTTATCAACCGACAGTGACGAAAGTCTTCGATGAATTAACGCCAGAAACACTATTTGAAGCGCATCAATTACTAGAAGACCATGTGATGAAAGGTAAAATTGTGTTTGATATGGAATCATAATTAAAATATAAATGACACTAGAAGAATGCTGACAAAGCGAAATTCTAGTGTCATTTTGTTATAAGACGGAAAAATTGCTTATTCATATCGGTCATTCTATGATAAGGGCACAACATATAAAGAAAGGAACGATATAAATGAAAGCAATCGGTGCAGATCGAGGATTTGAATTATCTGAAGGTAATTTATTCTATGAATTTGATAAAACGAAGCCTGAACCAAAAGGCAATGAATTATTAGTAAAAGTCAAAGCCATCAGTGTTAATCCTGTAGATACTAAAATTCGCCAAGCGCCTGTTGAAAAAGCACCACGTATTTTAGGGTTTGATGCGGCAGGTGTGGTAGAAGCAACAGGACCAGATTGTGAACTATTTAAAGTCGGCGATGAAGTTTACTATTCAGGTGCGAGCTTTTATGATGGCTCAAATGAAGAGTACCAAGTGATGGATGAACGTTATGTAGGTAAAAAACCAAGTAACTTAACATTTACAGAAGCAGCTAGCTTACCGTTAACAGCACTAACAGCGTATGAAGTGTTATTCGATACGTTCAACATTTCATCTAATCCTGAAAATAATAAAGGCAAATCATTATTCATTATTAACGGTGCTGGCGGTGTCGGCAGTATCGCAACACAAATTGCGAAAGCTTATGGACTAGAAGTAGTGACAACTGCTGGACGTGAAGAAACAAAAGCTTGGTCAGAAAAAATGGGTGCTGACTTAGTGATTAATCATAAAGAAGATATCAAAGCACAATTAGATGAACATCAAGTTGCGCCATTTGATTATGTTTTCTGTACGTATGACACGGATGGCTATTATGAATTAATGATTGATTTAGTTAAAGCACGTGGTCATATTGTCACAATTGTGGCCTTTGATGAAAAACAAGATTTAAACTTATTGAAAGGTAAGAGCGTGACATTCACACATGATTATATGTTTGGTCGTGCGGACTATGGTTTAAATGTGATTACGTTCCATCGTCATTTGACAGATTTGACTAAGAAGTTAGAAGCGGGTACGTATCAACATACGAAAACGAAGGAAATACAAGGGTTAACTACAGAAACACTATATGAAGCGCATCAACTATTAGAAAATCAATCCATGATTGGTAAGTTAGTGATTAATATGGAAAACGAATAATTATTTTTGAAGCACAGGGAATCATTTTCTCAGTGCTTCTATTTTTAGTGCATAATAAATTTGATAAGTTTTTTTATGAGAAGAAAAATAATTGTATAAATGAGATTGAAAAGCGTCATAGCGGGTAATTACATGTTATCAACAAATTTAGAAAGGGATTATTGGTATGAAAGAGAAAAAGATTACCAAAGTGTTTTGGTTTGCGCTCGTCATTTGTACATTATTTGTAATCTATGGTGCGATTTTCCCAAAACAACTTGAAGCAGGGACACAACAAATTACAACTTTCATCGCTAAATACTTTACATGGTATTATCTGATTTTATTATTAGTGATATTGATTGTATGTATTTACTTACTCTTCTCACGTTATTCAAATATCACTTTGGGAGAAGAAGGAGAAGATCCAGAGTTTTCACTGCAATCATGGTTTGCGATGTTGTTTAGTGCAGGTATGGGTATCGGTTTAGTTTTCTGGACAACAGCTGAACCTATCAGTCATGCATTTACTCAAACGCCGATACATAAAGCTGGAACTCAAGCAGCCATTGATGACGCGATGCAGTTTGCGTTCTTCCACTGGGGCGTTCATGCTTGGGCCGTATACGGTATTGTTGCGTTAGTATTCGCTTATTTCAGTTTCCATCGTGGTTATGCAGGTTTAGTGAGTGCAACGTTGGTACCGTTATTAGGTGAAAAACGTATGAATGGACCGCTTGGTGGTACCATTGATGTATTAGCAATTATTGCGACAGTAACAGGTGTTGCGGCAACACTTGGGTTTGGTGCGTTGCAAATTAACGAAGGATTAAACTATTTATTCAAAGTACCATCTAACTTCGGAATGCAAGTTATTATCGTGATTATTGCGACGTTCTTATTTACATGGAGTGCATGGTCAGGTATCGATAAAGGGATTAAAACTTTAAGTAATATTAATATGATTTTAGCATTTATCGTTTTAATCGTATTATTCGCAGTCGGACCGACACTCTTTACTTTAAATAACTTTACAAACTCATTAGGTAATTATATTTACAATTTCTTTGGGATGAGTTTACGTATTCCGCAAAACGGCGGAGAAAAATTCCAATGGATGCAGAACTGGACAGTCTTCTATTGGGCATGGTGGATTTCATGGGCACCATTCGTAGGAATCTTTATTGCGCGTGTGTCACGCGGTCGTACTATTAAAGAGTTTATTTTAGGTGTTTTATTTGTACCAGCCTTAGTTTGTTTCTTCTTCTTTGCAGTCTTCGGATCAGCTGCAATCTATTTACAGAAAAACGGTATTGCGGATATTGCGAAAGAAGCAACAGAAACAGCTACCTTCGCAACTTTACAACACTATCCGCTCGGCTTTTTATTAAGTTTGGTTTCGCTAGTAGTTATCATGATTTTCTTCGTCACTTCAGCAGACTCAGCAACTTATGTGCTTGGTATGTTAAGTGCAAAAGGAAGTATCCACCCAGCTTCAGCAATTAAAGTATCTTGGGGTGTGATTTTAGCACTATTTGCGTTGATTATGATTTATACAGGCGGAACACAAGCGATTCAAAACTTATTAATTATCGCAGCACTGCCATTCTCAATCGTTATTATTTTAATGATGTGGTCGTTGTTTAGAGCATTAGGTGAAGAAAAGCCACGGTACCAACAACCCAGATATAAACATTCGGAAGTTTTATCGCATAAAAGTAACAGGGAAGAAATAGAAGAATAGTTAAAAAAATGAAGGCATAAGTTGCTTTATCATAAGATAAACAAACTTATGCTTTTATTTTTTACAATAAAATTTATTGTGTTTTTTTATAAATGAGTCGGGGTATAAAAAAAGTAACGTCACAAACATTGATATGAGGAGGTGCAGCACCGTGAGAAGAT